>NZ_JARFTR010000194.1 GCF_029167235.1 Kamptonema sp. UHCC 0994 | reverse complement strand
AGATTGCCGTTTTTGTCTCTACTTTTACGGAGAAAATTAATGTTTCATCTGTTTGTCTGCTGTCTTCTACTATAACTCCGGGTAGGTTTAGCAGTTTGGTCATTATCTTTTTCATAATTAACTTTGATACCAATTATTTACTAATATTTTAGCATAGTAAGTACGAAAGAGCCAGTTAGGGGAAGCGGTTGCGGTTCCAGATGAGTCATTACCGAGTGAGGAAAAAGTGCAAAATTCATCAATAGTTGTCAGTATTGATGAATCCTGTGCTTTGCCAGTGGATGAAACTGTCACAAATCCTGCTTCTACACCCACATTTGTGTCTAATTTGCCAAAAAGATTTGTTCCAGCAGCCAAGCGTTCTACTCCTAAAAAGCAGTTAAATTGGACTTTAAATTCTGCAACAGACGCTTTAATTTGTGGGGATGTTGTTCTGGCAAAAGAAGCTGCTGCATGGGCTCAAAAAAGCGGATTTGATGTGGTTTGGGAAGGAGGGTTGCCTGTCGAAATTCTCCCCCCTTTTTAATTTAAACTTTGGGTAACAAACGCATCTTACCTTCAGCAATAATCTGTTCTGTTTGCTCTCCCGCAATATTTGGTAAAGTCATCCAGGCAAACCAAAAAATATCAATACCTTCTTCCTCACCTTCGCGGGGTGGTTCAATCACAAGAGCAGCAAAATCGCTATTCTCCACTCGCATTCTTAATAACAGTTCTGAAGGTCTTTGAACCGGTGCAGTCCCACCAGCGGTAGTGGCTCCAGCCGTCCAGGTTTTGACCCTCAATGGAGTGTCAGAGTATTTCTCATCCTTGAAAACTAACCGCATTCCCGCCACTCTTGTTAGCGGAAATTCATTAATTGACTCGATAGGCGACTTAATTCTAATTTCAATTCCAAAGCCTTCGTTCTGCCTGATTTTCAGTCCTTCCAATGACTGATTTTTCTCAGCATGAAGGAGCGCGTTAATTTCAACTTTCTGCATAATAATTAGGGTATCCAAGTAGGAGTTCTGTGAAAATAGACTTGTCGTTTCTTGCCGCGATCGCGCGGAGTTCGAGTAAAAGTTCCAGAATCCAAAACTTGTGAGGCGCGATCGCTCCAAATCTCGAACTCATACCAACGATAATCCTCTGGCTCTGGAATTTGACCCAAAGCCTCAACCGGAATCAGCCCCTCTAAAATTAATTTCTCAGGGGTGAAATAAACGGGTCTGAGTAATGGGTCAGGCAATTCTGATGTAAATGGGATATTGAAAGCATCGGAGTTCGCAAAAACCAGCACTCGCTCTTCAATATTGTTGAACTCTGGTTTACAGACTGCGTACTCCCAGATACCGATGCCGAAAACTTCTTCGTAAAGTTTGCGCGGGTCTAATTTGTCCCGATTGGCGAGAGTAAGCCGGAGTTTGATGTCTTCGTTGTCTGGGAAATTGGAACAGTTAAGCCGTGCTTCTCCCGTTTGAGAGGCGTAGGCAGTGGCGGCGTAAGGGCGAGGTGCAGCGGTGATAATAGCCCGCCCTGACTGATGGTGGTGATGGTGCATTTTGACTCCTACGGGCGCGGCCCAATTTGAATTTCTCGACCGAAAGATAATTGCCCGTTATCGCGACGTTCGGCCGTAACGCGAGCCATCATACCAATCCCAACCCGCTGCACAGTGCCAAAAATGCGCTCTACGAACGGCACGGGTACGCAGAAGACATCAACATTGACGATGCCATTTTGCAAAGTCGCTGGTGTGTTGTTCGAGTAGTCGCAAACCACCTCAAACGCATCGGCTGGCGAAATGCCGTAAAAGTTGCCGTCGAGCCACATCAAATAACAGACATCCCAGCAAAGGTCACGAATGGTTTGCAAGTAAGTGCTGCCACTGTAAGCCGTGTTCGATTTGAACAGCATCGGCTGCAATGTCTGAATCAACGAGCCAATCAGAACATTGCAGATTATCCGCGCTGGCATACCCGCAAATTCAACAGTGTTGGCACGGGTACGAGCCCCGTAGATACAAACGCCTCTGTCGATGAACTGGCGGATTGAGTTGATGCCTTCCAAAGCCCCCCAAGCATTACGCTTTCGGTCAATCTTGTAAGTCGTACCGATTACTCCGCGCATGGGATAATTTTCACCGGCTGGCGGTTCCTTAATTCCCTCGATGGCGTACCGGGATAAGGCGATGCCGATAATCCCCATGCTAGGAGGAATGCCCTCTGAGCGGTCAGCCGAGCGGACGTAAGGGTGGTAATACCCCCCATGTCCCATTGGTGCGACGTACCTCAGTCCTTCTGTTTTTGCTTGCAAATAATCGAGGCTGGGGGTGCAATCCACAACCGCGTACCAGTCCTTGCCTTCCTCACCGGCCATATCAATCAGCGATTGACCGACTGCGATCGCATCCTCAACAGGCAATTCTACAAAAGCTTCTGGTGCAGCGCAGAACCCTTGAGGCACAACCATTTCGCCGCCAAAATCTGAGAAGTTGGCAATAGTCGTCACCCAATCATAAACGCGAGTCGCCGCACCGGTGACTTTCGTTACGGTGAAACCAGCGGCGGAAGAGACGGTGACACCCACTGCATCCCTGATTAATAGATACCGTTTAGCTGGAATCCACTCAATCTGAGGGTCAAAAGTCAGCGGTTCAACCACATCATCGAGGGTTGGTTGAGGGACTGGGGTGACACCAGCAGGGGGCGGCGGTGGAACAGCAGGCATTTTCACTGTTCTGTCAGCTTGAGCAGGCGCTTTCACTGTCAGCACTCTTTCTGCGGTGAATCCCGGCACTAAATCAATCCGCCATACTTCGCTTTTATGCAAAGGAATAAATCTTATCGTTCCTGAAGGATAGTTCGCGAAAAATAATCTGATTTCCGCCAAACCCAACGATGTTACTTTGAGAGCTTTGGCCTCATTTTCATCGTTTATCGGGTAAATTTCCCCTGGTGTTATCCCCGCCAAATCCTGCACTCTGCCAAACATATAAACCGCGTTGAATGTCGCTAAACGCGGCACTCGACCGGATGGTGCTATGCCCTCGCGCATATACACGCCTGGAGCGTTTGTTGCTTGAATCGTTATTGGCATTTTCTCTATAATTTGATAATATGCAGCAAGTTAATTCTATTTACTTCTATTTCAAAAGAAAACGAAACTTTTAAACGCCAATGGCACAGCTAGATATTTTTAACGGTATTTTTTCTCGTTATCAGTGGGGAGGGATGGGACAATTCCCAATTCCGAATCCCTATAAATCAAGATTTGTTTTATCTGACAGTTTCGTTCAAGCTGCTATCAACGAACGGGTAGCCGAGTTAAGGAAAGGCGTGTGGAAAGTCACGCCTGTGTCTCCAAAAGATAAAAAAGCGGCTGAATTTCTGCGTTCGTTTTTAAATGGTGCAGTTTTTTCTAATTTGGAATCGCGTCTTCTTCAAGGTGTTGTTACTGGGCTTTGGATTGATGAACTTTGTTGGGATAAATCTCAAAACGAATTAATTATTAAAGATTCAAGCCCTTTGTGTCCGTCAATGATTGATTTCAGGCTTGCCAATAGTAAGTCAGCAAGCAATACTTTCAACTTCAAAAATTACGATTTTCTGGCGAACACTTACGAGGGGATACTAGAAATAAATCCGTTTAAATTAGCGATATTTTCTTATAATTCTACTCCTGAATACCCAATCGGGGCGGGGCTAATTGACCAACTTTATTTTCTAGCAATTCTTAACCCAGAATCGCTAAAGTCAGCGGCTAATTGGGTTAAACGATTTGCTCATCCTGTCCCTGTTGGCTCCTACACGGTAGAAGCGGGAACAGTCGATTTATTTGAAGCGCTGAAAGCTTACGAACAAGGTAAATTTTTCGGCATTCCCGAAGGCACAGCAATTACTTTATTGGAAGCCAAAAACGCTCAGGGGTCTAAGAATTTTTACGAATGGCTGTTAGGATTCTGCAAAAAAACTGTGCGCTCTTTAATTCTTGGAGAATCTTACGGCGAGGATGCTAATCAAGGTTTAAGCGGTAAGCCTGCCGAATCCGATTCAGAGTCAAAACAAACCCAAGCCGAATCAGACGCGAAAGATATTTTACATCATTTAAAAGGTGTTTTAACATTCCTAATTCAGTATAATTTTGATTGCGAACTGCCATTAATTGAGATAGAATTTCCGGCAAATCAGACAGCTTTAAGCGAACGGTCAAAACGCGATCGCACGTTATTTGATATGGGATTCACCCTGAAGCCAGAAGCAGTAGCCAGAATTTATGGTGATGATTATAATTTTGATGGTGGGGAGACAAATTTTTCTCAGACTCCGACTAATTCTCTTGATTTTCGCGCAGTAATTGACCGGATAATTAAGTGGAATGGACTGGAATTAGGTATTGAATATTTGCCGGGACAAGTCAGGTTTCCCGGAACTAATCACGCCAAAAAGCTACAGTCTGGGTACGGTCACATTCGGAATTATCGTAACACGGACGGTGAGGCTTTAGATTGTTACGTTCATCCATCTATGTTAGTAGGTGAAGATACTCAGTCCCCGATATTTATTGTCAGTCAGTTTAATGACAAAGACGAGTTTGACGAGTATAAAGTGATGATTGGGTGGGAAAATATTGATGATGCCGAAACTGCCTATTTAGCCGAAATGCCGATTAAATATTTGGGAGGAATTGAAGAGGTTTTTATTGAAGATTTAGAACAGTTTAAAAAAGGTGCGAAAGTAGATTTTATCCCTGTTGAAGATGATGCGGATATTCAATTTGCCTTAAGATTGTCCGAGATTATGGAGTTTAACTTTAATGAAATTACCTATATTGCCTGATATTAACACAATAACACCGGAACAATATCAAAAACTATCAGTTGAAATTGTGGCGAGGATGATTAAAACGTTGTACCCATTCCCTAAGAATGTCGTTATCTCTGAGGTTAAAGAGACGGAAACAAGTATTAAAATATCAGGGGAATTTAGAGGCAGAGAAGGGGAATTTGATTTCGAGATTACCAAAGATAAAACGACGAATAAGCCAGCGATTAGTTATGGGTTGAAGAATGGATAGATTGCTGCGATAATAATAATCATCGAAAGCGATGTGTTATCTGATATAATTGGTTGAACAATTAGGTGAGACACGCGGATGCCGCTAAATTGCCCCTATCACACAACCAAGAGGTCTATATGTCTGAAACTATCCTACCATTCTCTCAAGAATTAGCGCTGTCCCTCGTAAATAGTGGCAATCAGTTCCCAGTTGATTTCGATGCCGCTTGGCAGTGGCTAGGCTACTCAACGAAGCAGAAGGCGAAAAACAAACTACTCAACAACTTTGAACAGGACTTGGATTACACACTTAACCAAACGGTTAAGTGCCACAAAGCCTCGTCTGGAGGCGGTTCTAGCATTTATCTTGAAATCTACCTAACCATTGACTGCTTTAAATCGCTGGGTATGATGGCGGGTACATCTCAAGGCAGACAGATTCGCAAATATTTTCTTGATTGCGAGCGCATTGCGGTTAAAGTTGCCCCCGCTCAGTCGGAAGAGATAGAAGGGCTGAAACTGGCTTTAGAAATAGAGAAACAGCGCAACAAAGGTCGGGAACTGGACTGCACCATGCTTACCTTGCACGGCGCTCCCGCTGTTCTCGCTCTACGGGGAGTTGCAGGTGCGATCGTAGAAGTAGAAAAACCAACGATTGAAGTAATCAAGGAAAACGTCTCTTTCAAAGGTCAAACCTTAACTCAAATAGTTGATTACCTGAAAAAGAAACACGGTATTCGCAATTTTAAAACCGGTGCAGACCTAAAGCGGTTTTTGGAACGGGAAGGAAAAGTAGGATTAATAGCTCAAACCCCCCGTAGCGTTTTACAAGATTACGTACCCACAGAGAATCAAAATGAAGTTTATCAAGCAATTATTAATGGTTTAGACCGTCAATTGTTGATGGGAGAAGGGGCGTAATTAGTAGTCGTAATTAGCGGTCAAATTTATCATTATAAAAAATGCCTAGAAATACTACGGCCAGAAGAGCACCCAGGTGTACAAAAGGTTTCCCTTGCGGGAGTTCTTGTCAAGCCCAAGGGCGGCGCTGCAATCGTCCTTTGCCGGGTCAATTTTCCAATCATGCCGATTGGATAGCGGCGGGGAATGCTGTTCATGGTGGTGGCGGTAGTAGTGGCGGTAGTGGCGTAGCAACCGCTGGTGGAAGTTCTGGCAGGTCAGGGGCTACGCAGAGTCCACAGAAGGAAGTCGTCATACAGTCTGCAACGCCATTGCCATCACCCGCGATCGCATCTACATCAACGCCATCACCCGTGTCTGCCAGTCAGGTAACGACGGCCGAAACACCCGCTAGACGACGTGGACGACCGCCATTAACAGAAGCCGAGCGACAAAAGAAGGAAATTCTTGCGAAAGCTGCAAGGGTAGGTTGGTCAGAAGAAGATATCAGAAAAGTTCAAGGAGTTCGCAAAGAAATCCCCCACAGAGAAATCTCCACCAATTCTGGAGAGCTAGGGAAAACAACAGCGGCGGAGTTGATGTCAATTGGGGTGAAACCACCGCGCAATGGGGATTCTGTAGAGCTAAGTTTTGAAGAGAGGGCGAGGTTGAGAAAACTCCGTGAGTTGAGAGGCGGCCTTGGAGAACGAGAGTTCTTGAGTCGAAATCCTCGGTCAGAAGATAGAGACATTGAACAGCAGGTATATCGGGGTGAGCGTGTCCAGATGTACATATCGCCGCGTGGAACAGTATCTTTCACTGTTGACGGCAATTACATAGCTTATCGAGACGTGGGTGAAAATATGCCTGCTGAAGAGGCAAAAATGATGATTAAATGTTGGAAACATTATCTGTCTCAACCAAGGTCGAAACGTAGCATGGATTGTGTTCCTGCTACGGGGGATGGTCGCGATAGGGAGTCCTGGTACAAGAGGTATGGGTTTAAAGAAAGCGGGTTTCAAATGGAACTACATAATCAATTTGATTTACCCGATTAGTAGGTAGATTACCCATAATTTAGGTGCAAAACCCGTAATCCCAAAAAATAGTTATAGTTTAGAATTGATTGATACACCTCAAACAGCCACATGGAACCCGAACTAGAACTTAAACTTAAGGAGTTAGCCGAACTTTCCGGCGTTCCCTTTGAGGAATTGGAAGGAATAAAACCGGAATATCTCAAAAGTGTTTTGACAGTAGACCCTAAAGAGCTTGCCGAACAATGGGATGACTTTAAGCTTGGGGATGGAATAGCCCCAACATTTAAAGAGGAGTTGGAAGACATAGCTATGTTATGGGAAGCCATTAGACCTTAGACCTGTTCTGTATTACGATTTACAATTGATTAGGTAAGAATTATGGAACTCGTACTCGAAGAATTAGCCGAACTTTCAGGCGTTCCCATCAAAGAATTAGAGGGGATAAACCCTCAATTTTTCCAGGGCGGAACCCCTGAAGAAATAGCTGAAGACATAGCCGATTGGTGGGAGCTCTTTGCGGGTAAAGCCGATTCAGATGCCCCTACGTTCAAGGATTTTGTGAACTTAGGTGTTGGTTTTTGGAATAGTCTTGTGGCTGACCCAAACTCCTACAACTCGGTCAAGCCCTAAAACTTATCATCATTGCAAAATAGGCGCTTCTTGATGATTGAAGAAGCGCCTATTGTTTTGAGGGACGTTGTTAATTTTTAAATGAAGGCGGAAGTCCTCATCCGTATAGTGCGCGTACTTCCTCATTTGTTCGCCGGAAAAACCCATACCGCGTAAAGCTTTCAATGCTTTTGACTCTCGATTTATTCGCCGGAAAAATTCAGTCGCTCACTCCAATTCTTCTTTAAAGACTTCTTTCTGGGTTTCAATAGTGCGGCAAAAATCATTCATCGCCTCGGTTGAAACCCAGATATCGACAAATTGTTTTTTGTTGCCACTAATGCCGGTTCCATCAGGAACATCACAGCAAATGCACCAGGATTGCTTATCAGAATGAAAAACGGCTTGTATCCCCAATGCTTTTGTAGACATAATTTACAACTCCTAAAAAATAATAAAGCCATGACCGTAACTCAAGGCGTACCTATTTACCCTCCAATTTTGCCAACCGAGAACATACATTTATAAGCAGGCTTTCAACATCAACCAGTCGTTTTTCAACGGTGAAATTATCCAGCATTTCATTGCTATCAACACAGCGCTGCATATAGGTAACTAAGGCCTCGCTGACAGTAATTTGGTTAGCCCTACAAAGCTCTATGAAAGACGCTTTGAGAGCGCTATGAAGCCTGAAATTAATCTGGCTGTCGGGTGTCTGATAATCCATTTGGGGGGTAATTTGTGAGCGATTATCCGTATATACACAGCCTAACACTGCGTGTCAATCATTGGTAAATCTATCAGTAATCCTGATTATTCATAGAAAGGTTGGTGTCCCTTCACTGCCGCACATTTTTCCGACAATTTGCAGTGACCGATTTCTTGACCGATACGGTGACTGGTCAGAGCCTATACTACGTAATCACTCTAGCAATGTTGAATGATTTTCCTCTACATCGCTGTGAAATTTCTCTCTACTTCCCTCTATCCAATCTCTCTTTTTATTCTACCAAGCAAGAAAATTGCTCTTTCTCTTTCTAATTTTTCACAGCGAATAGAGATAAAATCAGTCACTTTGACTGAAATGCTTACACACTATAGATTCTGACCCGTCACCGAATCATTAACCAATCAGTCACCAGTTGAAATTTTATCTTTAACGGCTCTTCTCGATGTGTTTTTCCCGAACTGCTGCCGGATAAACCTAAGTACACCCAAGCATTCACTCAGAGACAAAAAATGATAAGCAATACTAATTATTTATCCTTGATAGCGAGGAAGTTGGTATATACAGGGTGTTGACAGACAGGGAGGAGAAAGTTATCATATAAATATCAACTGAAGTTGTGTTAAAAGTACGAACCGCTTAAAGGACGGACTAGGTTGCTGATGTCAGAAGACTACTAATATGCAACATCACCAGTGGATTGAGCCCTGAAATCGCGTAGTGGATGACACCCCGGAAAGACGGGGATTAAAATCCCAAAACGCCACAGAGGGAACGTTCAAGAAACCGCATTCTATTTACTATCTTCACGAGTTCAAACAAAGCCTCATCCACGACCAGAGTTTCCTTGTTAGCCTCAAGAAAGACGGCCAAATTCTTAGGATGATTATCGACAATTATTCGGAACAAGAATACTTGAAGACTCTTCATATTGGCGATGAAGTGAAGGTTAGAGAGTTTAAAGATGGATGCAATCTCGAACTTCTAATCTCTATTAGGGATTGAAACAACTACATCAACCTATTCAACCGATGAACACTACAATCAAAGCTCTGAGAGAAACGGCGCAAATATTGGCGGGTGTGAGTCACGCGATCGCAATTCTCACCATCTACCCCGAATCAATCCGCCGCCGCGAAATCACCGCCGCCAAACGCAGCATCGCCGAGCGCAAAGCTCAAATCTCCAGCCGCACTGCGGAAATCGAAACTGAGCTACAAGAAATGAAACGGGAACTGGAAACCGAAATCACCCCCGCTCCCACCGCGATCGCTGCACCTGCCCCTGAAATCCAGCCCTACCTACCAGCCGCACCGGAATCCGCTGCCAAACCCGCACCCATCGCCGCACCCGCCATAAAAGAACCCACAATCAGGGAACTCAAAGCGATCGCATCGCAACGAAAAATCAAGAACTACAGCAACATGACGAAAATTCAATTAATGGAAGCCCTTGCAATTTAAACCCTCACTAATAGGCGGCTCGCGTTAGGCCGCCTATTAATTACCTTCATTCAGCTATAGTTTGGTATCGTCAGGCAGCGTATTTTCAGGTAATTGTGGCCGACGATGATAATTATGCTTGAGTACCAAAAACTGTTCAATCTGCTCTATTTCTTGCTTTATTTTGCCGATATCCAGGGCGTTTTTATCAATCCAACCTCGAATCTTTACGAGCGTTCGATTGTTTTGCCTCTCCTCCGATAGCTCTTGCCGTGCTTGGGTAATAGATAATTCAGCTAATTGTTTGGTGATTTCCAAGTGGATTTCACTCTTGATTTTCAGTGCGGCCAACCAAAAAGCAAACCCAGAGAGGCAGCTAGCGAAACTTGCTAGCAGCAAAATTTTTTCTATCATTTCAGCAATTGGCATATTTGTTTTGTTAATTTACTGCGTCACTACCTAGTCGTCTTTGATAATTCATCGTCTTCTGATGCGAGTAGTGCGTTTCCCATTTTCCTTCTTTTTCCCAGACTACGCCACGCTATTTCCCCTCAAACTAGACCCCAGAAAAATTGGTTTAGGGGAAATAGTTCGCGTTACTTTTTCCTCAATTATTAGTTGTCAGTTGGTAATTGCTAATTGGTAATTACCATCTTCCCATCTCCCCTTCTTCTTACCAACCCCGATAAACAATCCGATGACCGCGAGAGTCAATAGCCCGAACGGTAGCAATTTGTCTTCCTCTAATTGACACGCTAGAAGTATTGGTAATTTTCAGGGGGCGACCACCTAAATTCCAACCAATGCCAGAAGACCCCATGACCATTTTGTTGCCCCATTTGTCCTCAAAAACAATGTGACCTGTGGGTAACAAACGGACTTTAGCTCCCGCAGTATTTTTGAAAACAATTTCTGTTTCTGACTCAAATACCATTGACCGAGCTTTGATGTGAAGCGACCGTTTAATAGTTTGTTTAAACCAGCCAACGACATCCCATTTGTGATTTTTTCTGTGGATAGCGGTAAAATCATCTCCAATTTCTTCTGACCATTCTTGCCCAACTTCAACACGAACATCTTTGCCAACATCTAACCCAAAATTGTCGGTAAACTGCATCAGAGATTCTTTCTCTACTTGAAAAAGCGATTTGCCTGCTACCTGAATAGTTGAATCGTTCGGCAGTAACCACCATAAATCAAGAGGATTTTTCTTGGGCATGGGGGGATTGCCATCATTTACTAAGCATCCCATCCACACTCTATCGTGGGGATTGCCGTTAAAACTAGCGCTGACAGCACTCATCCCAGAAAACGGCATAGGGGGGTCAAAAAATGGGCAAGGTAACAGCCGCATCTGAAAATCTGACTCAGTTTTGCCGCCCTTGATTTCAGTGGTAATTTTTACCCGCCGCAGTTTCAACGGGTCTGTGATATTCGAGATTATTCCAAATTCCGGGTGATTTTGGATGCCAGAGCGAGATTGATTTTCGACAATCAAAGCAGCGATCGCACCAATGAAATCGTTTTTAATCATGGTTAAAAATTAAAATAATTGCGGGGATTTTGGGGGACGTTATCCAAGCGAACTTCAAAATGGAGATGAGCCCCAGTACCCACCCCACTTGAACCCATAATCCCTACTGGTGTACCAGCTTTTACCTGTTGACCAACTTGTACGCTTTGAGAATCGAGGTGAGCGTACAAAGTTTCAACTTTTTGCCCTTGGTAGGAGCCGTGCTCGACGACCACGATATTGCCGTAGCCGCCAGCTTCTCGGACTTCAACCACCACACCATCGGCAGCCGCCAAAACCGGGGGATTGCCACCACCGGGGGGAGCCAAGTCAATACCTTGATGGTTAGATGACGCGCCTGCTGTGGGAGAACTGCGGGGCCCAAATTCGCTGGTAGTCACCGCACCAGGTAAAGGATGCGCCAGAGCGATATTTCCCAACTGCCCTGCATTGACAGGAGTTCCCAACGTCGCTGGCGCACCAGCACTACCGGTATTTTGCTGTGTCGTTGGTCTTGCCGCCGCGTTCGTCACTTTTTGAGGCGAGTACGCTTGAACGGTGCAAGTGTGAGCAGTTTCAGCACCCCCAGAAAATTCTACAGAACTAATGCGCCACTCGCGGCCGAATAAACTGCCTGCTGTTGCGGATTCAAAACAATCGGGTGCGATCGCGATAATTGACCCAGGGGCTAAAGCTAAATTCTCAGGGGCGAGGGCCATCGTAACTGTGATGGGATAAGCCTGCACTGTCAGCCGTTCTGCCTCTTCTGCCAGAGCGAGTCCAGTTGCTTCCCCATCAGAGACATCAACTGACCCGATAGGTTGATTCGGCAGTGATGTCCCTGCCCCGCTTCCCGTTTTAGTTTCAGGCTCAGATTTCACCCCGGCTTTTTGCGCTGCGGCTTCTACAATTTTCTCAGCATTCTTAGAAGCTGTGGCAGATAACAAAGAGGAGAACGCTTCACCTTTGGCACTCTTACCTCCCGTGCTCTTCCCTCTTTCCACTTGCCCTCCTGCGGCCGCCGTTTCTGTGGGAGAGTCGTTTTCAGATTTTGCCGGGGTTCCGTGTAACTGTCGAGGCGGTGGCGCGGAACCCGTCTGCGACTGACTAAATATCGCCTCCTGCAAAGCCTTCCCTTTCTTTTCTCCCTTAGAGAATTTAATCTCTCCCGTTTTCCGGTTGCCCCTCCCAGGCTCTACTGCTGGCGGTGCTCCAGTCCTTGCCTGTGATAACTGTCGTTCAGCTTGAGCTTCGTCCGATATTTCTATTATTGCCCCCATATCTTTCGTTACCAGAAAACCGCCAAAATCTGGCTTCCAAGGTTTAATAATTAGCGTGTTATCTTTCTCTCTGATATTGTAACCAACCGCCTGTGTTTCTCGCAATAATAATTCCCAATCTGTCATTCGAGATTGGTCTAAGAACTGGTACTTAGGCCCGTCGCCTTCCATCTCTAATTTAATGCCGTAGTTCGAGCAGACTTTCTGGGCAAGTTGTTTTAAAGTGATATTTTGATAAGCGGTGTTTTTAGGAGTCCGAGTCATTTTCCACCGAACCCCTTTGCCTTCAATAACAGTTTTTCCAGTCGTGTTAGAAACGCGAGTACCTGTATGGATGAAATGGTAAGAAGTTTCCGAACTGCCCTCAAAGGATAGGGACACGACGATTTCTGTGCCTTTTTTACCTCCACCGCCAGTAGAATTTTTTGGAGATGTCGTGGGGGTTGATGTCGTTGCGGGGGAGGGGTTTTGAGGTGGTAAAGGGGAACTAACTTGCGTGGTGGCAACATATTGAGGCAGCTTGTTTAACCATTCCTGCGATCGCTGCTCAACATCCACAGCTTGATAATCGGTGTCTCTATCAATCCCATTCACAACTCGTCTGGCATTGTAAAAATCTACGTTGCCCGACGCATCGGTGTAGTCGTCAATTGACCGCCCAGTAAAAGTTCCTGTTTTAATCCCATGCACAAGAATGAAAGCCGCCAAATCGGGATTTAAAATTAAATCAGGATTATCTACCAACGGCATCCCAGTTAATTCTTGATATTTTAAATAATTAGCCCTTCCTGTTAGTTGAACGTATCCACCACCTTTATATTTTACGCCATCCCCAGGTTCGGTATTTCCTAATTGGGCAACTCCTTCGTAAGCTTCACCTGAAGCATACTCCCTTATCGGCTGATAGTTGCTCTCATGCCCCGCAGTTGCCAAAATGTAAGCTATCTGCTGTGGATTTGTGATGCCTTGCTTTTGGGCTTCAGCAATTATTAATTTAATATTTTCCTCGTCTGATTTGGAGGGTTGAGGGCTAGTATCAAACCCTCTGCCAATTGCGCTTGAAACAGAAGGTAATGGCTGACTCGTTTGTAAAATCTCGTCAGGAACTTGAATACCACCGCTATTGATTGAAGATAAAATAATCGAACTTCCTATCTCTAAATCGATATCGACCACACTAAAAGAAACAATAGAAGCTAACTTGTTTTCCCCTAAAAAGATTCGATAGTCTGCAAGATTCTTACCAGACTCAATTGTAATTCCGGCAAACTTAACCTGACAAAATGGTGTCTTCATACGCGAAAATATATCGTTTCAATGTCGATAATGAATAGATTATCATTCTATTTTAGGCAAATAATCAAATATTTACTATGGCATTTGCTGGAGATACGCTACAAGGTCAGAGAAACAGAGGGGCGGGATTTAATGCCCGAACTGGTTTTTTACTTCCCCCTTTGACGGAATCGGACTTCCTACTGCAAATCCCGGAAGTAACAGGGGAAGAGTATTGGCAGAAGCAGTCAGGAGCGAAAAAAACCCGTCAGTCAGCGGACTGGTCAGATGGTGTCAGAAAAATCCTGCTACCCATTCCAGGGCCTTACAAAGTAGAGAATCTGGTCATCTCAAAACCATTCTGGCCGGAGCGAGACCAACCCATTTTCGACTGGTTTGACAACTGGTGCGTGTTAGATAATCCGCCGCCGATTATCGTAATCCAGCAACCAGTTCGGTACTGCAACAATGAGCCTCGCCCTAACGGGAAACCGATTCGGTACGCGAACTGTTACCCTATCGAATTACCCCCTCCCACTGCCGATAAAACTTCGGCGAACGTGGCAATGGTTGAACTAACTTTAGCAGTAGAAGACTGGAAATTTCAATAAATGAAAACTCAATTTTTATTAGGAAAAAACAAGGTTGAAATAGACCTGAGAATCAAACACCTTTCTCTCTTTGTTACGAAAAAACCAATCGGTAAAGAGGAAAGTGAGGAAGGAGAGAAAGGAGAGAAAGGAGAGGTAGATATCGATTCCGATGAACCCGTTGAGGAAGATTCTTTCTTGAATTCCATTCCAGAAATAGCATTAGTGAATGGGGTTAAGCAGTCTCCTGACTGGTGGCGGGAACGACCGCTGTCGGAAATGGGTGTCGTTAATCAGCAATTCAAGAAACTGGCTGAAGATATCAGCAAATTTTCTGTCCCTTATTCCAAAGAAGCCACACCGTTTGGAGATGGAAAATTCGGCTACTTTACTACTGAGAACTTTAGCAGGAAAACTTTTCTGAGTGATGGCAAGAGCGTAACCTTTAGGGGTTTGCGGTACGAAGACATAGAAAAAATCAACGCTATCAAGCTCAATCCTAGCCTGACGGAAGCCCAGAAAGTAGCTAAGATAGCAACTAGAATGGTAATCGAATTAGGCGGGGAAAAGCCTTTGGAAAAATATTTTAAAGTTGCTGAATTTCTAGGGCTTCCGTTGCTGGATGCCATGATAATTAGGGCAATGGAAGATGACTTTTTTCGCCCTTTACTCAGTGAGTGAGTGGGATTTTTATAATGTCACGTTTTATTTAAACGGTAAATCCTTTAGTAAGTTATCTCAATTTGAGAAAATGCCATTAGAAAAATGGCATGGGTTATTGAGGATTTACAATCATATAATTGAGAAGGAGAATCAGCAGAAGTGAGCCGCCGCCCCAGAGTAGAATTTATTGTCACCGCAGACACCCGCCAAGCAATGAGCGGGTTTCAGAATTTGACGGGCGCAATAACAAGTGGCGTTTTTCGCGGTGGATTAGCACTTAAAGCTTTTGATGCTGGATTGGGAGCGATTCAGAATTCAGTCGCCTCTCTTACTAATTCAATTGCAGCGGCGACGGACACCCAAATAAAAACTATTGCGGCTACTTCTGCTTTATCCAGCTTAGGAAATATCACCTACGATCGCGCTCAAACTGCGGTCGAAGATTTGAATCAGCAACTTGCTAAATCCGCCGCAATCTTACCTGGGGTAACGGACGATTACAAGCAATTAGCTCAAGGCATTTCTTCCTCATTGGTAGAAGCATTTAAGAACCCCGAAGGAACGCTTAATATTGAGGGGTGGAAGGGTGCTACTAAGGAATTATCTGAGAATTTTGGTGCGTTAACGGCTACTACGACTAAAGATGCTGCTAATACCTCTCTTGCTATCAATAAAGCCTTGGGAGGTGCTACAACTGCTGGATTGAGACAAATTGCTTTCTTTGAGCAAAATAAGGCAGTTTTAGATGAAATTGACAGAGCTTTAAAATCTCAAAATGCCGAATCTCTTAACGATGTTTCCGTTGAAACTCGCGTTAAAATTCTTACTGCTGCTTCCCAGAAATTAATCACGGACGACTTCAAAAAAGCGGCTGGGGAATCCGTCGATGGGTTGATGCAGAATTTTAACACGGCACTTTTTGACCCGTCCGCTGGCATCTTTGGTGTGATGCGAGATTTGCAGCCCGACATGAAAGGGGTACAATCAGTTTTCTCTGCTTATAATGAAACCCTCAGCCTCATCATTGGTTCCGATGGGGTGTTATTTGGTATCGGCAAAATCTTGAATCAGTTAGGATTCCAGATAGACCCGATGAAGGTTATTTATGGGGGGTTGCTCAAGTTCAATTCTGGGATTTCTCAAGTTTCTGCTCTGGTTAGCGATATCTCAAGATTTGTTGAGCAAACAGGAACGAAAAACGCCACAGTTTTACAGTCTGGAATTAAAGCGTTGTTTGGTAGGTTTTTGGGCATAGTTCCTAATTTCAAAATGCCGGAAACCTCAACAAAAGATGATTATAAGTCACCCACAGCGGGATTAAAACCTATTCTGGATATGGGGGCAAAAATATCAGTAGGAGATATCGCCGCCAAAGTAAAAGATAGAATAGGGGGGATGGTTGACTCAGTTTTTGCCAGAATTTCTGAGGCGGTGCAAACAGTAAGAATAGTGATAAATTCCGAGGAATTTACCACCGGAGTAACGCTAATTAAAAGGGTATTAACAAGAGTAATTATTGAAGATTTCTTGCCAGGAGTGATAAATATTGGGGCGGATTTAGCGATATTAATAACTGATGCCATTACGGGATTAGTTATCAAACCGAGTGCGGGGGATGCTCAAAATATATCGGGTGCTTTCGTTAGGGCACTGGCAAAAATCGACTATGGGAAATTGAGAGAAGCCATATCGAAAGTGGTAAGAGTTGCGATAACGGTAAATTTGGCAACATCCTTGGCAACTCTGGCGTTCGCTAGGTTAGCTACCCAAGTTGTAGGTATCGTATCGGCGGCCATCCTGACACCATTGAGAGGGGCGTTAGTGGCGGGATTACTGAATTATGTCGTCCCGTTAGCAGCGGCGATAGTCGTGCCAATTCAAACCGCTTTTGCAGGGATTGGGGCAGGAGTGGCGACGGCGTTAGGTGGCGGCTTAATGGCTGGCGGGTTAGCTACGGCTGGTTTGGCGCTCTCAGCTACCGCAGGAAGCCTTTACCTCTTCGCCCGGTTAATGGGTGCTTCTAATAAAGATATTGCCTATGCTGCTGGGAATTGGGCAACTGAAGCATCAGCTTTGACTGGTATTAAGGTTGACGGGATTAGTAGTGCGATCGCTGCTGGTTTTGAAATCATCCGCTTATCAGCCGTTGAGCGTTTGTCTCAGATAAGCAAATCAACAGGAGTTGAAATCAACAGTTTGGGCGATGCAATGGTTGCTAACGGGAACGGTCAAATGCAACTTATCCAGACTGGAATCGATTATATTTATAACTCAACTATCACATCTATCGCCGACCTCCGTTCTAATTTTTCCATTTGGCTTTCTGGCATTAAAAAAGATGCCAAATCTGCATTTGATTCCTTTATCTCTAGCTTCCAAAGCCTTACAACTTCCGTTCAGAATCGGATTAATACTTTCGTTAAACTGGTTGTCAATATTTGGGATAACATCGTTAAAGCCATCCAAAATGCAGGTTTACAACTGCAAAACTCTTTACGCAGGATTCCTGTTATTGGTGGTTTTATCCCCTCTCCTTCCCCATCTGCTTCCGTCTCCCCTATATCCCCTATATCCTCTATATCCTCCCCATCTCCCTCTCCCTCAACACCGTCCTTGCCCCGTCAATCCTCTAGCGGTGTATTTAATCAATTTCTAAACCTTTTTTCTCCCAAACCTAAATATGCGGGACAAAATATTCAGTCTTTTTTAGAAACAATTAAAACTGAAACCAAAAACTCTCCAGGCGCTTCTTTAGTTGTCGCCAACTCCTCAGAAATAATTATTCCTAAACAATCCTTACCCAAAATTCTTGCTCGGATTATTCAGCAATCTGCAACAAACAGAGAGCAAACTGTTTCAAACTTTTCTAGCTTCAGCTCAATATCCTCATTATTGGCCAGTTCTAGGCAGAATAATTATAATGATTCTACGAATAGATTAACAAATAATATTGTTAATTCCACTCCCACTTTAACCGTTGCCGCAAATCCGCGAGAAAGAAGTATAACACCCCAACCTCAATCAGTAACAATCAAACAGGCTACACCTGGAAAATCATCAATGAATATTGAATCAATAGTTGTCAACATTAGCAATAATCAGCCTTCACAACAACTATCCGCCCGTGATATTTCACAACAAATGGGAGAATTATTAAGACATGAATTATCAAAGCTACTCTAAATTCAAACCCCTTGTTCGTGGCATAAAATACCCACTACAATTCATTGATGGGAATTTAGCAACTGCCGAAGATGAAGATATAATCGTACAGCAAATAATTTCTGTAATCGATACCAAATTTGGAGAGCGAGTTCTACGGCCCTCTTATGCAACTGATTATTTATTATTCCGTCCTGGCTCTGAGCGGTTAATAATAGAGGCAGAAATAGAAAAAGCTATTAAAGATTTCGTTGAGGAAGTTGCGGAAGTTGAGGTGACTTTACGACATGACAATAATAACAAATGGATGATGTATATAAAATGGAGAGATAACGAAAGATGGTATCCAATTATTGAATACTCTCCCGATAAATTTAACGTACCGGAAAGTCAAGTATTTGAGCCTCCAGATTTAGGAGATGATAATGATTAAAGCTAGATGGCGAGACGATGACAATCCAGTTCCAGGTGCATTAAAACCTGTGTATAATTCCTCAGACCATACCTTAGCAGGATATAGATACACCTGCGTAGGATGTGGGGGAGATTCGTTTTTGCCAGTGTACGACAAATCAACAGGGAAAGGATGGGAAGTTGTTGGCGACCCAGAAGCAGTTGAAAGTTTGAATATCCGCCCTTCAATTTGGCATAAAGATGGGTGCGGGTGGCATGGTTGGTTAGTTAATGGAGAATTTATTAGCGTATGAGTTTATTACCTTTACCAGATAGTATCAGGGATAAAATAGAGGGAGTCGCCGCCAGAAAAGTTGGCGGATTTTTGCGGCTACCTCTGAATGATATTCTGAGCAAATCAATAAGTCAAATTGCATCCAAAGCTATTGGCTCACCCCTGAACTTCAGGGATATTTTAAAAATAACAGGACAATCAATCTTTGATGGAACGAGGCTTGACCCATCAAAGATTGACATATCAGACCCCCGCTCCTTCTTGGGAATTGCTCAAGAATTAGGGGTAAAAGTGCCACCAGAATATGAGGGTTATATTGGCGCAGGACAGAGTATTTTAGCGGTAATAAAAGGGGAACGACCTATTTCTGATTTAGCAGGCGCATTAGAAAGTTTTGGCGTAGAAATTCCCAACTCTTTAAGGCAATATGGTACAGATGAATCAGAAATAATCTCTATTTTGGAGGATGCTGGCGTTGACATTCCAGATGAATTTCAGGATATACTAAATACAGCCGGTCAGATAGCTGGATTAGGCGGTTCTGCGGATGGCATCACCCCGATTGATTGGCTGTTGGGGGGAGGAACCAATTCTAATTCTGACACCTTACTTAACGGTCGTACCCCGCCGTTTATTCCTTAAAAAAATGACACAGAGAAGTGCACTAACTTTAACCCCCGATGGATACAAATCTAAACTATACGTTCATCCTGAATCAAATGCCGTAGTAATCTTTTTTGACAAACCCGCACCTAACAAGTTTATCAGATTTTGGCAGAGATTTTTGTTAGGTTGGCGTTGGGAGGAAATATGCAAATCATAGCTAAGTTTTTTGACTGGGAATCTTACCAAGAAATAATTAAAAAATTAGAGAACCCAGAGCCATCACTGCGAAAAGTAGGGAGAAAAATCGTAAGCGATTTAAAAAACTCTTTTTCCGCAGAGCGCGACCCAAACACCGGACGGGCGTGGTATCCTTTGGGAATCCAAGCACGGCAAGTTGTAGGGAGACAAGGGATTCTTCATGTTAAGGGTTCGATTGCCAATGGCTACGGATGGAATGCCGTAGGTCGTAACCTTACGATTTACAATACGTCCCCTGTGGGCAGTTTCCATCAAGAAGGAACTCGATATATTCGAGATAGAAAATTTATGCCAGATGCGGTAACAAATGAAATTGTAGCAGCTATTGAAGAGGAATTTAGTTAATGGTTAGTGGTTAGTCGAACTCGGCAACTAACAATTAGCAATTAGCAATTAGCAATTAGCAATTATGTTTTCTTCAACATCAGTTTTTAATTCTGCACCCAATGATGGGCATGGAGACGGCAAAGTACAGACTTTCTTAATCGGTGAGGATACCCGATGGGAATTTTTATTCAATCCTGAAAAACTGGGGCAAGGGAAAGAAGCGCGATATAACCCTGTGCCGGCACATGGCATCACCGTCCCTGAATTGAACTACGGTTACACTTCTGGCATCACCATCACCTTGCCAGACTTGTTGTTGACGGGATACTGTCGGGGAAAATCCTATTTACCTGTCATTACGGCATTAACTGATTTGCTTAATGTCAAGGATGGCAAATACCGCCCTGAAACCGTAGATTTTTTAATGGGCAAGCGGCGCATCGGACCGGCAGTGATTACCGATGTCCAACCTATCGAAACGGGCTGGACGCATTCTGGCAACCCGTCCGACGCGAGAATCAGTATCACCCTTCTTACCGTTCGCCAAAGCCGGAAAACTGATTCCCTCCCTGGAATACCGCAAATCAAATGACGGTGTTTTTTTTCGTTGTATATAAAGACATAGCCTTTTAGTATTGATAATAAATCTGATTGCAATCAGAAAAAGGCTAATGGCTAAGCGACATAATAGAACTCGACTAACTTCGATAAAAGAGATGCGAATTCGCGCAAAATTAACTCAACCCCAAGTAGCTGAGTTAATTGGTCTAAAAGATGTTCGGACTTACCAATATTTGGAGGATACAGTCCTTTCAATTAAAATACACTATGTTCACAAAATGTGTGAAATTTTTAATTGTACAATTGGCGAATTATTAGCACTTCCGGCTGGAGCCGATATTAGCAGTGTTACTAAAAGCAACCCAGAAGAAAATTAAATTGTATTGTCAGGGAAAATCTACAATTGCTGTTACGAATATTCAACATTATCGAGAAAAGCCTGTAGAATTCTGTTCTGAAATTTTAGACAAAATACTAACGAACGAACAGCAGCAAATATTAATTTCTGTAATCAAAAACCCTATTACTTTAGCGGTTGCAGGACACGCCGTAGGCAAAACGAGCGTAGCGGCATGGCTAGTATTGTGGTGGGTATTTGCCAGAGGCGGAATGGCGATAACCACAGCGCCAACTAGAAGGCAAGTGCAGCACTTATTATGGCGAGAAATTGAGAAAGCCCATAGCAATAATAAGGAAGTGTTTGGAGGCAAACTTAATTTAGGCAGCTTAACTTTAGATGCCGGAAAAGGTAGCGCAATAGGATTTACAGCCAGAACAACAGCGGAGGATACGTCATCTTTCCAAGGCATCCATGATGAAGATTTATTATTAATAATTGATGAAGCGAATGCCCGTAACTTAAAAGGGGTTTGGGATGGCGCGATCGCTTGTGTAACAGGTGCAGGGAACAGATTATTAGCGTTAGGAAATCCCACTTCAGCGGGGACAGAATTTTACAGGCATTGCTTGAAAAGAAGTCCGATTGAAATAGCGGTGTGGAGCCATCCAAACGTAGAGCCTTATTATCAAGAAATCGAGATTGTTTCGGGAACTGTGGCAGAAAAAATACACCGATTACTGCCCGGTTTAAATCCTCTTGAATTACCGCAGAAAATACCAGGTGCGGTATCGCCTCAGTGGATTGAGGAGGTCAGAGAAACCTATGGGGAAAATAGTATTTACTGGAAGTGTCGGCTTAACGCCCAATTTCCCTCAGATATTGATTTATCAGTTTGCCCTGAGTCATGGTTTGAGGCAGCGATAATCTCAGATTTTAAATTAAATAATAGTGGCATAACTATTGGTGTGGATGTGGCGAATGGGGGCGATGAACACGCTCTAGCAGCAATTCAGCAGGGCGTAGCGTTTAAATACCATACTCTGCCAACTTACGGAGATGGCGAAGATATAGGGCGATTGGTGGAAGAGGTTCTATCCCTCATTAAAAGCTTTCCTTACGCAATTCCTGTTACCGTCGGCATTGATGCAATTGGTGTGGGTGCTGGCGCTGTGTCAGAATTAAGAATCAAAGTAAGGGCAGATGCAGATTTAGCAGGCAGAACGATTGTCATAGTTGGCATTTGCTGGGCAGAGAAATCTAGCAAACCCAAACAGTTCAAGAACCTGAAAGCCGAACACCACTACAAACTTAAGGAAAAAATCAAAACCCGTTACCTTCGCATTTTATTGGGGCTTCACACCGAGAAACTCCGAACCCAATTATGCAAAATTCACTTTGCTGTTCCCGACGGCGATTCGGCAATTCAAGTGGAATCGCGAAAATTTACAATTGAGCGTCTTAAAGGGAATTCCCCCGACTTGGCCCATGCACTCATACTGGCTAATTCGTTGCCGCCTCCCATATCCGGCGCTCCCAATACCAGCATACCCGCGCCTCAAAACCTTCTCTCAGAATACAATTCACGATTCACGCGACCTTGACCTTAATGGTTTTCCATCCTATGAGCGATCGCACGCTGAATCTGAGCTAATTGAGGCCAATCGGCGTAATCGATTGCTTGCAGCAATTCCTCAAAACTTGTCGAGCGGGTTCGGCCTTCGGCTCTCGCCACGAATTCTGTTAAATCAATACCCAAACACTGAGCCAGTATCTCCGCATTTTCGAGAGTCGGGACATATTTGCCCTTTTCCCAATCGCTGATAGTCGCTTGGCTGGTTCCTATCAGCTTAGCAAATTCCCGTTGAGAGCGCTCTCCCCTCGCTTCTTTAATCAATCTCATCAATTTTTGCTTGTCCATGCCCCTATCCTGATGCCCCTCCGCACACTCTTTATCAATACAGGCATTTTGGGAAGTTGAATGACCGGATTTATCGTCTATTCCAAAAAGACATCTTGACAAAACGACGGGATTAAGATTATGATTGTTATCAATATCGAAAGGAAAACTAGATGAAAACGCCGGAAAAAATGAAGCGTTTGGGATTTGTCCCAGTATCAATCTGGTATCAAATCTGCTTTCTTGCCCTAAAGGAAGAAAGGGAGCCCAAGGAACTTCTTGTTCAGGCTTTAGAAGAATTTGTGAGTTCAAGAGGGTTGAAGCCATACGCACAAGTAGGTGAAAAATGACTGTTAGTAGCTTCATAGCCGATAAAAAACATCGTGGGGCAAAGGGTCAGACCCCTCTTAAATCCAGACTTAATGTCGAACGTTGCGAACTAGGCTGGAGTCAGCGATTAGTAGAGGCAAACCACTATCTTCACAAGGCTGTTGACCGACGGGCAATGCCTTTCGCTTACTCAATCAATTTGGATGGGGAGCCGATTGGCTGCTTGATAATGGCAGTCCCGCACTGGACAAAGCAAAAAGGGCTGTTCATTGCCCAACGCCAGTGGTCGCCAGATTCAGAAGAACTGACGCAATGGCAGGTTTTAACTATTTCCCGACTGTGGATATCGCCCCTAGTTCAGCGTCGGCAACCGAGCGGGCACGCATCGAATATTGGGTCGTGTGCGATCGCAAAGGTTCTCAAACGAGTTCAGCGCGACTGGATTGAACATCACCCACCAGTTTTTCCAGAACTTCCATACCATCTGCGGCTGATAATCGCTCACGCGGATACTTCAGTCGGGCATACCGGCAAAGTTTATCAAGCAGCAGGTTTCTCTCTATTTGGACAAACAGAAAAAACCCGACCGAGAAAATCAACTCGCGGCTACACCAATGGCGCTGTGAAAAATATCTGGATTAAGCGTCTCCCAAACCCTAACTGGGAGTGGAATCAGTATTACGAACAACTGGAGATTAAATATGCGTAGCGGGAATACTAAATCGTCATCATTTGCTTATGAGACGAATCCTTATTTGCCACAATGCTTGAAAATTTTGAGTTATAGGGAGCTAACCAAGGAGAAAATAGCCGATGAATTGAACTTGCCTATCTCTCACGTTTTGAAAATTTTACACAAGTTAGAGTTCCAGGAAAAGGTTAAGCGAGTTGGCAAAAGATACCACTCAACAGGAGTAGTATCATGACTTGGCTTGATTTAGGATGCGGCGGCGGTGGTAGTTCTTTAGGAGTCAAAAATGCTACTTCATCTGAAGTAATTGGCATCGACATAGACCCCCGACAAATTGAAATTTACAGAGCAAATATTGGTGAAGGGATTGTAGCGGATTACTCGCGAATTAACCCTGCTCAATTTCTAGGCATTGAAGGGCTGCACATTTCTTTTCCCTGTCAGGGACACAGCAATATTCGGTCAAAGAAACTTCCCGAAAGAGAAGATAAAGAATTGGGGTTAAAGTGCCTGAAATGGTTGGATTTAAAACCCCGAATATTCACATCAGAGAACGTCCGAGGGTTTAAAAAATCCTTGACATACAACGCCTTAATCAACAAATTAAACCAGCTTGGCTATTGGTGGCAGGATGGGATAATTGACATGGCAGATTATGGCGTTCCACAAAATCGGGTGAGGTGGGTTCTGTGGGCGACGCTGAATGAATTTGCTCCAGTTATTCAACCTTGGTGTGAATCAAAGGTTTCTTGGTTCGAGGCTATACAAGATTTAATTCCAGATTTACCAGAATCAACTCTAACGCCTCAACAAATTGCTTCAATTAACAAGAAACTGCCGAGACTAATGGCAGGGCAAAACCTATTCGGTCATGAAAAATTCACGACTAAAGGCGCATTGGAGCCAGGATTTTGTCTGACAGCTTCAATCCATAAAGCGATGCCCAAACTAATCGTAGAGCGGCAGGGTTCAGGTGCTTGGAGGGATAATATGGCTCGTTTGGATTGTCAGCCAGTATGGACAATTACTTGTTCCAATTGCTCCAGACCAACGGCAATAAACGTCGTAGATGGGCTGGAAATAAAGCGATTGAGCATCAAAGCAATTGCTCGGCTGCAATCCTTCCCAGATTCATATTTATGGTCGGGGAAAACAGCGGTAGACGGGCATAGCATAGGCAACGCCGTACCACCTAGATTCATGGAATTTCTAATACGGAGTTTGACTCAATGCAAACCTACAATTTCAAAAACCAACTCTGGCTTGGCCAAGAGGGCGAGTTAATTTTGGATACCATTTTCTATCAATGGTACAAAATTTTCCCTGCTTCCGCAGAAGAAGATTATATAGGCATCGACAGAATTTTTTTTGCTGGTAGCAATAAGAAAACCGTTCAGTATAAAACGGATTTTTTATCCTACAAAACAGGAAATGCCTATATAGAGTTGTTGTCTCGTAGCGATTTGTTAACACCGGGGTGGATATACACAGCAAAAGCCGAATGGTTAATCTATTTCGTTTATCCCAAGATTATTTACTGCCTAAGTCTGAAAAAGATGAGAGATATTTTATCAATTTGGAAATCAAAATATCGCACCGTCAAAGTCAAAAATACTAAATATTTTGGGGAGGGTCTGATTGTCCCGCTTCAAGAATTAAGAGCAATAGCAAAATCAGTTTTGGAGGTTAAATAATGTGCGATTGTGAGCAACCTAAAATTTATGAAAGCAGTCTTGTCAGGGTAAGGAAAAGACACCGCTGCATTGAGTGTGGAGCTAGGATTCAAATAGGCGAAGAAGCACATAAAGTTGATGCACTCTATGACGAGTTTAGGCATTTTTATACCTGCACAGAATGTCAAAAAGTTCTTGATTATGTTCTGGAAAATTTTGACTTTGGTTGGGATTGTCTCTGTCACGGGGAGCTAGGGGAGTTTCTCTCAAATGAGAATTGTTTTTACTCAGAGGAGGACATGGAGGAAGAAGCTGTGGAGTTTAGTTTTTACAATCCCGGACAGGGTATTGTAAAAGGTTTGAATTGTCCCATCGCCCCCAAAGTTCAGTGGTTAGGGTTGCGAATTGGTGGCAGATATTGTTTAAGCATGGAGGCAAAATAAATGGGATTAATTAAAGAAAAAGAGTTAGATTTTCGTAAAGTAGCGATCGCACTCTGCACCAAATTTAAAAAAGTATCTCCCTGTGACAGATTTGTGTTTTATCTAGGGGAATTTCTCAAAGAAAGTTACGGGGTTGGGGGAGCGTCGTATTCACAGCCTGATTTAGATATATTCGTCAACGCTTCGGCGAATACATATCAAAAAGAAACAAATAACATCTATGGAGCAGTAGAGCTTTCGCCAGTAAAGTCAAGAAAAAAAGAAGGGGCACGAAAAACTGCAATAATGCGTTACGAACCGAAGGAAATGCAGCACTGGTCACGGGAACCTTTATTTCAATTAGGAGATAGTGCATGAATTCCACATTTAAGTTTGGTTCTGAAGAAGTCTGCGTCTGTATCAAAAATCAGGAAGTCTGGTTTGCAGCGGCGGCGGTGACAAAAATACTGGGGTATAGAAATCCCTCACAAACCCTGAGCGATAACGTTAGCCCTAAGTATATCTGCGAGATAGACTTACGGCGGCGGGGTTCAAAGCCGAAATTCATCAGCGAACCCGGACTTTATCAGTTAATTATGCGATCGCAATTGCCCGCCGCACAGCATTTTCAGGAATGGGTGCTGGAGGAAGTGTTACCGAGTATCAGGCGTAACGGGCGTTACCAGGGTGAAATGCCCCTGGGAGAATTGGGGCAATTGTTTGACAATCTGCCAGCTTTAATTCAGCAGCCGCCCAACCCAGCGTTCAAACTGGGACAGATAATCAAGCTTTCACAGAACGGTGATAGAGAAGCAAAAATACTAATGCTTTTGGCCAATCACGCAGCCATTCGATATCTGGACAGAGAGTGCGAACACGACATTATCAAGCTTGCGGAGGTGGTGGCATGAGCATCACTAAACTACCTCGAATTGAAGGGGCGGGATTAAAAGAAATTCAGAACTGGTGTCGGGCAAATAAAAAAATAATGGCCCCCTCTTTATCCTCTTACGCCAAAGGTAGATTAGAGATGCCAGTCCGCCTTCGCGTCGGGTTAGGAAAAAAACCAACAGCAACCCCTGTCGGCAAAATTATCAGCAACATCACCAAACCAGTTGAAGAAATTGGCGAAAAACTATTACCGGGATTTCATCAAGGCTTGATTCTCTGGTATCCCAAAGGAACTCGCATAAGCGTTCATCGCGATGCCCCAGCTTACGCTCTTATTAAAGGCAAAAGTCAAGGTTTGGCAGCACAAATCAACGTCATTGGCAACTGCATTTTTCGGATTTCTAATTGCCAGAGTGCCGACAATTTAGAGGAATTTCAAATAGGAGAAGGCGACTGCTTTCAATTCGATAACAAGCAACCGCACGGCATAGATTATGTCCAGCAAGAGCGCTGTTGTATCTGCTTTTTTTATCTCAAGCCGGAGGTTTTAAATTGCACCGAAGTCAAACAATTAAGTTTGTTCGAGACGGAAAAACCAGTTGAGACTCTGCCCCACGCACTCTTTTATTACGATGATGACAATGACGACATTGAGGGATGGGATAAAAGGTTTTCAGTTTCATCTACTACCATAAAGACACATAATCATTGGGACATAAACTGGAACCCTACAGTAGGAATGAAAGTTTTTATCGCTCTTGATAAAAAAGTCGGAGAAATTACAAAAATAACTGAGGAAAACACGGCTTGCTCAGGGCTAACAGGAGTCAAAGTTAGCTGCTCAGATGGCTCAATAGAGGATGTTTATGCTCACCATTGTACCCCAATTAATGAGGTGGAAGTATGAACACCATTCAAACAATCAAGACTTGTTCATCCCACTTACTAAGCGAGGTTTTTATGAAAAACGATTCGGGTTTAACGTTAGAGCAACAATTCAAACTGCAAGTTTTGCGCGAGGAAGTTAAACAATTGAGCCTTGAACAAGCGCAAGAGTATCTAGTTGAAGTGCTCAGACAGAGCATGGTGAGAGAAAACCTATACAAGCATTGGATGAAAGAAGGAATTTGATACCAATGGCTCCATTCAATTACTGTTGTAGTGAGGTGTAAAAATGAGTGAATCGAAATTCAAATGCGAGTTAAAATTTGAACCGAGAGATTTATGGATTGGGGTTTATTGGGATTACAAATATGCGGATTTATATTTGCACATTTGCCTAATCCCAATGTTGCCGATTTGTTTGATATTTCACGGTGATTGGGTGGGCGCGGAATTCGTCAGAGTAAATACAAGGCGCTCTGCGGTTCGCTTAATTGCGCTGCTGTCTGGAAGCCGAATTGAGTCTGATTATACACTTCAAGTTACTGATTCAAATACCGCCGAATTTCTATGTTCCATTTTTGACGTTTGGCGAATTCCCTATCGATGGGAACGGGGAATGATACCAATTTATCCAGACAAAAGATATGACTGAAACATTCGTTAATATTATGGTCGCCGTGAACGATAACAATGGTAATTTTACGGGTCGCTGCACTAGAATTCAGATTGATGATGTCATCAATGTTGAATCTGAAATAGGATTACCGTGCGAAATAAAACCGAGTGCCAATATCGCTAAGATTGGCATTTGTTTATTGACAATCCAAACCTGGACACCTTATGTTGGCAATATTTTTTGGGATTCAATTCAAGTAAGAATTGGAGATGCAGAGAGGCTTTTAAACTTGCTTATTTGGGAGAAGTGGGATTTATTAGAAGCGGAGTTAAGCATCTGGGAGAAGTGGGAGTTAGGGGAGATAAAAGTATCGGATTTAGAGAAAATATTAATTGATTGAGGTGAGAAAAATATGGGAGCCAAGCGTAGAAAACAAATGAATGGTCAGCACAGCGTTCTTAACATTGGTTGCTTCATTTCTGGATGCGATGTTAGCGATTCCCAACTCTGCAAGAGCGGGCTTCCAATAACGGCGACAGAAATTCTTAGAATTAATCAGTCCCCCCTCGATGCTAGTAAAAATGGGGTGATGGGGTTCAGGTAAATCCGGTCGGCGATTTTTAAGGAGTTGCTGAAGTTTAGGTGTAAGCGGCACAGTGCGCGACTTGTTACGTTTAGCAGCTTTGCGATTACCATTGCTGACACTTTCACCAATCCAGATGCGATCGCACTCTGGAGAACAATGCCGCCACAACAGCGCCGCCGCTTCCCCGGTGCGAAGTCCGACACCGAATTTAAACTCTACATAATCAGCGTAGTGCTGAAGTCTGTTATCAGACCGGAACTTAGCGCAAATATAAGCGATTTCTTCTTTAGTGAAAGGTTGAGGAGGCTGTTTTGGCGGTACGGGAGATTTGACTTCTGACCAGGGGTTTTCCCTGAGTAATTTTTTCTTAATTGCCCATTTCCAGCAGGCATTGAGCATAACAATCCGCTCTCGCACCGTAATCGGCTCTAGTCTCTGGCTGAGCCATTCCTGAAAGTCTTGTGCCAGAGATTCCGTCACTGCGATCGCTGATGAAGCCCTGAAAAATTGGGTTATGTAACTTTGAAACCCGACATATTTAGCCAGAGTCGGACGGGTAATCTGACGCTGTTTGTATTTGACAAACTCAGCAAATAGCTCAAATACTGTTAGCGATTCCTCTTTCTGCGGCGGCTTATACTTCACCAAAGACGAGTCGAAATTCCCACCAGCAATATCCAACTCAATCTGATGGGCTTTTATTTGGGCCACCTTTCGGTTTGCCTGGGAATCCGGCAATCCTATGTATAGGTAAAAGCGCTTACCCTGCCACGACCAAACCAGCCTTAGCCGATTCTTGAAAACCTCTATATTTACGGAGCCTTTGGGCATATCGCAGTATCGCAGTTTTATCGCACTCGTTGTTTGTGCTTGTCATATTCTGTCACCCCTTATTGAGAATGGCAAACTGTCTAAAATAACCATTAAAATAGCGAAATCCTTAATTTAAAAGGATTTCGCCTATCGGAGCGGCGGGATTTGAACCCACGACCCCTACTACCCCAAAGTAGTGCGCTACCAAGCTGCGCTACGCCCCGACACATTTCTCCAATATATCATCAATATCAAGGAAAGTCAAATAAAATTCAAAAAACTTTTAAAACCTGTGCAGCCTGTACTAAACCAGGAACCGCCGCCGCCTCCCAAGAACTTTCGCACCGCCGCCCCGTATTCAAAATCAATTTTATGCTGTAAGCTTCGGGATAGCCTTCGGCTTGCATCCATAGCAAATCGCTTTCCAGTTCGCAGGCGATTTTCTCCTCATCCATTAACTCAGCAGCCATCAGACTCATCGTTTGGGCTAACTGCCCCAACAACCTGCAAAAATCATTCAACTCCGCTTCTGTTAACTCGATCGCCCAATCGTCTCCACCCACTAAACCCTTAAATTCTACTGCCTTGGGGTTCCATCCTAAACGCCAACCAGCACCAGTCTTAATTACGCGCTCCATGCTTACGGCATCAATAGCTTGGCATCCCCTGGTTGCGGTGCTGGTGGTACTTCAGAAGGCGATCGCTCTTGACTACCCACAGCAGGTACGCTCGGAGCATTCCCATTAAAAATATCCACCAAAGCTTGAATCAAAGCATCCCGCTGAGCGCGGTTGAGGCATTGAATCACAGTGCGATCGCCCTCCATTGGATTTACCCGCAACACATCACCCCCTGGATACACCGATTCCTCCAAATACTCAGGAGTCGCCCCCAAATAGTCAGCTAAAGTTAGCTTCCAATCCAGACGATAATTACCAGGGCGACCCTTCACAAATAAATGATAGCGAATCAACCGCCCCACCAAAGTATTGTTCGGATCGACTTTCCCAGTCTCCCTTGACACATAACTATTTTCCTTTGGAAAATCAGGCAACTGTTGATAAACCAACCGCCATGCCTCACTCACCCGTAACTCCTGTAGAGGTTGCTGAGCCAACCGCTGCACCTGGGTTGGCTGGGGACTTGCCAGAGTTAAAGGCGATCGCGCCGAAACACTCAATTCCCCTGATTCAAAAATCCCCCCCAAAACAGTGAGACACGCCACACTCAGAGCGACGATCGCAAAACCTAAAACTAGCTTAAAATTTCTCACAGTTTTCGACAGAACCCCTAACCTACTTACAAATCCCCAATAATTTCCGGTTGTGTCAGCTCATCCGACATCTCGAAAATCGCCCGCATCACAGGCTTCATCTGATGGTCATCCATATTATCAAAATCTTCATAGCGACGGCGTTTCGCCCGGTTTGCCACTTGTACCGTAATTCGGTAGCGATTAGAAGCTGCATTGATCAACTCCTCCGCCCGACGGGTTAACTGAGTTGAATCGAACGTTGGACGCTTAAGCATGAGACTAACCACCTTACATTAATGTTACATTCTATTTTATTATGTCAAGATTCTTGACACTGCCAACGGCATTACGCAAAAGTATAACATCTGCTAGTCCCATCCAATGCCGTTCAGACCTCAAAGCGCGGACAACGCTGTACTCAGTTCGGGAAATAGTTCTGTAAATTCTTTTACTCACTTTTTTTAGATTATGGCAGCAGTAGCCTATTCATTTCCTCGGTTGCATCAAGTAAATCCTCATCCCCTCAAACTCGTAGCCTTGGGGGACAGCTTAGTTTACGGCTTTGGCGATCACGAAGGTGGCGGCTGGGTAGAGCGACTGCGGCGGTTGTGGATGTTACCCGATAGTGATAGTCCGGGCCATGTCCTTTACAATTTAGGAGTACGAGGCGATCGCGTTTATCAAGTGGCTCAACGCCTCGAAAACGAATTTCGCCATCGAGGAGAATTGAGAAATCGTCTTCCAGATGCCATCATTCTTTCCGTAGGCGTTAACGATTCCCCCAGAGTTCAGTTACCTCACGGTCGCAACTATACTGAATTCGAGCATTTTAAAACAGTTTTGCATCACTTATTAGACCAGGCCCATCAACTTTGTCCAGTCCTATTTGTCGGCATGGTTCCTGTTGATGAAAGCAAAATGCCATTTCAGAATTGTTTGTACTACAACCAGGCAGACCAGTATAAATATAAGGAAGCAACTCGCCTAGCGTGTTTGGAACGCCAAATCCCCTATTTAGATATCTTTGAAAAATGGCTAAATCGAGGTAATGATTGGTGTAATTGTCGTCTCTCTTCAGATGGCATTCATCCTAACGTAGTTGGTTATCAATCTTTACTGCAAGATGTCCTCAACTGGGAACCCCTTGACCAGATTGCCAAACAAAAAATTACTAATTGCTAATTGCTAATTGCTAATTGCTAATTGCTAATTGCTAATTGCTAATTAGGTAAACATAAATAAACGCTTCTCTGCTTGTAGGGTGGGCGCTCGCCGACAACCAAATTAGCTATGAGTTACAAGTGTTGTGGCGGCGAGCGCCCACCTTACGTTTACGTTTACAAGTGTTGTGGCGGCGAGCGCCCACCTTATGTTACGTTTAATTGCTAATTGCTAATTGCTATTTAGCAATTGCTAAGTTATTCGATATCAGCATCCTCGTCTGATTTTTCAACAACAAAAAAACTAACAAATAGGAGTTAATAGATGGCTACCGCCAACTTTCGTAAACTTCACCGCCAAATTGCACCGATTATCTTCCTACCTTTACTATTAACAGCCTTAACGGGAGTTGCCTATCGGCTGGCAGAAAATTGGTTTGGCATAGAAGGCGACGCATCAGAAATTTTTATAAAGATTCACCAAGGAAAATTTCTCGGAGACCGACTCGTACCAATTTATGTGTTTATGGTTGCTTTAGGAACGATTGGAATAATTGTCAGTGGGCTAACGATGACCAAACTCTTTGGTGGGAACCGTCCCGAACGACAAGGAGCAAAACTTGATTTTCGTAAAGTTCATCGTATAGTTGCACCGATTATTTTCTTGCCTTTGACAGTCAGTGCGCTGACAGGTTTACTCCACACAATTGGCATAACTTGGTTTAATATTTCCGACAGGACAGGAGAGATTTTACTAAATATCCACCAAGGAGAATACCTAGGAGAGTTTCTGATGCCAATCTATGTACTTTTGGTTGGTTTGGGAGCTATATTGATGCTAATCAGTGGAATCAATATGACTGGAATTTTTCGCAAAAAACGGCAGTCACAAACAGATGACAATAGCTAGCTTGTTCTACTAGAATCAAAATAATTAGATTTTTAGTTTTGGTTTGGTGATTTCCTTGACCTTGGACTTACTGGCAAGTGAAGATTGATGTATCACAAAAATGGCTATTTTAGCCAAGCCTTGATCAAATGCTATGACAAAGCAAACTCATCAACAATCAAAAAATGTATGGAAAAATCAGCTAAAAGGAAACCGCACGAGTGCCTTTTTAACTGAGATATTGAGCAACAGTGGACACTTTTTTATTCTTAAGAGCTTATCAAGTCTCATATTCGCTGATTGGTTCAAATTTATCACCGATCCAGCTATATATGTACTGGTAGTTGGAATGTTAGTTCAAGCTTGGTATCTCTCGAAATCTAACTGCAACCGTTTTTGGGGCAACCTGATCAACGTAAGTATATATACGCTGATTGATGTACCCCTAGATGGGCTAGATTTTTTCCAAGACCCCTCTCATGCAGTCTTTTGGTTATTTTCCCTGATGATTGCTACTTTGCAAGGACTGCGATTCCTTTGGGTTAAAAGTGTCGATTATTGGCTGATTCCACTAGAAAGCTTGGTGCGAGCTCTAATGGTGGTAGCTTTTTATGTTGTTGTTGGGATTAAATCTCAGTCTTTAATGATTAATCCAGAATTAATCGTGACATTTTCGCGGACTGCAATGCACGGTTTTCTTACTTGGAGTATGGTATTTATTGGTTTACTTTTAGGTTTGCAGTCGCAACAGGTTGCCAAACAGCAGCAGCAACTACAAGCAACAGCCCAACTACTAGGAAATATGGCAGAATGGGGCATGGGAAGTCATGTAGTAGAAACAGCACTTAATAATCCGGAAGCTTTGGCTTTTCAAGCGTGCGATCGCACGATTTTATTTATGGATATTCGCGGTTTTACAAGTTGGTGCGAAAAAACTTCTCCCGCTCGAGTTGCTACCATACTTAATGAATATTACCGGTGTGTTGAGCCATTAGCTGCTCAGTTTCAGCCTTTAAGAATAACCTTTACAGGTGATGAAATTATGGTAATTTATGCAACACCCCAACAAGGAATTGCTGCGGCTAAATCTATGAATAAAGCGGTATTTAAACTGCTTGAAATTTATGGAATTGGGGCGGGATGTGGCGTGCATTGCGGGAGTGTGATTGAAGGGCTATTTGGTGGTGAGGATGTTCGCACTTACACAGTTATTGGAGATGCAGTCAACACGGCTAAGCGATTGGAAAGTGCCACGCCTGGTGGTGCGATTACTATTTCCGATGCTGTCTATCAAGCGATGTCACAACATCTACAAGTTGAACCTTGCGAACCGATAGTAGCTAAAGGTAAAACGGCAGCTTTAATTGCATGGCGGCTAATATAACAACTACCAAGATGATTAGGACAGATTACGTAACTCCTCCCTCTGGGAGGCATTACGTAAGTTATCAAAGAATAGTTTTTATAACTTATAGAGATAGAAAAGCTATTAGCTATTAGCCCATAGCTTTTACTGACATCCTAAACTTTCTCGCGTAGAAACCCCCGTCACTGAATTTACGCCCTCTGCTTTCTCGCACAGTAAATTAACTTGATACGGGTCAATAATCGCATCAGTAAAATCAGCACCAAAAATTGCAGTATCGTAAAATCTAGTCCGAGTCAAAATAGCCTCTGTAAAATTAGCATTAGTCAGATTTGCGCCATCAAATGTCACCCTATCTGCCAAAGCGCCGGAGAGATTTGCACTTGACAAATTGGCATTCAGCAAAACTCCCTTAGTTAAAATTGCGTTAGTCAAATCAGCGCCTTGAAAATTGGTATTTCGCATCTCAGCGGCAACAAAAGTTCCTCCTGCTAAATCAGCGTTGGAAAAATCCCGATTCGACAAATTAATATTAGTGTAATTAACAATTGTTTTCGGCAACGCAAAGGCGGGAGTAGCACTCAGCATCACCCACATACAAGCCAGAAATAAAATTACTATCAGGCTGAGCAAACGGTGTAAAATTGATTTAATGAATTTTGCAACCATAAAAATTGGGACTGGGGAGAAAGAAAAATATCCAATTCCATTATGCAAAATTCTGGCATCAAAAATCAAATAGCTCCCATTTACCAAAGCAAACCAGGTGCCGGTTTAGAAGGATTTGGTCTTTCATAGCGCGGCCGATTCAATACAGAATTAGCCGAGTCTGAAGTTGAACCTCTTGGGCCTACGGCATTAATAAAGTTTAAAATATCACGGTCATTAGGCTTCAGTTTCAGAGCTTGTTGTGCAGATTTTCTCGCTTCAGACTCGCGTTTGAGGCCCACAAGCGCCGCCGCTCTTAGCATCCACAATTGATAGTTATCAGGCGCGATCGCAATGCTACGATCGTAAGCTAAGAGTGCTTCAGAATAACGTTCCAACTCCAGTAACAGCGTTCCTTTAAGAGTCCAGGCTTCCCCTTGCTTGGGATCGATTTGAATTGCCTTGTCTAAAGATGCGATCGCATCTTGATAGCGCCTCAAATCGTAAAGCGCCTCGCCTCGACCAGTCCAGGCGGGTGCAAAATCTGGTTTAATTTTAATTGCTTTGTCATAAGACGCGATCGCATCCTCGTAACGCTGCAAATTTCCTGCTAATAAATCACCCCGAATATACCAAGCAACATAGTCATCAGGTTTGAATTGAATTGCTTTATCGAAAGATGCCAAAGCTTCTCTATCTTGCTTCAAAAAAGCTAGCAAAGCACCGCGATCGCGCCAAGCTAAATGGAAATCAGGCTTAATTTTAGTTGCCCGGTCATAAGCCGCGATCGCCTCTCGATACCGCTCCATTGAAGATAACACATTGCCGCGACCATACCAAGCTGGATAAAAATCTGAATTAATCTTAATCGCCTTATCAAAAGCTAAAAGCGCCTCTTCAAATCGCTCTAGACGATACAATTCATTACCGCGATTTGACCAATCAACCGCATTATAACTACCTGCAATAGTAGAAGCTTGTAAAAAAGGTTCTATCGAGCGAGACTCTTGTTGAGTCAACTCCAAAGGTGGCGAATTTTCTACTTTTAAACTTAACTTAATTCCTGACTGCTGAACAGCCATCAAAAACCTATTTGTAGGTATGCCAGAACTGAAACCAAGCTTAACGCGATAAATCTCTCTAGACTTAGCATCATATATTTTCTCACCTTCAGACTGTCCATGAATGCCAATCACTCGCCCCTGAGTATCTAACACAGGAGCACCGCTCATTCCCACCTCAGTAATATTAGTATAGAAAAGATCGTAACCATCAGAAACAGGGTCTTTAATAAAAGCCAACTTGTAATCATCGCTAATCAATAATCCAGCATTAAAGAACCGCCGCCTATTGGCGATACGCAATTTTGACTGTTGCCAGCCAGAAACGAAAACATACTTAAATTTAGCATCATAATCGTAATTAGCTAAAGTTGCAACTCTATAACTTTGGTCGCTGGTAAACTGCAACAAAGCTAAGTCTAAACCAGGTAATTTTCTGACATTACGGTAGTTTAAAGAATATCGCCGTCCGTCATTGGTAGCGATCCCATATTCATCTTCTGTTGCGACAACGTGCTTAGCTGTAAGAACATAATAAGTATTACCATTTTTGGCTACAATCACCCCAGAACCAGGATTAATCCCATCAATTAATACTGTAATCTCTGAAGCAATTTGGTTAACTTGATTGGCAGTTAAAGCCATTGCCATTTGGGGCTGAACTAGCACAATAGCTGCACCTGTCAGCGCTGCCGAAATTCCAGAATAAAAATTCATTTGTTTTACATCACATTATTTTTGATATGACTTATATTAGGTACGTTGTTGCGCTTTATCGCTCTTAAGATGCGCTGAATTAAGATGCGCTGAAGCGCAACAACGTACCTAAAAATAAACACGAATTATTCAACAAAAACTGAATCAAGACTTACAGGTTTAGGAAGTACAATCGGCGGAGAAGGCTTTAAGCTAAATAAATCCAGAAATAAAGCTAAAGTCCAGCGATTTTCAGCCCCAGAACGAGTCGGAAAACTATCAGGAAGAGATGCGAATTGAGGAGCTAATTGTGCAAAAGTATCAATAGGAATTGCGAAAGCTAAAGCAATCATGCGATCGCGGACATCCGCACTAGGTAAAGAACCATCCTTATACACATAAGGATCGCCCCACAGAGGATAAGCGTGCATCCCATTAATCCCCACAACTTCCCCCTGACGGTTTAGCAGAGGCCCGCCACTCATGCCTTTTTGAATATCGTTCGTATAACCAATTTTATAGCCTTGTTCTAAAGCTCGATCTGGCAATAGCGAAACCCGCCCCTTTGTTAATATAAACCCATGCCCATCAAAGGGAAAACCCGCTGCAAAAACTCGATCGCCTTCTGATAGCGTTCTCGAACTTTTTAGAGATGCAACTGCATAGGATTTATCTTGGCTGCGGAACTGCAAAATAGCCAAATCATTACCGCCAAATGGCATATTTCTCGAAGGTAAATTAGCCTCATAAATTTGACCATCAGGAGTTTGGATAATATAGGGTTTTTCGCCTAAATTCAAGACGTGACGGTTGGTAACTACTGTATAAACTTTGCCTTGCCTTTGCAGCAAAATTCCTGAGCCCCAAGTATTGCCTGAAAGCACCTTTACAGTGATCGATTTGGCAACTCGATCCAGATACAAGCCTTGATAAACGCCACAAGTTATTTTTTCACAAGCTAGCGAATGTTCCAATCTAAAACTGGAGCCTTTAAGGTCAGAAAAGCTTTTAGAAAAAGCCTGTTTTTGGAAAGAAAAAAGGCACAAAAAAACTGGCAAAAGCAACAAGATTTTAGAATTAATATTTGTCCTTTTAGCTTGATTTGTTTTGCTATATACCCGATAGATAAACCATCTTAAATAATACCAAATCAAAATTGCTACCTCCATTATCGCCAAATAAAAATCAGAAAATCAGACATTATAAAAACAGAATTCAGAATATAGAATCAATCATTTCTAACTTCTGAATTCTGACCGTTTAAGTCTTAACTTAATACTACCAATGTCCACTACTCCGCTGGGAACCAGAATATCTAGAATTGGGAGAGTGAGAAACACCTGCGATGCTTTTCAGGTAATTATTCATGTCAAAATAGAGGCGAGATCCACTTTCTTCTAGTGGGCCAGCAGCACCAGAACGGATGTCAAAAAGGTTTTGCATTACCCGGTTAGCATCTTCACCTTGTTTGAGTGTAAATAATACCCCCGTACAAGGGCCACCTTTGGTATTAGAAACACAGATCACAGGTTGACGGTTGACAGTACCAGTTGTAATGTAATTCAGCGAACCATTATTGAAGAACTGCTGAAATTTAGAAGATACTTGGCGACACCGTGTTAGAGGTTCATAGCCATGATCGGAGAAGTGATTAGAAACCCAGCGAATCACAGGAGAAGTACCTTTTTGTGTTTCCACAAAGGTTGTAGGAACACCGTTATTATCACCGCAGAAGAAACGATGAGTAATTTGAGGAGGTTTCATCTCCTCAGCCTTCGGCTCTTGCTGACAAGTATTGGGATGTTGATTGTGACAAGATTCTACCTTTGTCTCAGAGCAATTATTGGGGCGGTCGTCATTGCAAACATCTCGATGATTGTTGTTACAATCATTTGGACGATGCTCATTGCAAACATCTCGACGATTGTTGTTGCAATTGTTCCTGTTTTCGTCAGTATTACAGCGATTTTGATATTCAGTTCGACTTGCAGAACTGGGCTGGCTTGCGGCAGTGGTAAGGCTGAAGGCGAGCGCAGTTACCATCAGCATTTTTGTCAAGACTTGCAGTTTCATTTTTAGGTATCAAGTTCGGTATTTTAGGTTAAATAGATAGTTGCGTCAAAGGTGAAAATGATACCTTCTAGAAAAAATTAAACTTTCTAAAGTTATTATTTCTTCCATCCGCAACCCTCGTACCATCTCTCCATGTTTTATAAAAAGATCCGGAAATAAATTGAGAATAGAAAATAGTGCGTAAGTTATGTATCTATTTTTTCCTGTGGGTCAGTTAACGCCTAACCGTTTGAGATAGTCCCAACCACGCTGAGGCCAAACATGATCGCTGCCAGTTTTTTCTGCGATCCAGCGAGCTACTTTGGGGCCTGACCATGCCTTACCATCGGGTGCAGGGCCTTGCAGTGCTTGCCGCAATTCCTCTTTCTGGGCAGGTGTCAGCAAGGATTTTGCGGGCGGCGGCTGACGTTCTGCGCTGCGGTTTCTGACAGAACTCGGCCCTTCGCGATTGTAGCGTTGGACTATTTCTTTGGCGTAATCGTAGTTAATACCTACGACTGCGGCCGAGTGCTTGATAGTCCAATCCCTAGCAACCAACAGCAGGAGATGCCACCGACGGGATTCAGTGGCATCTTGGGTCTGTCGGTAGCGAGTTTTGAGTTCGCAAATTGTGAGGTGAGGTTCTATGTGAGCTTTTGGCGGCATACCTCCGATCGGGGCATCAGGAAGGTCGCTTTATATATCCTGGGTTTGCGGAGAAATCAGGATAAAATTCTGATTTTGGTAAAGTAAAATATTGGAAATGAGAGTTTCTGTCACCTGAAATTAGGGAAACTTATCCTAAAATTAGTAGGTGCAGAATAATTTAAACAATATTAGTCTCTATCAGGTGTGCTATGCTAATCTCTGCAACTTCAGTCAAAGCGATCGCATTTATAGACGCGGCGATTCCTGACTTTCAATCTCTCCTCAACGGCGTAGACTCAGGCACAGAAGCAATTGTAATAGATTCATCACGGGACGGTATAGAGCAAATTACCGCAGCCTTAGCAAGTCGCCAAAGTATTAAAAGTATTCACATTGTCTCTCACGGTAGCCCTGGAAGTTTGCAGCTAGGGTCAATTTGGCTGAATTCTAATAATTTAGACACCTATACTCAGGATTTGCAAAAGTGGTCAGCGGCGTTGGCAGATGATGCAGAGATCCTTTTGTATGGGTGCGCGGTGGCCGCAGGGAAGAAGGGAAAAGCTTTTGTACAACAAGTTAGTCAGTTAATAGGGGTGGATGTTGCGGCTTCGGTTAGTTTGACGGGAAATAAAGCATTAGGTGGTGACTGGGATTTAGAAGTCACAACCGGCGAGATTGATACACCTCTAGCCTTCACCTTGGAGGCACAACAGAATTTTCAGGGAATCTTAGCACCATTCACGCCTGGAAATTTAGTAGTAGTAAGAATTGGCGACGGTAGCGGCACACTTTCACCTGATGCTAACCCTGTCTTCCTAGATGAATTTCCAACTTCAGGTTTCTTACCACTACCAGTACAATCGATCGCACTTCCCACCGCTATTTCTGGTAGCAACCGCCGCTTGACAATGAGTGGTACAGCATTGTCTGAGGGAGCACTAAACCGTTCAGCTAATGGGCAGTTTCTCACCGTTGCAGGTTATGATGCCAATGTCGCTACAACGGACATTGCCAATACAGACAGCGTGACAGTGAATCGGATCGTCGGCAGAGTCGATCTCGCAGGTAATATTGATACAACCACTGCGATCGATGACGCTTACAGCGGTACTATCAGCATCAATCGCAATATTCGCAGCGCCGTAACTGTTGACGGTAATGCCTTCTGGACAGGTGGGGAAGATGCAATCAGCGGCACGCGCTACGTCACTTTAGGCAGCACGGGTGCAAGTACCATGATTAGCACCCCTTTGCCTAATACTCGCGTTATCAATATTTTCAAGGATCAACTTTATACATCTTCCAGTGCTGGTAGCAACGTAGGAATTAACACCGTCGGTACAGGATTACCAACTACTGTTGGGCAGTCTACTACACTGTTACCAGGCCTAACAAATACTGACAATTCTTATGCTTATGTATTGCTCGATCGCGACTTTGAGACTCCCGGCCCTGATACTCTTTATGTGGCAGATCAAGGTGGCCAAGGCTTACAAAAGTTTTTCTTTACTGGAACAACCTGGATGGCCACAGGAAATATCCTTGGCGATCTCACTGGTTTAACTGGATATATAAACACCAGCGGACAAGTTGAATTGTATGCAACTTCTGGCAAGAATCCTGGCAATCAAATCGTTAAGATTACCGATACAAATGCCTTTAATCAACCTATTTTTGGTTCTTTTAACACGGTAGCAACTGCGGCTACAAACACCGTTTTCCGAGGTTTAGCATTCACTCCCAACCAACAACCTAATCTGGTTTTGATCCCACTTAGCACTGGTTATACTGAAAATTCCCCGCCTGTAACCTTTAATGGAGTGTTCGTTGATAATTTTGACTCACCCAAAGTAAATGCCGGCAATCTCACCGTAGATTTCTCTGCTAACGGGACGACCAATGACCGTTTATCTATTCGCAATCAAGGCAATGGTGGGGGTCAAATTGGGCTAGACGGCAGAATTATTAAATATAGTGGTATTCCTATTGCTACTTATACGGGTGGTATCGGTACTGACCCTCTAGTTATTACTTTCTATGTCAACCCCACAAACTATATTACCAAAGCTCTGATCGAAAATATCACCTATGAAAATGTCTCGGAAAACCCTACAAATGGTATTAGAACTGTCCGCTTTGTGCTTAGTGGTGGCGACGGCGGCGCAAGCAATGAAGCAACACAAGATTTCTACGTTAGTAATAGCAATGATTCACCTGTAATTGACAAGCTAACGACTCTTTATGATGCTTCTTTAAATACTTTACCGCAGACTCAGGGATGGTTGTATCAAAATTTGCCACCCAGTACGGTAACGCCGACAATTAGCAGCGGCTTGACTAACCTTAATACTACTACTTCCTCTGCCGATCAAGCAGGCTTTAGTAATACCGCAACAACTCTCGATCGCTTCTACGGCTATACTGTCAGTTTCAATGCCCAAATTATATCAGAATCTCGCACAGCTAGTGCTAATAAAAATAATGATGGCAAGGACGATCGCGCAGGCTTTAGTGTTATTGTCCTCAGTAGTGATAAAAAAGGGATTGAGTTAGATTTCTGGAGCGATCGCATTTGGGCACAGGATGATGGCACAACTCAATTCAGTCCTTTCTTAGAACCAGATACAGTCGGTTTCCCTCCTAGCAATTTTCGCACCCTTTTTACTCAAGCTGAAGGTGTTAACTTTAACACTACAAATTTAACCTCCTACGATCTTACTGTCTTTGGCAACAACTACACACTTTTTAGTGGCGGCGTTCCTCTTCTCAGCGGCAAACTGAGGGATTATACGGCTTTTGTTCCCCAATCAGGCTTTCCAGATCCTTATGAAACCCCTAATTTGATTTTCTTGGGTGATACTACTACGGCTGCACAAGCTAATGTAAATATCGGCAATATTTCGGTAGTTTCTAACCCACCTTTCACTTCTCCTTTCAGCACTTTAACGGTGAATGAAGACACAGAATTGCCGATTACAGATGTCCGTATTACTGATGTTGACGCGGGCAATAACAACATTACTGTCGTTGTGTCAAGTCCCTTCGGCCAACCCATTGCTAAATTTGTTCCTGGCGGGGTAACGAACATTTTTAATGGGGTAGGTGGTATCACCTTGAATGGCACTCTTAATGAGATTAATACCACTTTTTCTGCTGCTAATGGATTAACATATTTGCCCAATCTCCATTACAGCGGCAATACTTATGTAGAGATCCAAGTCAAGGATAATGGCAATACTGGTGGGGGTATTTTAACTGATACAGAAACCATACCAATTACTATCACTGCGGTAGCTGACGTGCCAACTGTGGCGGCTAACGATGCTGCGGGTGTGGTTAATAATGCGATCGCTCTTAATATTACACCTATTTTGGTAGATTATGATGGTTCAGAAGTCATTGATTCTATTGAGATTTCTGGGGTTCCTGCGACAGCATCTTTATCAGCAGGAACTAACAATGGCGGTGGTATTTGGACACTTACTTATAATGATTTGACAGGTTTAACGCTAACTTCTAGTGCGATCGGTTCAATTAATTTGAATGTCACTGCTACATCAAAGGAAGTTTCTAATAATGACACCGCTACAAGTTTACTTACTCCCTTTACTGTCAAGGTTGATGACCCTGGCACATTCCATTTCAGCGCTCCCACCTACAGTGTTAATGAAAATGGTGCAACTGCTACTATTACTGTTGAACGCACTGGTAGCGGTAATGTAGTGGCTGATGTTAATTATAGCACTTCTGATGGTAGTGCGAATGCAGGTAGTGACTATACTACTGTCAATGGTACTTTAAGTTTTAGCATTGGCGAAATCAATAAAACTTTCACTATTCCAATTACTAATGATACTTTAGTAGAAGGGAATGAGACAGTTGATTTAAGTTTAAGTTCTCCTACAAATGGTGCAACTTTGGGAGTGCAAAATATAGCGACATTAACAATTAACGATGATGATTTTGCTGACCCTGGTACATTCAATTTCAGCAATCCCACTTACAGTGTTAATGAAAATGGTGCAACTGCTACTATTACGGTAAATCGTACAGGTAGTGCTAATGTTGCTGCTAATGTTAGTTATACCACTTCTGATGGTAGTGCGAATACAGGGAGTGACTATACGGCTGTCAATGGTTCTTTAAGTTTTGGGATTGGCGAAAATAGTAAAACTTTCACTATTCCTATTACTGATGATCCTTTAGTAGAAGGAGATGAAACGGTCAATTTAAGTTTAAATTCTCCCACAAATGGTGGAACTTTGGGCGCGACTTCTCAGGCTGTTTTGACTATTGTAGATACTACTCCAACGCCGACACCTGTTCCCACGCCAATACCTACACCATCAGTTACCCCAACACCAACACCAATTCCATCAAATACGCCAATTCCATCAGTTACACCAACACCAACACCAGAACCGACTCCAACGCCAACACCAACACCAATTCCATCAGTTACACCGACACCATCAGTTACCCCAACTCCAACGCCATCAGTAACTCCAATTCCATCAATTACACCGATTCCATCAGCAACTCCAATTCCATCAGCAACTCCAATTCCAACACCAATACCAATTCTATCAGGAACTCCAACACCAACTCCGATTCCATCAATTACACCGATTCCATCAGCAACTCCAATTCCATCAGCAACTCCAATTCCAACACCAATACCAATTCTATCAGGAACTCCAACACCAACACCAATTCCATCAGCAACACCAATTCCATCAGTAACTCCTATTTCATCAGAAACGCCAATTCCATCAATTACACCGATTCCATCAGTTACGCCAATTCCATCAGCAACTCCGATTCCATCAGCAACTCCAACTCTGACATTAATTCCTTCGCATTTTGAGGAAAATGATTGTATTTGCAAACAGATTAGCTTAGCAAGTCTGAGTTCTATTCTTGGCCCTAATTCGACCGATCGCACTCTCATTGGTACTGATAGCGATGACAGCATTATAGGTAGCAACGGCAATGATGCGATCGATGGTTTTGGCAGTAGTGACATCTTATTTGGTCAGCCGGGAAATGATAATATTTATGGGGGATTTGCTAGCGAATTTCCTATTGGTTCGGAAAGCGATCGCGACTTACTTCTAGGTAATGAGGGTAATGATTATATTAATGGTAATGCTGGCAATGATACTATCTTTGGAGGTAAGGATAATGATGTGGCGATCGCGGGTAAGGATGATGATTTAGTCTGGGGCGATCGCGGTAATGATACTATACTTGGCGATGAGGGTGCAGATAGCCTATTTGGAGGCACTTTCAACCCCTTCGATCCTGATTTGAATGGTCGCGATTTGCTATTTGGTGGTACGGGAAATGACTTTTTGAGTGGACAAGAAGGGGAAGATACGCTTGTGGGGGGTGAGGATAATGATACTATACAAGGCGGCAAGGATAATGATGTGATTTTGGGTGGCGATCGCGATGATTTGTTGTGGGGCGATCGCGGTGATGATAGTATCTGTGGTGGCGATGGGGATGATACGATTTTTGGTGATACTGGCAGCGCGATCGCACTCGCTTCTGATGGTGAACAAGATTGTATCTGCGGTGGAAATGGCAATGATTTGATTTTTGGCGGTGAGGGTGACGATAAGCTAGACGGCGATGAAGGTAATGATACTCTCTACGGTGGCAAAGATAATGATACTTTGACGGGGGGAAGTGGTAATGATTGGCTTTGCGGGGATTTGGGGGATAATGTACTTGTGGGTGGGAGTGGTAGCGATCGCTTTGTTTTGGGTTTAGGGGGAAGTGATGCGATCGCAGATTTTACCGTTGGCGAGGATTTATTGATTTTAACGGGTGGCTTGACTTTTGAGCAATTAAGTGTTAGTCAAGATGTTGGTGGAAGTTTAATCGCGATCGCTACAACTGGTCAAGTCTTAGCCACCATTAGTGGAGTGCAAGCTAATCTGATTACTCAAGATAATTTTACGCTAATTGGGTAATTGCTAAGAGTTCATCTTTGTCGGGCAAACTTAGCATAATCACCCAACCATTCTGACTTAGGATTTAGTTCAAACAGCGTGACTTCTATCATTGCCAATAATAAATTTTTTCTCTTTAGCGATCGCTTGCGATAAATGACTGATTCCTGCACTATCTTAACGTAATTTTCCCACGAAACATCTGTCAATACTTTAATGCCTAAATCGCCAATCATCCGCTGGCGAAATTCTAAATGTTTCTGCAACATTTCCTCTAAACTAATATCTGGATAGTGAATCCGTACAGTTTAGATTTAATATAGGACAATAGCCATAAAAAACAAAGCGAGAATAAAAAAGTGATAAGGATACCTACTTTCTGACCAAACCAATAGAAAGTAGCTAAAATTGGAATGAGAGACACAAAAATAAAACTGCTCAATATCGACCAGAAGATTTGTGCTGCACTACTCGATTTCATAGTATTTTTGATGGGTTGATGAAGATGTTGGCGATCGCCAATTTTAGGCAAGAGAAGATTTACTAATTTTAACAGGTGGCTTGACCGAGCAACGCGAAACTGTATAAATTTAACCCGCGCAGGCGGGTTTTGTTTGTGTAGACGCGGTTTCTAACCGCCCTCTTAATCCCCTCTTAACCGCCCTTTTAACATTCCTTTTAACATTCCTTTTAACATTTTAACATTGCGCGATCGCCCAAGCCCGAAGCACCTCAGCCACCGTCCACGCCTGGGCAATACAACCCCTCGGCTGCATGGGGGCATCCCCATCAAAAATCTCACTTAAACTCCCAACCCCGTGCGCCAATAGATGATTAGCCATAGGTTCCAGAAATTCCCTAACTAGCGCCGGATCTTTGTATACCTGTAAGTGAGCTAAAGCAAAGGAGCCGATCGACCAGCCCCACACAGTACCCTGATGATAAGCACCGTCTCGTTGTAAGCGATCGCCTCCATAAATACCTTGATATTGCGGATCTTCCGGGGAGAGACTTCGCACACCGTGAGAAGTGAGAAGATGTTGAGCACAAACATCCACTACACACCGTTGCTGAATTGGCGTGAGTAAGGAGGGATAACCAGTCATTTTTTTACTCCCCGCCAGTGCCAAGAAAGGGTTAGCAGCTTGGGGAGATGGAGAAGAAGCTGGAGAAATCTGCAACGAAACCGCGAATAACTGATTAGGCCTAAGTGAGGCATCATGGCCGCCGGGCCCGTCCAAAACATCGTAACAATAACCCACCCCATCATTCCAGAAACGAGCAAAACCCTTTGCCGTCCCCTCAGCCAATCTCTCATACTCTATGTGAGACTTGCCCAGCCTTTGAGCAAAATACACCATAGCCTGTAGAGCATTGTACCAAAGAGCGCTAATCTCAATCGGCTTGCCCATCCGAGGAGTCACCACCCAATCATCAACCTTTGCATCCATCCAAGTGAGCTGTACGCCCGTTTCACCAGCATAAATTAAACCATCATCAGGGTCGAGATGTATATTATAGCGAGTCCCCTGCCGATGCCAGTCAATAATTTCTGCCAAGACAGGCCAGAGTTCCCCTAGAAGTTGGTCGTCCCCAGTCGCCTCACAATAAGCACGGATTGCCTCAAAATACCACAGCGTCGCGTCCACAGTATTATATTCAGGAACATCCGCCGTATCAGGAAAGCGATTTGGCAACATTCCCCGATCTACATAGCGAGAAAAAGTGCGAAGAAGCGACCGCGCTACGTCGTAACGCCCAGTACAGATTGTGAGACCTGGTAGGCTAATCATGGTATCGCGACCCCAATCGCTAAACCAAGGATATCCAGCGATGATCGTTTTGCCGTCGGGTTCGTCAGGTAGGGGACGGTTGACAATAAACTGGTCGGCGGCTAACACTAAATGGTTCACCCACTCAGGGTTATCACTCACTTTTGACCATGTTTGCAGCAATTGTTCCTCGTAAGTGCGACGCAATTCTAAGGCGGCTTCACCGTTTAAATCGGGATTTTTCTCAGTGCTAGCTATGAAAGTGAGAAAGCCTCCCGGTTCAATCGTGACGTGAAAAGTCGCTGCGTGCAGATGATTCTCACAATAATCCATGCCGCGATATTTTTCTACTGCCAAGTCAAAACCGTAATGCCAATCATAAGCGGGTAGAGAAAGGTGAAATTTAGCATCTGGTGAGGCATCTGTGAGCAGATAGAGGGGTACAGCTCTAGGAAAAGCAGTCACGCAGACTCCTTTTTCTATAGGATCGATGCTCATCCGCCAATCGTCGGCGTTAGTGATGTGGTGGTAGTCGCGATAATTGACTAAGGCTTTAATCGCGAGGGTTAGGGGTTTTGTGGCGCGGCGCAGGTAGTAGCGAGTATAGGTTGTGTTAGCACCTTGCTGCATCCAAATCCGCTTTTCTAGGAGAGCATCAGCACAAGCAAAGCTCCAGACGGGTGTAGTACCTTCGAGGTGAAAGCGTTCGATGTGCTTGTAGCCGTGCGGTTCCACAGTGCCGTCAGCCCAACGATTTGTATAAAGCGGATAAGTATAATTATTGTATAATGCGGTTTCGTCCAACTTTGCCAGCATCAAAGTGCGGCCCAGCGGCGGTTTGAGAGCTGCCACCAGCATACCATGATAGCGGCGAGTGAGCAGATTCGCGATCGCTCCCGAAGCATAACCGCCGATACCGTTTGTTACCAACCACTCGCGAGACTCTACCGAGTCGAGATTCCCGCAGATTTCCCGTCCAAAGGCAATGACCATAAAAAAGTAGGCTCACATTACGTTTAATTATGCTCACCAAATTGGTGCAAGCTACAATGCAGATTTTGCGATTTTTTGCTGTTTTTTCAGTTACAATTATAGCACTTGTTTACTCTGTCTAAAGTTAGTTGTTTATAACTTTAACTCTAGTTACTTTCAAAATAGGCGTTTTAAAGTTAAACTCACCTTGACACAATGGGCGATCGGAGCAAAGCTAAAATTTTTACATCTATTTGCTTCACCCCAACAATTGCCATCGCCATCATCAAAAAGTAAAATTAAATTTGAAAGAGGAAAATTAAACGTGAAAGTTGGTGCAGAATATATCGGGTTAGGAAAGTGTAAATTTACAGTTTGGGCCCCCACTCTTAAAGAGGTAGCCGTACAAATTGTTTCCCCAGAACAACGCCTCATTCCAATGGAAAAAAAATCCGAAGAAGGTTACTGGGAAGTAACAGCTACAGACATCAAACATGGAACGCTTTACTATTACCAACTCGAAGGAATCACCGACAAGCCAGATCCAGCATCCAGACATCAACCACAAGGCGTACATGGGCCCTCTGAAGTCATCGATAGAAGTACATTTATCTGGACAGATTCAGAGTGGAAAGGCGTTCTTTTAGAGGAAATGATTATCTATGAATTGCACGTCGGGACTTTCACCATTGAAGGTACATTTGAAGCCATAATTCCCAGACTGGAAGAACTAAGAGATTTGGGAATTAATGCCATAGAAGTTATGCCAGTTTCCCAATTTCCCGGCGAACGGAACTGGGGCTATGATGGTGTCTATCCCTACGCAGTGCAAAACTCCTATGGTGGGCCGGAAGGGTTCAAAAAACTTGTGAATGCCTGTCACGAACATGGCATTTCAGTAATTCTAGATGTCGTCTACAATCACCTCGGCCCCGAAGGCAATTACCTCTCTAAATTTGCCCCCTACTTTACAGATAAATATCATCCTATTTGGGGAGATGCTCTAAATTTTGACGATCAATATAGCGATGGAGTCCGCAATTATTTTCACGAAAATGCTATTTATTGGTTCCAGGAATATCACATTGATGCTCTGCGTTTAGATGCCATTCAAGCAATTTTTGAGGTAAGTGCGAGACCATTCTTGGAAGAACTCACAGATGTAACTGCTGAAATTTCTCAACAACTAGGGCGAAAACTTTATCTAATCGCAGAAAGTGACTTAAATGATGTCAGAGTTGTGCGTCCAAAAGAGTTAGGTGGCGTTGGATTAGATGCCCAATGGTGCGACGATTTCCATCATTCATTACACGCCTTACTCACGGGAGAAAATGACAGGTATTACCAAGATTTTGGTAGGTGCGAACATCTAGAAAAATCCTTTAGAGAAAGCTTTGTTTACTCTGGACAATACGCCCCTCACAGAAAGCGAAAGCATGGCAATTCATCTAAAGAAGAACCGGGTCATCAATTCGTAGTGTTTTCGCAAACTCACGACCAAATCGGCAACCGAATTTTGGGGGATAGATTATCTAAAATAGTCTCTTTTGAAGGATTGAAACTCGCCGCTGGCACTGTCTTAATTTCTCCCTATATACCATTCTTCTTTATGGGAGAAGAATACGGGGAAGAAGCACCATTCTTGTACTTTGTTTCCCATTCCGATGCAGGCTTGATTGAAGCAATACGGAAAGACAAACAAGAAGAATTTAAAGCCTTTGAAGGTCGAGGTGAATTTCAAGATCCCCAGAGTTATGACACCTTCTATAACTGCAAACTCAACTGGGAAAAACAGCAAGAAGGAAAGCACAAAATTCTACGGGAATGGTATCAAAAACTAATTCAGCTACGCCGTACAATTCCCGCCTTGAAAAAACTGGATAAGAAAAATCTAGAGGTGTCTAGCAACGAAGATGAAAAAATCTTATTTCTACGTCGCTGGAGTGATGACAGTCAGATATTCTGCATCTTAAACTTCAACGATAGCAATGTCACCTTTACGATCGCACTTCCCCAAGGCAACTGGAAGAAGATTTTAGACTCTGCCGATAAAAAATGGATGGGTGCTGGTTCTCAATTGCCTGAAAAGATAATACCTGGACAGGAATTGACCGTAAAACCGCATACTTTTGCACTTTATGAGCTATAAAAGCTATAGGAGTAAGGTGGGCGCTCGCCTCAATAATTTCTAGCTATAAGTTACAAGCTTTGTGTGGCGAGCGCCCACCATACAGATAGTCTAAGTAAAGGTACGTAGTTGCGCTTTAGCGCTCTTAAAATTAAGGTAAAACTATGCAGATTCCCACAACCACCTACCGAATTCAATTCCATGCAGGTTTTGACTTTAAATCCGCCAACGACATAATTAGTTATCTAGCAGAATTAGGAATTACTGATGTTTATGCTTCACCCGTTTTTAAAGCCAGAAAGGGTAGCACTCACGGCTATGATGTTGTTGATTCAAATCACCTCAATCCCGAACTAGGAACCTCAGAAAACTTTGAAGAATTGGTGAGGACAATCCAGGAACACGGCATGGGATGGGTACAGGATATTGTTCCTAACCACATGGCTTATGATTCTCAAAATCAGTTCCTCATGGACGTACTAGAAAACGGTAATGATTCCGACTATTTTGACTACTTTGATATTGAATGGAATCATCCTGATGAAAATCTAAAAGGGCGAATACTTACCCCGATGCTGGGCAATTTTTATGGAGATTGCCTGGAAAATGGAGAGATTCAACTCAATTATGACGAAGGTGGTTTGAGCGTTAATTATTATAGCCTAAAATTGCCCGTTTGTCTTGCATCTTATGCCAAATTTATTACTCATAATTTGGGACAGCTTGCCAGAGAATTAGGAAGACAGCATCCTGATTTTATCAAATTACTGGGTATTCTGTACCTGATTAAAAGTGCGCCTTCCGAAACAAAAGGCAAAGAACGATACGATCAGATCGCTTTTGTTAAAGGTCTTCTGTGGGAACTTTATACTCAAAATCCATCAGTTAAGGAGTTTATTGATAAAAACATCAATTTTTTTAATGGGGAAAATGGCAATTCAGAAAGTTTTAACTGGCTGGATACTTTGCTTGCGGATCAGTTCTATCGCCTATCTTTCTGGAAGGTAGGAGCAGAAGAAATTAACTATAGACGATTTTTTACTGTTAATGAATTGATTTCTGTAAAAGTCGAAGAACTTAAAGTTTTTCACAAAACTCATGCTCTGATATTTCAGATGGTGGAAGAGGGGAAATTTACTGGACTGAGAATCGATCACATTGATGGACTTTATGACCCAACAGAATATCTAAAAAGACTCAGAGATAGAACCGGAGATATTTACATCACAGTTGAAAAAATTCTTGAACAAAAAGAAGACTTGCCCTCTTATTGGCCGATTCAGGGAACGAGTGGCTACGACTTTTTGAACTACGTTAACGGCATTTTTTGCTGTTGTGATAACGAGCAACAGTTCACTGATATCTACTTGAGATTTACACGAGCAAATATTAATTACGAGCAGCTTTTTAAGGAAAAGAAAGCACTGATCGTTGAAAAGAATTTAGCGGGAGATGTAGACAATTTAGCTCAACTTCTGAAAAAAATATCGGGTAAATCTCGACACGGAAATGACTTTACTCGGCTAGGTTTGGCAAGAGCACTTAGTGCCGTTTTAACAATTTTTCCAGTTTATCGAACCTATATAAATCAGGATGGGTTGAGGGAATCAGATCGTACTTATGTAAAAGATGCGATTGCCAAAGCTAAGCAACAAGAACCGCAATTGCTGAAAGAACTAGACTTTATCGAAAATTTACTCTTACTAGAAGAAGAGGAAAGTTTAACAGCATTACAAAGAGAGGAACAACGTCACTTTGTAATGAAGCTTCAGCAGTTGACTGGCCCTTTGATGGCCAAGGGAATTGAGGACACTCTTTTCTATGTCTATAATCGTCTTTTATCTCTTAATGAAGTTGGTGGTAGTCCCAGTCATTTTGGTATTTCCTTAGCTGATTTTCACGAGTTTAACCGCAAGCAACAGGAAGTCTGGCCCCATAAAATGAATGCTACGGCTACTCACGATACTAAACGGGGGGAAGATGTGCGAGCGCGAATTAACGTGCTTTCTGAAATCCCGGAAGAATGGGAAAAACAGGTGAAAACTTGGAGCGATATCAACCGTTCCCAAAGAAAAAGTCTCAATGGTCAAATGGTTCCTGCTCCTAATGATGAATACTTCTTTTACCAAACACTTGTTGGAAGTTTACCTTTTGAGGGAATTGAAAATACTGATTTTATCGAGCGGATGAAAAATTTTATGATTAAGGCCGTCCGTGAGGCTAAAGTTCACACGGCTTGGTTAAGGCCAGATAATGATTATGAGGCAGATTTTATGGCTTTTGTTGATAATGTTCTGGAGCCTTCCGAACAAAATCAATTTATCCAAGAAGTTATGCCTTTTTGGAAGCGGGTTGCTCAATATGGAATTTTTAATTCTTTATCTCAAACACTGCTGAAAGCGACTGCTCCCGGTGTACCTGATATTTATCAGGGTAGTGAATTCTGGGATTTGAGTCATGTAGATCCAGATAATCGTCGGCCAGTTAATTTTGAGCGGCGAGTTGAGGTTTTGCGGGAGATTAAGGAGAAAGCTAAGGCAGATATTTTGCCACTGATTGAGGAGCTAATTTTGACACGAGAAGATGCCAGAATTAAGCTATTTTTGATTACTAGAGTTCTGGAGGCTAGGAAAAAATATCAGCAAGTTTTTCAGGAAGGAAGCTATCAACCACTAGAGGTAATTGGCAAGTTTAAGGATTGTGTTGTAGCTTTTGCTAGAAGCTATGGCGATCGAACAGTTGTTACTGTCGCTCCCCGCTTTTTAACAAAACTGATTCAGCCAGAAGAATTGCCACTTGGTGAACAGGTATGGGGAGATACTAGCCTTGAGTTTTCGCAGGAAATACCGTCTGTCTGGAAAAATGTTATTACTGAGCAGATGATTAAAACAGATGGTAAGTTAGCAATTGGTGAGGCTCTTAAAAATTTTCCTGTGGCTTTACTGATTAGCCAATAGATAGATGTAGCGGAATTAGAAGGCGATCGCACTTTTTAGACAGTGCGATCGCACTTTTTTCTGGGCGATTAGAAATCGCGGCTATACAAACAAAGTCCGCCTACGCGGACTGAAGTAAAGTGCTTCACGCATTACTTCAAATCCAGTAAACCGCTGGTTTTCAACTTAGGATTGAAGCGAATTTCCTCTGTCACGCCCCGCGATTTTAGGGACGATAAAATTTCCGCCTCTACTCGCCGCGCGACATTTTTCAACAACTTATCTTTCGCAATTTCATCAATTACTATACTTTCGTAATTAGCCAATTCTTCAACTGTCATCGCAGGTTTAACATCGATCGGATCGTTCCACTTAGCTTGGTCAGCATCATTGCCACTAGGTATTGAACCATTCTCGGCAATCCAAGCATCTCGAATGCTTTCTAAGATGGTGCGATTTGGCCGTTCAATAGTTTGGAATTTTAACCAGTGACAGCCTTGTGATTGGCGCACTAAATGCTGTTTGAGGCTGAGATACATATCGCGAGAATAACCTACAAATTGCAAAACTTTTTGGCTGTCAAAAATTGCATAAACTCCGATTTTTCCCTGTACGCTATTAGGGACTAAACCCTCAGTGTCAATGTAGGGGATAAATTCTAAGCTATTGAGGGATGGTATTTCAGTTGTCATTGTTGATAATGAAGGAAGAAGGAAGAAGGAAGAAGGAAAAGACATAACTATGTCATTGCTTGGCAAGCGCAGCGCGTCAAGAAACCGTGCCTGTTGGCGGCGTTACGTAAACCGTGAGTCTTATTTATTTCTCTTTCTCTTACTCTTCATTGTTGAAAACTCGATAAATGGCACAGAGACGACTGGGTTTAAATATTTTAGCTTTGAACATAAAGTTAGGGGGGACGTTAATAATTTCATAATCCTTCGATTCCCGATACTTCTCAAATTCAGGAGGCATCCCTTTCGGTGTTGCTGTACTATAAGGAACTGGCTGGAAAAGTAGTTCGGCAAACTCGGCGCGATCGCACTGCAATTGTTCTGTTACTTGTTTGAGGAAGTTTTCACCCGTTAACAATGTAAATAGTTCTGCTTTAGCCTCCGCTTCTAGGGTAAAATTGCCATCAAAGCTTTCGATAATTTTCAGACCCATTTTATTTCTACCTAGTTAGTAACTACTGAGGCGATTTCAGGGATGGGAGCGATCGCTATAGTTGAACCTTGACGCGATCGCCCTTCTTCCTTCCAAAATTGCCTCTATCATATCCATATTGCAATCTACCAGAATATCAACCCATGCAGAAAGTTGAGAACACATCATTTAAAACTGTAAGCCACCCCTTGAACCAGCGGAATTGGCTAGAATTGGCAGAATACGCCTCTGTTGCTGGTTCTGCCATTGGTACGTTGGCGGCAGCACTATCAGGTCAACTTATCTATGCCGCTGCTCCTTTAACTCTAGCTTTATCGCTGAATTTGGCCAATCGGCAACGCTTTGAGGAACAGGTTCGGGAAAACGCGAGTTCCGCGATCGCGGACATCCATACAGTTGTAGAATCGATCCACCGCGAAGTCCACGCACTCCCCGAAAATTCCCAGGATATCGATGCTATCCTCTCTGACTTGCAACAGAAACTCCGCAGCTTGGAAACTAATGTACTTGGACAGCAAGATTGGGAAACTGTGAATGTGCGTTTTTTGCTAATGGATGAAAAGTTAACTGAGATTAAAAATAATACCGCAGATTTGCATCATCGTAGCGGTGAAACTTCTGATTTTAGTGAGGTTAAAGCTTCCCTAAATCAATTGGAAAATTTGACAAGTCAACCCGTAAAAGACTTGACAGCACTGGAAACCCAGATTAACCACTTGCAAGACCAGGTTTCTCAGTTACAGCACCAGAATAGAGAAATTATCAAACCATATTTGCAGCGTCTAACTCGCGCTGTCAAGCAATTGCAAGAAAAATGAGCTAGCAGTTAACTGTTAACTGTTAACTGTTAACTGTTAACTGTTAACTGTTAACTGTTAATCTGCTTACCAATTACCAATTACCAATTACCAATTACCAATTACCAATTACCGATTAATCAGTTAAAATCCAGCACTGTGAAGGTCATCTGGCGTGAGGTCATCATGTATCACTTTGCCATCACGAAATACGACAATTCGACGAGTTTGACGCGCTACCTCTGACTCGTGTGTCACCATCACAACAGTCATCCCACTGTCATTTAGTTCTGTGAAAATATTCATCACTTCTTGAGTAGTTTTGCTATCTAAAGCCCCTGTAGGTTCATCTGCTAATAATAGGACGGGACGGTTGACTATGGCACGCGCGATCGCCACCCGCTGCTGTTGTCCTCCTGATAGTTGGTTGGGTTTATTATATAGCCGACTTTCCAAACCTACCCGCGTTAAAGCAATAGTTGCTCTTTCTTTTCTTTCCGCTGGAGGAACGCTCGCATAAACCATCGGTAACATCACATTTTCTAATGCTGTTAACTGCGCTAGCAGATGAAATTGCTGGAACACAAAGCCCAGCTTTAAATTGCGAATACCAGCCAAATCATCCTCTGGCATTTGTGCGACATCCACCCCGTCTAAATAATAACGGCCACTGCTGGGCCGATCCAGACAGCCGATAATATTCATGGCTGTAGATTTACCCGATCCAGATGCTCCCATAATCGCGCAATACTCCCCTTTCTTTACTATCAAGCTGACACCGTTTAAAGCCCGAACTTCCAGATCGCCGATACCATAAACTTTAGTGACATTTTCTAAGCCGATAATGACAGGTTTTTCTAATTCTTGGTTGAGTTCGTCTTGGAGGGTTGAGGAGTAGCTTTCTGAGGCTTGGTATTTCATAGAAAAAATTAGCGCTGTGTGAGGGATTAAGCTTGATGAGCTTTCCAGCATTTGACTACCTATCAATATTCTAAAAGATTTTTCTGAAAATGTCAAAGACTTTAAAAATTAATAAAAGCAGGAGTCATAACTTAGAATTAGCAACCGTAACGCTGCCCTCTGGGCGGTATATTACCGCCCAGAGGGCGGCGTTACGTAAGTTATCAAAGAAACAAAATTTCCTAACCATTTTGGTGGTTGGTATAAGAACAATCAAATCAAAAAATTCTGGACGACATAGTTACCTAAATCTCTCCCCGCCGCCAAACCGTCTTGATTAGCACTCATAAAATGAATACCTCCGTAAAGGCGGCTCATTCCAGCTTCATCTGCTGCATTTCCAAAGCTGTCAAACTTTCGTAAAGAACTATTTATAGATGGCTCTCCTGTATCTACAAAACTGAAATCATTTCCAAAGAAATAACTCAAGATTGAGTCGGCTGCACCGCTAAATGTACTGTGTCCAGATATGTACTCAGGGAAAGGGGGAGTAGTTAACAATGGCTGCCAATTTGGATCGGCAACTGTATCTGGATTGCCGTCTTTATCAGCTTGCTGGATTGCTGTTAGTGGTCGCCAGAGATCGTATTTATACTTGGCATCCCAGGCACAAATACCGGCATCAGCTAAGCCAATATTTAGCATTGCAAACAGCCGAGCATTTTCTTCTAGGGAATTTTCCGCTAGTGTAGATACTTGTTCCGCGATTTGGTTCCAGTGTCCAGGAGGGGTAAAAGTGTTGGAACCATCTTCCCAGAATTTAGCAATTGCTGTTTGATCTGGCGATCTCATCAAGCTATCTTTTGCGCCTATTTCCTTAACAAAATTAACATCATCTGCGTATTTAGCGCTATCTAAATCTGGTGGCCCTGACGGCTGAAACTGGGAACCGCTAGTCATCGCAAAACAATCAACTTTAGGCCATTGAGGTAACAACGCATTTGCAAAGGCTGGTGGAGTTGGAACCCAGTCGCCAGGGTCAGTTGTTGATGTAAAATTCACTGCCGTACTTGTGCCATCTTTACTCCTTAAAGCAATAATTTGGTCGGCGGAAGATACTCCAACTGCAATACCGTCGGTTTTCGCCTGGTTGTTAGGAATTGTGGCTAAAGATGATGCGATCGCAGCATCAAATTTTGCTTTTTGTGCAGGGTACAAACTTGTTAATATCCGGCTTGCGGCGGCTGCCACCGCTGCTTCCTCAGAGGCTCCCGCAGGCGCTTCTAATTCCAGTTTGTAAGCACTGTGGCTTCCATCGATCGCATTCACAGCGTTATAAATAGCAGTGTGAACCATTGCCATATTCCTGGCCGCTACGGGAGGCGGAGTGCCACCTGTTCGCACTGCATCTAGTAGCGTTGCATTCCAGTCAGTTACGACTTTACCAGAGGTAAAAGTTACAAAGTCATTTTGGGTAATGGTACTGACATTAACTCCTTGCAATACTGCCATATATTCGCCTGTGAGTTTGTCGCGAATAATGGTATTATTACTGTTAGCGCCCGTGCCTTGAAAGATGTTTAAATCTTCATACTTAACTCCATTGAGTAAGCGCAGGGTATCGCTACCACTTTTAAAGTCGGTAATGTAATCGGCTTTGGTGATAGTTTGGCAGCCGCAGCCTTCGATCGCAATACCGAAAATATTATTTCCTTCTCCGCCAGTGAGGGTATCGCTACCTTTGCCACCAATGAGAGTATCATTGCCGACTTCGCCAAAAATTCGGTCGTTGCCTTTTGCTCCCCAGATGATATCATCGTCTGCGCCACCGTAGATGGCATCGTTACCTTGACCGCCGTTGAGCTTGTCTTTGCCATCGCCGCCTGCGATCGCATCGTCTCCCTTTCGGCCGTAAACTATATCATTCCCTTCAAAAGCCACAAGGCTGTCTGATTCTGCCGTTCCTTGGAGATAGTCAAAACTTGAATTACCATTAATTACCATACTTAAACCTTTGCGAAGTTAACGCGATCGCGGATAATAGTTATAGCAACCGCTTTCAGCGGTTAGGGGCTAGGGGCTAGGGGCTAGGGACTAGGGAAAGAAGGGGAAGAAGGGAATAGAATCAGCGAGTTTGGTGGAACTCAGAACGTCCTAATCGCCTTGGCGACTGCTATACATCGAATTTAACTTATAACGTAGAAGGAAGGAAGAAGGAAGAGGGAAGAGGGAAGAATGCTTATACAGCAAGCTTTTTAGCCATCCGTATTTTACATTGTTAATTAGGTGAATTTACTGAAAATTAGGATGTCCTCAACTAGACTCCTAGAAGCGATCGCTTCCCTAACTTGAGCTATCTTGGGAGTAGACTATGAAAAGGACAAAGGAAATGCAGTGCGATCGTCCAAATTTTGGAGAAGTTGGGGAAAGAGAAACCAGGCAAGTCGAGGTATAGCAACCGCCAAGACGGTTAGGACATTGTTAATTACTGAAATCCTTACTGCGATCGCATTTTCCTTCTCTCCTAGATAACTAAAGCTTCTTCCTTCTGCCTTCTGCCTTCTGCCTTCTGCCTTCTGCCTTCTTCCTTCTGCCTTCTGCCTTCTGCCTTCTGCCTTCTTCCTTCGACTGTCGAAGTGTTACCCTAGAGCAGTGAACGTAATCCAGACTAGATCAGCGCTACAGCTAAGCCGAGCATAATGGTTCACATCAAGCGAGTTGAACTGACAAATTTTAAGTCCTTTGGCGGCACAACGGCCATTCCCTTGCTGCCGGGGTTTACTGTGGTTTCCGGGCCCAATGGTTCCGGTAAGTCCAATATCCTCGATGCTTTGCTATTTTGTCTGGGACTTTCCACCTCCAAAGGAATGCGGGCCGAACGTTTGCCGGATTTGGTTAATAATGCTCAAAATAAGCGCGGTACTGTTGAAGCTAGCGTGACGGCGACTTTTCATTTGGAAGCTGAGGCCGAAAAATGGTTAGCAGATGGTGACGACATTGATGTAAAAGATGAGTTATCGGTTGCAGATGGTGAGGAAAATGATGTAAAAGATGAGTTATCTGTTGCAGAGAATGAGGAAACGGATGTAACGGATGAGTTATCTGTTGCAGAGAATGAGGAAATTGATGCGATCGCGAAACGCCGCGCCGAAGCGATCGCACTTCACGAAAATAACGGACACTCCCAGCCTGATAACCCAACTTTAGAACCCCCCCAACCCCCCCTTGCTAAGGGGGGGAACAAACAGTCAAAATTTGCGGAGTGGAGTGTAACTCGTAAGCTGCGGGTGACAAAACAAGGCACTTACACCTCAAATTATTACATCAACGGCGACCCCTGTACGCTGACAGAACTCCACGAACAGTTAAACCGCCTGCGGATTTATCCAGAAGGCTATAATGTCGTACTCCAAGGCGATGTTACTAGCATTATTTCCATGAATGCGAAGGAACGTCGCGAAATTATTGACGAATTGGCGGGTGTGGCGCAATTCGATCGCAAAATAGTCTTAGCTAAAAATAAGTTAGATGAGGTAAAAGGCCACGAAGAGCGATCGCGCATTGTTGAGAAAGAACTAATTACACAACGCGATCGCCTTTCTGCTGACCGCGTGAAAGCTGAAAAATATCAAAAACTGCGTGCTGAATTGCAAGAAAAATCGCAGTTTGAAGCCATACTCAAATATCGCCGCCTGCAACAACAAGAGTGGAAATTGCGGGAACAAATCGAAGCAGGCGATCGCACTTTAACTGACTTAAATAGTCAACTCCAATCCCTCGAAACCCAAATTCAACAAGCAACCGCTGAACTCGATCGATTAAATGCGCGGGTCAAAGCTTTAGGAGAATCGGAACTCATAGCTTTGCAATCTACTTTAGTTACTCAGGAAGCAGAACAACGGCAACTGCTAAACCGCAAGCAAGAACTAGAAACAGCAGCGCAACAAACGGCGGTACAAATAGCACAAACTGACCAACAAATTCGCCAACATCGGCAAACCTTAGAACAGGTAGAGGTAGAAATATCCTATACCAATTCTCAACATGGAATTTTGCAGCAACAGCGGGATGAAGCGCAACGAATTCTCGACCAAAACCGGGAAGTTGTGAATGCGATCGCGTCTACTGCTGAAGCTTGGGTGCAGCAACAAACAGAACTCCACCACCAAATAGAAATTCTGCAAAAAACCATCAATCCGCAACGCACGGAACAAGCAACTGTAAGGGAACGTGCCGATCAATTGCAGCGGAAAATTCAAGAGCAAAACGAGTCTTTGCAGAATTTAGAACAGGAAGTTGCAGATAAACAAAATCAACTCACCCGCTCGGTTGAAACTAAAGCTTTCGCCTCACTGCAAGTAGAATCTTTAACTCAAATTGTAGCATCCGCCGAACAAGAATTGCAACTACAACAGGATACTCAAACCCGCCTGCTGGAAGAACAACGGGAAAGACAGCGAAAATTAGATAAGCTAGAAGCGCAAGCTCAAGCTATTCAAGAAACTACCGGAACTGCGGCAACTAAAGTTATAGTCCAAAGTGGCATTAACGGCATTTGCGGCTTAGTCGCACAATTGGGAAGAGTGGAACCGCGCTATCAGTTAGCTTTAGAAATTGCCGCTGGTGCACGGATGACAAATATGGTGGTAGATGATGATAGTGTAGCAGCGGCCGCAATTGAAGTTTTGAAAAGAACAAGAGCCGGAAGAATGACGTTTTTGCCGCTGAACAAAATTCGCGGCTCGCGATTCTCTCCCCCCGATGTTTTGCGTCGCGCTGCTGGATTTATTGATGCGGCGGTGAATTTAATTGATTGCGATTCCCGCTATCGAGAAATCTTTGCTTATGTGTTTGGCAATACTGTTGTCTTTGCCAATCTTAGCGATGCTCGCAGACACTTAGGCATTTACAGAATTGTAACTTTAGATGGGGAAATTTTAGAGACTAGCGGCGCGATGAGTGGCGGTAGTATTGTCACGCGCTCTTCCTTGCATTTTGGCAATGTTGATGCTAGCGATTCTGCGATCGAAACTAGAGTAATTGCATCTTTGCAGGAACGATTACAAGAAATTGAGCGAATTTTAGAGCGGTGCAAAACTGCAATTGTCCAAGCTGCGGCGGCTGTGAAATCTCACGAGCGAGAGTTAGTAGAAGCCAGACAAAATCAACGAGAAAGTCAGTTAAAATTAGAACAGTTAGAAGCGGAAATCAAGAATTTAACCTCGCAGCAAGAACAGGTAAAAATTCAACTCGCTAAGAATACTCAAGAATTAGCTAATGCTGAAACTCGCTTGCAATTGCTGGAGCTAGAATTGCCAGGAAAAGAAACAGAATTACAGCAATATCGCGAAACTTTAGCACAATTAGAAGAGTCAAATCGCCATAGCGAATGGCAACAAATGCAAACAAATCTCCGCAGTTTAGAAACTAATTTGCAAGAGCGAGAATTAGCGTTGCGAAATGACCAGCAACGCTTAGCAGAATTAGGAAATCAAAGCCAGCGCCTACAAGAAAAAATCAAAGACAGCAACAAAAAGTTAGAGGAATATCACCATCAGCAGTTAACAGTAGACAGTCAACAGTTAACTCTGAAAAGCGATTTGTCTACCATTAGCGAACAAATTACCGAAACTAAGGTACTGTTAGCTCAAATAGAGGAAAAATTGGGTGCAGAAAAAGAAGAGCGCGATCGCGCTGAATCTCACCTCAGAGAGCGCCACCTAGCCAAACAACAGCTAGAATGGCAACTGCAAAAGCTGCAAGAAACTCAACACGAGCGACGGGAACAGTTAACCACTATTCGCACTCAGCTAGAAACCCAGCGCGGAGAATTGCCAGATCCCGCGCCAGAAATTCCCGAACATCTGGAAAAAGTAGATTTAGCCGAATTACAGCAAGAAGTAAAATCCCTAACTAAACGGATTCAAGCCTTAGAACCCGTAAATATGTTAGCCTTAGAAGAATACAATCGCACTCAAGAACGTCTCCAAGAATTGAGTCAAAAATTGGCAACATTAGAAGGAGAACGCACCGAACTGTTATTAAGAATTGAGAACTTTACAACCTTGCGGCGACGTGCTTTTAAAGAAGCCTTTGACGCAGTTAACCAAAACTTTCAAGTCATTTTTGCCGAACTTTCCGAAGGTGACGGCTATCTCCAGCTAGATGACCCCGAAGATCCCTTCATCAGCGGCCTGAATCTAGTTGCTCACCCCAAAGGCAAACCCGTACAGCGCTTAGCTTCCATGTCTGGGGGCGAAAAATCCCTGACAGCACTAAGCTTTATTTTTGCACTACAACGCTATCGCCCGTCAACCTTCTATGCTTTTGATGAAGTAGATATGTTTTTAGATGGGGCAAATGTGGAGCGATTAGCTAGAATGATCAAAAGACAGGCAGAACAAGCTCAATTTATTGTTGTCAGTTTGCGCCGTCCTATGATTCAATCGGCTGAGCGCACAATTGGCGTAACACAGGCACGGGGAGCTTATACTCAAGTCCTAGGACTGAAATTGTAACCCGGAGTCAAGGTTTAGCGCTGTGTTAAGTAGTATGTATATTTAAGAAATCAGGATTAGAGCTAGAATGACATCTGAACAAATCCGCCAACGCTCCGACCTTCTAGGTACTCAGGTTATCACCCGCGACAGAGGTAAACGCTTAGGGGTGGTGAGTCAATTGTGGGTAGATATTGACCGACGAGAGGTTGTGGCTATCGGCTTGCGAGAGAATATACTGGCGATCGCTGGGATGCCAAAGTTTATGTTTCTCACCAACGTTCGCGAAATTGGTGATGTAATATTGGTGGAAGACGAAAATGCGATCGAAGACGATGTAGACGTAGAAGCCTACAGCAGCTTAATTAACAGCGAAGTTATTACCGAAACTGGAGAACTTTTAGGCCGGGTACGGAGTTTTAGGTTCGATGGCGAGACAGGTAAACTTGTATCTTTAATCATCGCCTCCCTAGGAATCCCCCAAATCCCTGAGCAAATTCTCAGCACTTACGAGCTCCCCATAGAGGAAATTGTCAGCAGCGGCCCTAATCGCCTAATTGTGTTTGAAGGATCGGAGGAAAGGCTGCGTCAGCTAACAGTAGGGATTTTAGAGCGTATTGGTCTAGGACAAGCACCTTGGGAGCGCGAAGATGATGGGTATACTCTCCCCACAATGATTAGTCCTGGAAATCAATTAGGTACTGGAGAGATAGTTAGACCTGTGGAAAACAGAAGAAAGACTGTTGCGCCAGCGGTTGAGGAAGCTTGGGATGAGGACGAACAATGGCAAAGGCCGGTAGTGCGCCCCCCTGTACGTCCGCCGCAGCCGGAGCCAATTTATGATGATTATGACGAAGATAATAACTGGGACGATGGAGGGGATTATGAGGAGGAGTATGTAGAGAGGGATTATCCGGCTCCAGTTCGTTCTTTGGAAAAGAAAATGGTCTTGGAGTATGAGGATGATGTGGAGGCGGATGCTTGGGGTGATGATGAATCTCCGAAGCCTTATAAGCCTACGCGGGTGAATATCCCTGAGAAGAAAAAGGCTCCTGAGTATGAGGAGGAATCGGGTTATTAATGTAACGCCGCCTTCCAGGCGGTACCGCCTAGAAGGCGGCGTTACGGAATTACCGCCTAGAAGGCGGCGTTACGGAATTACCGCCTGGAAGGCGGCGTTACGGGATAGTGTTGGGATCTTCCCAGTTACAGAGTTCAACCCACTGCCAATCTGACAAGTTGGCTTTTGCGGGATTGTCAGTAACATACTGAACAATTCGATAAAATTCGGCTTCATCCCGAATTAAGCGATCGTAATACTCCCTCTGCCAAAATTGACCTTGGGTTCGCAGAATCTTGTTAATAATATTGGCAGTAAAGGATTTCCAAGAGTGGAGAGTCTTTGCTAAGTTTTGCTCTGGGAAGAGGCGAACAATAACGTGGACATGATTTGGCATTATACACCAAGCATAAAGCTGATAGCGTTTACCGTTGAAGTGTTGCAGGGCTTTTGCCACTACTTCTGCGATCTCAGGGTTGGCTAAATGGCAAGAACCGATGCCTTTGTCTAAAAATAATTCAATGCGATCGCTAAATAATTGATTGGCACGCAAGTTTTCTGCGGGAGTAAGTTCGCGATTTAATTTCTTTATTTTAGCTAGAAAGTTTTGCCGTTCTATTTCAATTTCTCTTAGAACTGATTGGGGTATAGAGTCGGCAAGCCGAAAGGTGATAAAATAAATACCATTACTCATTTCCAAGTGTGGTAGTCGTCGCTGGCGAATTTTGACATCACCTAACGCCACTTTCTCCCCAATATCGTAACCTTTCCCTCTGGGTAATACCGTAACGCCGCCTTCCAGGCGGTAATTTCCTAAATCTCCATCCTGGGTACTAGGTAATTTTTCACTCTTGTTGTCATGATTTGAAAGTATCGCTGGGACGGGGGCATTATAATTAGGTTTGGTTTCCATGCTAATACTAGGGCATGAATTTTACGAATAATTATATCGTAACGCCGCCCTCTGGGCGGTACCGCCTGGAAGGCGGCGTTACGGGATTACCGCCAGGATGGCGGCGTTACGGAATGATACTTAACACCTCTTTAACCGAGTTAATACCAAGACAATCTCATCTATCGCTTCCCGTAAATCCTCGGCAGACAAATCAGATTGGTTGATAATAATACTAAAAGCCAAGGGTTCAAAATTTGCAACTGCTACATATCCTGACAAGGCCGAAACACCAGTTAAAGTTCCCGTTTTAGCTTGTACAATTCCTTGCGCTGATGTATTATTGAAACGATTCTTTAATGTACCGCTCTTACCTGCAATCGGCAAAGAATCACGATAAATAGATTTTAATGGTGAATTAGCCATCAATCTTAAAGTTTGCACCAAGGCCTCTGGACTAACTAAATTCTGACGAGATAAACCAGAACCATCAACTAATACATACCCATTAGGATTAACCCCTAATTGATTTAAAGTTACTCCTAACTCCTGCAATCCAAATTCATATTTATTGTTTCGTGGGATAGGTGCTATTTTACCAATTAATCTTAATAAGACCTCAGCATAAATATTAACGCTTTCCTGGTTAGTTTCTCTGACTAAATCTGCCAGCGGCGGAGATTCAACTGCTGCTAATTCCTGAGTTTGTGGTTGAGAATTAGATGCAACCAACGCCTTAGTAACAGTAATTCCCTCCGCATTAAGTACCTGGCGAAAGCGTTGAAGAAAATTATTAGCTGGATTGACAACTGACACATAAGCAAATTCAGACTCAGAACCAAATCTCAATTTTCCCCTAACTCGAATTACAGGTTGCCATAAATCTCTCCCAACTTCCACAAATTCTGATTCATCCTTTCCTACAGTTGCAGAATTATTCTCAATTCGCCACTGATTTGCTTGTGTTACATCGGCAAATGCAACTCGCAATGGTTGACCGATAGATTGCGGCGATAACACTAATTTTATCGCATTTTCATTGAAAATTAAACTATTAATTGGTGCTCCGTAGCCTGCTTGCACATCTTCCCATTCCCAATTCGGATTTACTGAATCTCCGGGAAAATAACTATCATCAGCAATCAACTCGCTAACTTGATTAACTCCCCGCTGTTTCAACTGTTTAGCTAAATCTTTTAATTGAGTTTCCCCAATGCTCGGATCGCCTCTTCCTACAATGTATAAACGTCCCTTTTGACTCCCATAAACAGAAGTTATTATCCGAAATTGAGGGCCGAGTTTCTGCAAAGCCGCCGCTGTTGTCAACAATTTTACATTTGAGGCGGGAATGAAATATTGCTGAGCATCCCGACTGTAAAGAGTCGCCGCCGTAGATAAAGTTTGAATCAAAATTCCCCAGCGAGAGCGGCGAAATTGAGCGCGATTGGCGATCGCATCCACTGCTGTACCTAGCTGAGCAGGACAAATATTCTCAGCAGCTTGTGTCTGAGCAACAGCCGCCAGCGGCCACCCTGTTAATACCAGTAACAAACTAACTACAATTCCTTTCATTTCGTAATTATATCTGCGCCATAAGCTTACTTACAAATCAGTCTAAAGGTTGATGGAGCTTAGATAAAATCAAGCTTACTATATATTGTAGGGTAATACCCCTCGTGAGTATAAGTACACAGAAGTAAGTTTGAAAAACAATTGTGCGCTTTAAAGGAGCAGGAAAGTGAGCTTAATTTTAATCGCCGACGATCGCCAAAATTGGCGGGATTTAACTCGAAAAGCAATGATCGCAGAGAACTATCAAACAGTAGAAGCTAACAATGGTAGAGAATGCCTAGAAATGATTAGCGTCTATCATCCTGACTGTGTTATCCTCGACATTGAAATGCCAGAAAAAGATGGTTTTGAAGTGCTGGAAACTTTGTTTAATCAATCAGTAAAGATTCCAGTAATAGTATATTCATCTGCCATGCAAGAAATTACTCGCCTTTATTGTTTAACAATGGGAGCAGCGGCATTTATCAGCAAGCCGGCTACTGACTCAGAACTTCGTAATGCTGTTAAGACAGCTCTCAGTAAATACAAAATAACGGAGAGGCAGGTAGATGTAAATCAACGTCAAATTGCTAGTTATTAATTTGCTGATTAATTCATTTCTTTAGACTGAGAGGGAAAATTAATAATATAGCTCCTCAGATAGAATTTATGCTTGGTACTTTTAAGTAAAATTGGATCATATCATACAGAGCTAAAGTTTTTGACCAAGCCGTTAATACAGTTTTGGGAGAAATAACCGTGAAGATCCAAGAACAAACTTTAAATAGACCAGTTAGATCAACAAGATTGCACGAGCGCGATAGCATGAGCACAAACCTGGGGATTCTCGTAGCAAGCGTACTCACAACATTGGGTTTAGCTGGCGGCGGATTCTTGATCTATCAAAAGTTAGAATCTAAGCAGGCAAAAGACTTATCATACTATCAAAGTCAGGTCAAAAATAGTAATGTAAACACTCAATCAAATCAATCCCCTGCTGTTCAAAATCAAGCCGATTCTTCCGTGCAGCCTGCTTTTGGAGGTAAGGCCACAATCAAGATACTTTCTGTCTATCGATTACAAGGCAAACCTGACGAAGTTACTGTAGAAATGCGGATCGGCAGAATTGCAGAAAATAATGTAGAAGCGAGTGATATTATCGATCCCGGTGCGATAGAAGCTCGCAACCCAAATACTAGCGAAACATATACAGCAGTTGATCCTTTTCAGGGAGCATCAAACCCGATTTCTCTATTAGAAATGCGTCCAGAGGAAAGAGTGAATGCTTATGTAGCGCTAAAAGTACCTTCAGGGATGAATGCGATCGACATTTTTATTCCGAATGCTATGCCATTTAGAAATATCCCGATCGCAGCTTCCAATTCTACCGCTAGTTCAGTTCCTTCTGCTACTCCGAAACCAACGGAGTCTAAAATAGTTGCAGTACCGAGTAAGAAGGTTAAATTTGCTACTAATAGCCAGGTAATTAAGCCAGGTAAATTTGTGAACCTCGCTTATGGGAATAAAGCACAAGTAGAATTGCTTTCGGTGAAGCGGATTCAAGATCCACAGACGGGTAAACCTGATGTGGTGAACGTACAAATGCGAATTCGACGCTTGACTGAGGATCGGGGATTTGTGGAAAGTCTGAGTGTGAGTAGTACAACTGCTCGCGATCGCAAAACCAGTCAAGTTTACAAATCTTTAGGCGGCGAACAATCGACAGGAAACGTTTTTTTAGGAGAGATTGCGACCGGCGCTTCAGCAGATGCCTATGTGTGGTTGCGCGTACCTGAAGGTGTTAATGCGATTGACATTTACGTTCCCCAAACCAAGGCATTTCAAAATGTCGCGATCGCGGATTAAACTTGTCAATCCCATCATATAGCAACCGCTTTCAGCGGTTAGGGGCTAGGGGCTAGGGGCTAGGGGCTAGGGAAAGAATGGGAAGAAGGGGAAGAAGGGAATAGAATCAGCGAGTTTGGTGGAACTCAGAACGTTCTAACTGCCAAGAAGGTTGCTATAACTAACAATTACTACCTTTTGAACGGCCTGCAAGACTTGCTACCACTGCCACCAATTCATCAGGATCGACAGGTTTGGGCAAGTGGATCTGAAAACCTTCCCGTAGCGATCGCGCCCGATCCTCAGCCCTAGCATAAGCCGTCAGTGCCGCCGCCGGGATATCAGCCCCACCAGAGAGTGCCCTTACTTGACGGATCAAAGTATACCCGTCTTCTAAAGGCATCCCAATATCGCTCAACATTACATCTGGCTTCAAAATTTTAATCGCCTCCAGGGCCTCCCGTGCGGATGCAGCAGCCATCACCTCTGCCCCAGAATCTTCCAGCACTGTACGTACAAACTCCCGCGAATCTACCTCATCTTCCACAACTAGCACCCGTAGCCCTTCCAGAGGGCCGTAGACTGAAGATTGAGGATCGCCAAAGCCAAATAGGGGGGCAGTTTCTCCCTCCACTCCTATCCTTTCTACCCTGTACCTCTCAAAAAGTGGCAACCTAACTGTAAATGCTGCCCCTTTTCCGCTTCCTTGAGAATCAGCTTTGACAGTACCGCCGTGTAGTTCCACCAAGTGACGGACGATGGCCAATCCCAGCCCTAATCCGCTGTACGATCGCGTAGTAGTGCTGTCAGCTTGGCTAAAACGGTCAAAAACGTGAGGCAAAAATTCAGGGTTAATACCTTGTCCCGTATCTCTAATCTCAATCTCGGCGCAGAAATTCCCTTCTACCTCAGCGCCAACTTTGCGGAGCGCGATCGTCACCCGACCACCGCTAGGAGTAAACTTGATCGCATTGGAGAGCAAATTCCAGATCGCTTGCTGTAAACGGTTGCTATCGCCAGAGATCCTGCCAATGCCTCCATCCAGTAAAGGTATGATTTGAATTGACTTTGCTTCCGCCGCAGGGATTACCGTTTCGATCGCCGCCTCCACCACTGAGATTAGTTCCACTGGCCGCAAATTCAGGCGTAATTTACCAGTAATAATCCGTGAAACGTCGAGCAAATCCTCGATCAGCGCCGCCAGTGATTTTGTGTTGCGGTCAATTGTTTCTAAGGCGCGGGCCGTCTTGTGTTCGTCGAATTTTCGCGATCGCAGTAATTGAGTCCAACCCAGCATCGCATTCAAAGGGGTTCGCAACTCGTGAGATAAAGTTGCCAGAAACTCATCCTTGATCCGATTTGCTTGTACTAATTCTTCCGCCCTTTGGTGTAACGCCGCTTCTAACTGCTTGCGCTCAGTCAAATCGAGAATGAAAGCAACTGTGTCTTCGCGTTTTTGCCCCACCAAGATAAAACCGACTAAAACCCATACTCTGCTACCGTCGGGACGGATATATTCCTTTTCGTAGGGAGTGGAAACTCCCTTCTTCTGTGCTTCCTGGATGTGTTCTACGTCTAGGGGTAGGTATTCTGGGGGCGTGATGTCAATCCACCCTAGTTCGCCGGGGTGCAACTGATGGCGGGTATAGCCAACTATCCGCAAAAATTCATCATTAGCCTCGGTGATGTCGCCATGAATGTTGCCAAATATAATGCCAATAGAGGCAGTATCTACAAAACTCTTCAGCTTTTCCTCAGTTGCTCTCAGGGCTGCTGCTGTCAGTTTGCGCTCTGTTATATCTTGGAAATAAACGCACATACCTTCTGGAGTTGGATGCCAACGTACTGCAAACCACCTGTTGTCTAAGGGTGGGAAGAAGTGTTCGTACTCGAAGTTTACGCCGTCGGCTTTTCCTTGTAGGATTTGCTGGTAGTAGGGTGTATTTTCTAACTCTGGAAACACTTCCCACAAAATTTGACCTAGAAGTTGCGATCGCTCCTTGCCTAAAATCTCTTCGCCTTTGCGGTTAATGTAAGTGTAGCGCCACTCTCCATCGAAGCTGGCAAAACCGTCGCCAATGCTTTCGAGAATGTTGATAATTTGCTGGCTAGCTTTTTGTAGCGCCGCCTCTGTTTGCTTGCGCTCGGTGATATCGAGGTTGATTCCTACCCAGTTGGCGATCGCGCCGGAAGTGTCACGAACGGGGACTCCTCGGCTTAAGATCGTGTGGTAATTGCCATCAATGCCTAAGAATTTGTGTTCGTAGTCCCAAACGCTACCGCTATTAATGCAGTGCTTCCAATCTGAGCAAGTGCGCTCTATATCTTCCGGCGGTAGTTTACCTGATAAGCCCGATTGCTGACACTCTTCTAGAGTCATCCCAATCAACTCTAGAAATGAGTCGCTGAGGTAGCTGATGCTACCGTTGGGGTTGCAAATCCAGACTCCGAAAGGGATTGACTCGCCGATGGCGCGGTAGCGTGCTTCCGAGTCAGCCAGAGCTTTTGCTGTTGCTTGGGCAACGGCTAGAGCGTTTTCCCGTTCATACTCTGCCTGAATGCGATCGCTAATATCTATACAAGAACCAATGTAGCCGACAAAGGTGCCGTTAGTGTTAAACCGGGGAACTGCCGTATGTAAAAGCCAGCGGTATTCACCGTCAAAGCGCTTTAAGCGGTACTCCATCCGAAACTCAAGCCTTGCGTCAAAGGCAGTTTTGTAAATATCTAGACAGCAATCAAAATCGTCGGGATGAAAGCCTTCGACCCAGCCATTTCCCGTTTCTTCTGCTAAAGTTCTGCCCGTAAACTCTAACCAGGGCTTGTTAAAATAATAGCAGAGCCTATCGGTATCAGACATCCAAATCATTACCGGAGCCGTATCTGCCATGATCTCAAATCGCTCTTCGCTTTCCTGTTTTGCTACTTCAGCTAAGGCGCGATCGCGTCGCTCTTGTGCTTCCCGCAGCGCCCGCTTTACCGCAGGCACAAGTCGCCCCAGCCTTTCTTTAACAACGTAATCAGTCGCGCCACTTTTGAGCATTTCAACTGCTAGTTCCTCGCCCAAGGTAGCAGAAACGAAAATAAACGGCACATCTGGGCATTTTGCTTGCGCGATTTCTAAGGCTGAAATCCCATCAAAGGAAGGCAAGGAATAATCAGCCAGAATTAGGTCAAAAGATTGTTTTTCAATGGCAGCTAGGAAATCAAGTCGCGTTTCTACCCGTGTTAAATAGCACTTGATTTTGCCGTCAATTAAGTGTGTTTGAATTAATTCTGCATCCAGAATGCTATCTTCTAATAACAGGATACTTAGCATTTTCACGATTTTCTTCGGTTAGGGGCTAGGGAAGAGGGGCTAGGGGCTAGGGAAGAAGAGAAGAGGGGCTAGGGGCTAGGGGCTAGGGGCTAGGGAAGAAGAGAAGAGGGGTTAGGAAAGAAGGGAAAGAAGGGAATAGAATCAGCTAGTTTGGTGGAACTCAGAACGTCCTAACCACCAAGAAGGTTGCTATAGTGGCTTTAGCCGCTTTCTAAATTCTACAATAGAGCGACTTTCGCCACTACTACGACTAAGCTAGACATTTTGCCTTTGATTTTAGCATTTTACTCGATCGGCAACAGTTAACAATTACTTCTGCGACCAAGTACAGCTCCGGGAGGTGGCTCATTAACCACAGCCCAAAACAGTCCCACCTCTTTAATAGCATCAACAAACTCGCGAAAATCAACTGGTTTTACAATATAAGCATTAGCCCCCAAATCGTAACTTTTAATTACATCTTTCTCCTCACCAGAAGATGTTACCATTACTACAGGAATTCTCTTCAATTCCGGGTCGGATTTGATGTTTGCTAGCACTTCTAAACCGTCAATTTTCGGCAACTTCAAATCCAACAACACTACAACAGGATGGCCGCCCATCCTTAGCTTAAAAATCCCCCGTCGATAAAGATAATCAAGTGCTTCTTCACCATCACGTACAACTATAACCTCATTAGCAAGATGACTTTCTGCCAGTGCCACCAGAGTTAATTCTACATCATTTCCACTGTCTTCAACTAGCAAAATTCGCTTTAATTCTTCCATTATTCCCTCTCTTTCTGTAACCTTCGTAGGGAAAAGTAGAAAGTTGCTCCACCACCTACAACACCTTTTGCCCAGATTTCACCCCCGTGTCGGGAAACGATTCTCTTAACATTAGCTAGACCAATGCCAGTACCCTCAAACTCTTGTTCGCCGTGAAGTCTTTGAAACACACCAAAGAGTTTGTGAGCGTATCGCATATCAAATCCCACGCCATTATCACGGATTGAAAAAATAGCCATATCCTCCTGGTATTTTGGATTTTGAATAGATTTTAGACGCTCGGTTTCTCGCTCCATATCAATATCAGAATATTTTAGATGTTCAGCTAATGCCTCCGTACTTAAATCAGAAATTGGCAATTTACAGAAATCAGATACATGACCGATTTCAATAATAGCTTGAGGCTGTCTTCGAGTATATTTTAACGCATTTTCAATCAAATTTCTTAATGCTAAACGCAGCATGGAAATATCACCATTGACTTGAGGTAAATTAGGCTGTATTTGCCACTCAATATCTCTGCCATTTGTTTCGAGTGCAAGTTCCTGCCTCACTTCTTGAATCAGTAGCTCCATATTCGCACCCATGTAGTGCATTTCGGTGCGGCCCATACGGGAAAAAGCTAATAAGTCATCGACGAGAATTCCTGCTTGTTTGGCTGTCTGAGCTATAGTATTAAGATAGCGCTGGCTAGTTTCATCTAGATTTGAGTTGTTGCGCTTTAGTAGCAATTCTACAAAACCGCTGATATGACGCAGCGGAGCTCGCAAATCGTGGGAAACGGAATGGCAGAAAGATTCGAGTTCGGAGTTAGCTGTTTGCAATTGCAGGGTACGATCTTTGACTTCTGCTTCTAGTTTTTCATTGAACTTACGAATTTCTATTTCTGCAACTTTAAGCTTAGTAATATCTTGGAACAATAAGGCGCAAGTAGGCGGATGACCGTGCATTGCAGGCAAAGTATCACCAAAAGCGATGATCGAGCGGATGCCTCCTGGGGTATGCCAGTCGAACTCAAAGCCGTCAATGCGTTCCCCCTGTGCTACTCGTACTCCTGGCATTTGACTATCAGGAATTTGCTCTCCTGATGCGTCAGTGCAGTAATAAATGGTGTGATATTTTTCTGCTGGTAGATCCTTGGGGAATTCTCCGCCGGCCATTTGGTTCGCGGCGATGTTGGCAAATTTTACTTTTGCCGTTCCTGGTTCGATCAGTAGCATTGGAGATGGCAGAAAGTTGAGCATTTCTTCGAGCCACTTTTGCTGGTTTTTAAGTTCGGATTCGGCTTGCTTGCGCTCGGTGATATCTTCAACAATGCCAGCGGCGCGGAGGGTTTTTCCGTGTTTATTCTTAACAGGAAAGCCGCGATCGCGCACCCAGCGCAATGAGCCGTCTGGTCGAACAATGCGAAATTCTTCGTTATATTGTCCCTGAAGCACTGTCTCGAAGAATTTTGCTTGGACGCGATCGCGATCTTCTGGATGAATACCCTCGATCCATTCCATGAAATTAGCTTGCAAACTTTCGCAAGTCTGTCCCCAGATTTCTTCGTAGGCGGGACTGATATAAACTAACTCTGGCTTTGTGAGGTCAGCGATCCAAAAGACATCTGCTATATTTTCTGTCACCTGAAGAAACCGTTCTTCGCTCTCTCTGAGTGCTTCTGATGTTTGCTTAAGTTCTGTGATATCTGCGATCGCGGCAAATGCGCCTTTGAAACCACCAGTATCGCTCTCAATGGGACTGCTAGATACAAGTGTCCACAATTCGCAACTATCGCGGCGGCGAAACCGCAACTCGGCGCGATCGCTCTTTCCTTGCTTAACTCGCTCCAAATGCTCCACCACTTCCACTTTTGCTACTTCATCGGCAAACTCGAAAACGTATCGACCGACCATTTCTTCCCTGCTATAACCCAGCATTTCTGCCATCCGCTGGTTAACATAGTCTGTACGTCCCAAATTGTCGATTGTCAAGATACCTTCACTAGCAGTGTCCAGTAGGTAACGGTAGCGTTCCTCGCTTATTTGTAGCTTTGAGAGCGCAAGCTCTACCTGCTGCTTCGCTGTTCGTAGTTCCCCACTCAAAGCACTGATCGTCAGCGTTACCACTAAGAACATACTCAGTCGGACAATGGCAGCTAAACCGCTGAGGGTGACAGAAAAGACTGGTGGTAAAAAGAAGTAAATGCTAAGTATTGCTGACAGAAGCGATGCTAGGAGTCCTGGCCCGATGCCTCCATACCAGACACTTATCGCCACAGCACCGAAAAATATACCGAAAATGCTTCCTTGCAACAGCGGCCTGAGAGCGAGTGTCAGCACAAATGCTACGGCTACCGTGAATATAGCAACGCCGTAGGGTCGCGATCGCGAGTCTATTTTTAACTTCAACTTATTTATCATCTTTAGCGGGGAAAACTTCTTTACTTTTCTAACTCAAAGTCGCGTTGCCGTAGCCTGCTTGCAGGGTTTAGCGCTGCGAGTTCAACAAAGCAATGTCAAAATTTCCCTGTTTCCCCTCGTTCTCACAGCCTATTTACTTTAGTAGAACATTGTATACTTGATTGTGGGGGGGGCCAGCATCTCTCCAAAGAATGATTTTTTTAGTAATGCCTAATTAAAAATGGTATGTATCCTTTGCCATCAAAGCCGAAAAAATACCACCACTTTTTCATGCCGTTACTGAAGCAGTGGGAATTGACTTAGGAATCAATCTCTGGGAGAAGGTGCGATCGCCGCCAACCCAAAAAAGTTAAAACTTTAAAATTAAAAATTATGCTCTTTTAAGAGCGATCGCCAACAAAAAAGTTAAACCCGTCCAACTGAAACCCTTTACCCTCTAGCAAAAACCCAATCTGAAAATTGAAAATTTCAGTTTTTAATTTTTAATTTTTAATTTATAATTCTTAACTACCCCCTAGACATTTCAAATCTTTCCGGTAAAATCGAAACCAAAATTAAATAATCTAAATGAACCGACCAATTCAGGAGGATAAACCTATTACACGCGCTCTGAACACATCAAATCTCTCAACATCATCCGAAACCGACAGTGCCGTGCTGCAAATCAGGGGTCGAGCCCCCCTGCACGGGCACGTCAAAATTAGCGGAGCCAAAAACTCAGCTTTAGTAGCGATGGCCGGTGCCTTACTCTGTCCCGCAGATTGCCGCATCCGCAACGTTCCCTCTCTCGTTGACGTAGCTCGCATGAGCCAAATCCTGTCCGCAGTGGGAGTAAAACTAGAGCGACACGGCGATGTTATGGACATCAACGCCAGCCACCTAGGAGAATATCAAGCCCCCTACGAGTTGGTCAGCCAACTCAGAGCTAGTTTCTTCATCATTGGCCCCCTATTGGCTCGTCTAGGAGTTGCCAGAGTACCTTTGCCAGGTGGATGCGCGATCGGTGCCAGGCCCGTAGAACTCCACGTCCGAGGCCTCCAAGCTCTCGGCGCAGAAGTCCACATCGAACATGGAATGGTTCACGCCTACGTCCCCGGAACCAACCGCCGCTTAAAAGGAGGAAAAATTTATCTCGACTACCCCAGCGTGGGAGCGACTGAGACCTTGATGATGGCGGCTACCCTCGCTGAGGGGGAAACAATCATCGAAAATGCCGCTCAAGAGCCAGAAGTTGCAGACTTAGCGAATTTCTGCCGCGCGATGGGAGCAAAAATCCAGGGCGCGGGCAGCAATACCATCATCATTTCAGGCGTACCCAGCCTGCATTCCGTAGACTATTCAATTATTCCCGATCGCATTGAAGCAGGGACATTTTTAGTTGCAGGGGCAATCACCCACTCCGAAATCAGTTTATCCCCAGTCATACCAGATCAGATGACTGCGGTAATTTCCAAGTTGCAGACAATGGGAGCCAAGATAATCATCGAAGCACCGGACTGTCTGCGGATAATTCCTGGTATGACTCATCTGGCTACAGATATTGAAACTCTGCCCTATCCGGGTTTTCCGACTGATATGCAGGCTCAGTTTATGGCCTTGCTAACCCTGAGCGAAGGGGACAGCATGATTAAAGAAACGGTCTTTGAGAACCGCTTACGCCACGTAGCTGAGTTAAATCGCATGGGTGCCGACATTCGAGTTAAAGGCAATGTCGCCATTGTCAGGGGTGTGCCAATGCTGTCCGGTGCTCCTGTAGTTGCTACTGATTTACGAGCTTCAGCAGCTTTAGTGCTTGCAGGCCTTGCCGCACAAGGCACAACTTCTATTCGCGGCTTGCAGCATCTCGATCGCGGTTACGAGCAGCTAGAGGTAAAATTGCAAAAACTCGGAGCTCAATTGCACCGCGTAGATGAGGGAGAAGAGGCACCCAGCGCTCCTGCCCTACCCAATCCTGTGCAATCGGGATTAAACTACTAAACTGTTAATTGTTAACGGTTAACTGTTAACCGTTAACTGTTAACTGTCTTCCTCTTTAAATAGGCAATATGGGTTTCTCACATACACCGCTGATCGGCTTGAAAGCAGACCAATTTCGCCATCCCCTGGATTTGGAAGCGACTAATGCTCTCAAGCAACTGCCTGGTTTGGATTTGATTGTCCGGCAACTCTTGGGGCCAGTTGGCGAGCAGTTTTTTCTGCTGGAGAATTTGGCTTCTGGGGTTTTAGTAGGGGAAAATCAGTTGCCCCATTTGCACCAATTGCTTTTGGATGCCTGCAAAACTCTGGATTTGGAACCCCCGCAGTTATACGTGCGCCAGAATCCGGTACCCAATGCTTATACTTTTGCAATGCGAGGGAGACAGCCTTTTGTGGTTCTGCATACTTCTCTGATCGATTTGCTGACTCTGGAGGAAGTTCAGGCGGTGATTGCCCATGAATTGGGTCATCTGAAGTGCGAACATGGGGTTTACTTGACTTTGGCTAATTTGATTGTATTGGCAGCAGGTCAGGTTTCGCCAATTGGTGCTTTGATCGTGCAGGGGTTGCAGGCTCAGATTTTGGAGTGGCTGCGTTGTGCGGAATTTACGTGCGATCGCGCCGCTTTACTTGCTACTCAAGACCCAAAGGTGGTAGTATCACTATTGATGAAGTTGGCTGGAGGTTCGCCAAGTTTGGCTCCTTCCCTAAATGTGGATGCGTTTTTGGCTCAAGCTCGCGCCTACGACGACATCAGTAACACTCAGTTGGGAGATTTGCTCAAGCAAGCTCAGACAGCTAACTTGACCCATCCTGTGCCTGTGTTAAGGGCGCGAGAGATCGATCGCTGGGGCAGCACAGAAAATTATCAATCTCTTGTGCAAAATCGATCTTCTGTGTATAATAAGAAAGTTAACCCCAAGGGCGGGTGGCGAAACTGGTAGACGCACCACACTCAAAATGTGGCACCGAAAGGTATGAGAGTTCGATTCTCTCCTCGCCCACTAAAAATAAATTCAAATCTGATATGTATCTAGCTAGTAGGTTGGGTTGAGCTTAGCGTAACCCAACACCAAAGTTTAGTTAACGGTTAACAGTTAACGGTTAACTGTTAACTTAATCATATCTTTACCTTTCTCCGTAATATTACGTAAGTAAGATAACTTTTTTTGCAATATTGCCATCTAAAACGATAATTTTTAAGTAATTTCAACTACAGAATAAAGAAATGAAGTAAAATTATCCGTATCAGGATGTGGATTTTACTGAGACGGCAGTCCTTGGGCAAAGCTTTTGCCCGCACTCGCAAGCTAGGGAAGATGTAGCTGTTTGTAAGCCTAACTACTCTGCCAGCCAAGGACACCGAGTCAGGAGAGTCACTGTGAATACTCACTTTTTTTGAGGAACCAGTGTTATGGGTACATCAACTACAATCAAAAACCTGTCAATGGCTGTGGCCGGATCGGCATTTATTGGCTTATCGGCTTTTAGCTTCCCAGAAACGGCTGAGGCTTTTAGCTTCACCTTGTACGCGAATCAAACTGAGTGGCAAAATGCTCTCAATGGTCAACCATTCCAAACAGAAGAATTCAATGGCCCTAATTTGCCCCTAGGAGTCAGCGTCAATTCCCTAGGAGTAATCAATAATGGAGTTTGGGAAGATCAAGTAAGTGATGAACAAACAAATACTTGGAACTTTGCAAAACCTATATTTGCTTGGGGTGGAAATTTCAATCTAGCTGATGTACTAGATCCAGGTACAGGTATTGCAGTGACAGTTGCGGATTTGCTAGGGGATAACTATTTTGTAGGCGAAATTTCTAACACCTTGGCAGGCGAGTTTTGGGGGTTAGTTACAGATAGCCCATTTAATACGGTGAAACTTTCAAAGGGCTCTCAAGGGCTTCAACCTGACGATCGCGAAAGTTATTCCCTAGACGATGTGGTGTATACTGAAAGTACCTCAGAACCAGAACCCATCCCGGAACCCGCTGAGATTTTTGGGACATTGGGATTTATCGGTTTCTTAACTTTTTTACGGCACAAACGCCGATAAGTATAAGAAAGAATGGGAAGAAAAATTTGCATGATTTATGCAGAGAAACCCGGTTTCTGGAGAAGAATCAAAGATTCTCAACTATATACAGCACTTTGCGCGATCGACAGGTACAGTAACAACAATCAGTAGAATAATTACGGATTTTAATATTGTACCTGATTGTTAACAAAGTTATGTATCTATTAAGAAATCGGGTTTCTGTTCTCAATACCTAATTTCTACTTACGTTTAATTAACTCGAATTAATTAGTAAATGTGAAAACACTTGCTAATAAAATATGTCTTTACCGCTTTTCTGGTCAAGGCAGGGTTGACATTTGGTCAATTGCAATCTTAAATATAGAAAATAGTTATCTACATTCTGCCGAGGAGTAATTGTGCCTTTATTCATTAATAATCTGATTAACGATCCGACTGGATTTCCTGTATTTGTAGGCGGGGGGCCTCGTCTTCTAGCCTATCCTACAAACGATGATATTCAATTGGGATCGGGAAACTTATTTAGTTTTTCCGGCGGAGTTTGGGGTCTCAGTGGCAATGATACCATAGCGGGGTCTTCTGACTCTAACGAGCGGCTATTCGGTAATGATGGCGAAGATATTATCGGAGGTGCGGGAGGTAATGATATATTGTTCGGTGGGAAAGATAGCGATCGCTTAGACGGAAACGACAACAATGATGTAGTTAGAGGCGACTCCGGCGATGATTTCCTATTTGGGGGCTCTGGCGATGATATATTGCGGGGAGGCCAAGGAAATGACCGTTTAAGCGGAGATTTTGGGAATGATTTTTTAGTAGGCGATCGCGGTATCGATCTCCTAACGGGCGGTGAGGGTGCTGATACGTTTGTCTTCAGAAGAGATGAGGCTGGATTTAATATTAATCAGGTAGATGTCATCACTGATTTTCAGTTTAGAGAAGGCGATCGCATTGGACTTACTGATGGGTTAACACAGCTAGACTTACGTTTTAATGATGAGGATCGGATCGATTTTGACAGCGACGGAGAATTTGATGATATGGTAGTGCGGATTAGCCGCACTGGAGAAATTCTGGGCATAGTTTTAAATGCTGATAACTTTGACCTGATAGATACATTTGAAACCGCAAATCAAGCCGTGTTAGGCATCAACGGCACTCAATTTGCCTATCTTCCTTAGACGTAACGCCGCCCTCTGGGCGGTTTCTTACTGCCCAGAGGGCGACGGTACAACGATAGTAATAGTAACGCGATCGCCACCAGAACCAACAGATTTACTTGCGAATTGGGACACCGACAGCTATAATACCTTAATTATGAAAAAACCACAGACCGTTAACAAATAACATCTAACAACTAACAAATTATGTTTGACGCACTTGCCGATCGCTTAGAATCCGCCTGGAAAAAACTGCGCGGCCAGGATAAAATTTCCGATGCCAATATTCAAGAAGCTCTGCGGGAAGTCCGCCGCGCCCTCTTAGAGGCAGATGTCAACCTGCAAGTAGTTAAAGATTTTATCGCAGAAGTAGCAGTCAAGGCTCAAGGAGCCGAAGTAATTTCTGGTGTCCGGCCTGACCAACAGTTTATCAAAATCGTCTACGACGAACTGGTGCGGGTGATGGGAGAAACCAACTCACCTCTGGCGATCGCAGACAGCGCCCCCACAATTGTCTTAATGGCGGGTTTGCAAGGTACGGGCAAAACTACCGCCTCCGCCAAATTAGCATTGCAACTCCGCAAGCAAAACCGTAGCACTTTATTAGTCGCTACCGATATTTACCGGCCCGCCGCGATCGATCAGTTAGTAACTCTGGGCAAACAAATCGACGTGCCCGTGTTTGAATTAGGTAAAGATATTGACCCCGTAGAAATTGCCCGTCAAGGTATCAATCGCGCCAGAGAACTTGGTGTAGATACAGTGATTGTTGATACCGCCGGCCGCCTGCAAATCGACCAAGACATGATGGCCGAGTTAGCGAGGATTAAAGAGACAATTCAACCTCACGAAACCCTCTTAGTCGTAGACGCAATGACCGGTCAGGAAGCCGCCAACCTGACGCGCACATTCCACGACCAAATCGGCATTACCGGCGCGATTTTAACAAAAATGGACGGCGACAGTCGCGGCGGCGCGGCCCTTTCCGTGCGACAAATATCTGGCGCACCGATTAAATTTGTCGGCGTTGGCGAAAAAGTGGAAGCCTTGCAACCATTTTATCCCGATCGCATGGCATCTCGGATTTTAGGCATGGGCGATGTCCTCACCTTGGTAGAGAAGGCCCAAGAGGAAATCGACATCACCGACGCTGAACAAATGCAGGAAAAAATCCTGACAGCAAAGTTTGACTTTACCGACTTCCTCAAACAAATGCGCCTGCTGAAGAATATGGGTTCTCTCGGTGGCATTTTGAAGATGATTCCCGGACTCAATAAGATGTCCGACGACGATATGCGGAAGGGAGAAGTGCAACTGCGGCGGACTGAGGCAATGATTAACTCGATGACCACAGAGGAGAGACGCAACCCCGAACTGCTTTCGAGTTCTCCTTCCCGTCGCCGGAGAATTGCCAAGGGTTCTGGCTTCGTTGAGGCGGATGTAGCAAAACTGGTGAGTGATTTCCAGAAAATGCGAAATATGATGCAGCAATTAGGTCAAGGGGGTGGCTTTCCGGGCATGGGTGGTATGCCAGGAATGCCGGGAATGGCGGGTATGCCAGGAATGGGTAGCCGTCCCGGTCAACCCGGTTGGCGCGGCGGTGCTCCCGCTAAGAAGAAGAAAAAAGAGAAGAAGAAAAAGGGTTTTGGGCAGCTTTAGGGGAGATGGGGAGCGGGGGAGGATGGGGAGATGGGGAGCAGGGGAGATAATGTCATGTCCAGTTAAATACTTGTCATTGCGAGCCAAGCGCAGCGCAGTTGCGAGCGAAGCGAAGCAATCCCGAAGCAATCCCAACACTTTGCGATTGCTTCGCTTCGCTCGCAATGACAGAGCGCGACTAATTTGCCGGAAATTAAGATAAATTCTCCCCCGCTCCCCATCTCCCCCGCTCCCCTATTCCTTCTTTCTGAAATAGCTTACAATCGATCAAGGATTATTTTGCACGAACATGATCAAACTGCGATTGAAACGATACGGTAAAAAACGGGAGGCAAGCTACCGGATTGTAGCGATGAATAGCACCTCTCGTCGGGACGGCCGCCCTCTTGAAGAACTAGGCTTCTATAACCCCAGAACAGACGAAACCAGGCTGAATATCCCAGGGATTGTCAAGCGTCTCCAAGAAGGTGCTCAGCCTACTGACACTGTGCGCGACCTACTAAGAAAAGCTAATGTTTTTGAACAAGTCGGAGCAGGAGCTAACCTTGAGTCCAGTAATCCAGCGATCGCCAGCTAGTCCTGATTATGTGGGGCTGGTGCGCTTTTTAATCGAGCCTTTTTTAGAGTCACCTGGGTCTTTGCGAGTTGATTGCGAACTACACCCGCGCCAATCCCGGACGTGGATTCGGCTGGCCTTTGACGAGCCAGATAAGGGGCGCGTGTATGGCAGAGGTGGACGCAATATTCAGGCAATTCGGACTGTACTGGAAACGGTGGCAAAAACAGCAAGCGAATTCGTGTATTTAGATATATACGACGCTCAAGATGGCGATCCTCGCTATTCCAATCCTAAGAGCGATTCGCGCTATGGAAGTGCTAGGGGCGATCGCGACAGCCGCGACAGCAGACCCCGGAGTAGAGATATCGGCGGCAGACCGCCGAGAGAACCGTCCCGCCGTTCAAGTCTGCCCCCAATTAAACCTAACAGAAGCAATCCAGACTTCGGTTAGCAATTTTAGGGTGGTCGGCAGTCTCTCCATCATATATATCTGTTGAGGAAGGCCGCGTTGCCCCCTTGAATGCTAGGGCTTACGCTAAGCCCCTAGCTTTTTTATTTAAGAGGGGCTAGGGGCTAGGGGCTAGGGAAGAGAGAAGAGGGAAGAAGGGTTGAGAATCAGGTTTTAGGAATTCAGAATGTCCTAACTGCCTTGGCAATTGAGAGTTTTAATTGGAGGGAGCTTATGTTAGCATGACAGAAATATTAACCATTGAATTACCGAGTATTGACAGCGCGATCGCGATCGCGGGTTATCAAGAAGAAAATCTCAAAGTCTTGACCAAACAAACTGGGGCTAATGTAGTCTTGCGAGGGCAAGAACTATTGATTTCTGGGACAGAAAATCAAGTAAAATTGTGCGAGAAATTAGTGCGATCGCTTACCCAATATTGGAAAACTGGTAAAAGCATTTCTGGAGTAGATATCCTCACCGCACGCCACGCCTTAGACACCAACCGCCAAGAGGATTTACAAGACTTGCAGCGCGACGTATTCGCCAAAACCCGACGAGGCGAAGAAATTAGAGCCAAAACCTTTCGACAGCGGCAATACGTCCAAGCTCTACGCACCCACGACCTCACATTTTGCATCGGCCCTGCGGGTACTGGCAAGACCTATTTAGCAGCAATTCTGGCAGTGCAAGCGCTTCTTTCTAAGCAGTACGAACGGCTGATTTTAACACGACCAGCAGTGGAAGCAGGCGAAAAATTAGGATTTCTACCTGGTGATTTGCAGCAGAAAGTCAATCCTTATTTGCGGCCTCTGTATGACGCTTTATACGAAATGATTGAACCAGAAAAAATGTCTGATTTAATGGAAAAAGGTACTATAGAAGTAGCTCCTTTAGCGTATATGCGCGGTCGCACTCTTAGCAATGCGTTTGTGATTTTAGATGAAGCCCAAAATACTACACCAGCCCAGATGAAAATGGTATTAACTCGTTTGGGTTTTCGTTCCCGAATGGTAGTTACTGGCGATCTAACTCAGACCGATTTGCCCTATAATCAACAGTCTGGATTATCAGTGGCACATCATATTCTGCGTCACGTTGAAGGTATTGCTTTCTGCGAATTTTCTCAGGCGGATGTTGTGCGACATCCTTTAGTACAGCGAATTGTCGCTGCTTATGAACAGCACGAAAAATAATCATTGTAGTAGCGCTTTCTTCTACAAAGAAAGCGCGTCAAGCCACTACTACGAATGATTGAAGCTGTAGGTGCGAGTGTTATTTGTTTATCCCCCTACTCTCCAGATTTTAATCATATTGAACTATGGTGGTCATACCAAATCCGGGTTTACTACCCCCTTTATTGTCATTGCGAAAAGCCGAAGCCGCGAGCGAAGCGTGGCGGGAAGTGAAGCAATCGCCTAGTCTCTGCGATTGCTTCGGGATTGCTTCGTACCTCAGATTGCTTCGGGCTTGCTTCGTACCTCAGATTGCTTCGGGCTTGCTTCGTACCCTCGCAACTGCGCTTCGCTTGGCTCGCAACTGCGCTTCGCTTGACGCGCTGCGCTTGGCTCGCAATGACGACGGATAATTACTAATAAAGGGGATGACTAACCCGGATTTGGTATCACAACTCAAATCTTTTTTGCGGAGGTTTAGTCCAGCTACCACGTCTATGATTGATACAATAATTGCAGTTTCTCTCAACTTAATAAATCGTCAACATTTAAGAAAATCATGATCGATCTTACTAATTATCAAGTTCTGACTCAAATCTATGAAAGCGCTAACTCCCTCGTTTATCGTGCTACACGAAACAATGACAATCAAGCTGTAATTCTCAAAGTTCTTAAAGAAGATTATCCCACACCGGAAGAACTTACGCGCTACCGCACTGAATATCAAATTACTAAATCCCTGAATTTACCAGGGGTTGTCAAAGTTTATGACTTGCAAAAATATCAAAACACTCTCATCATGTCAATTGAGGACTTTGGCGGTGAATCTTTGAAGATTTGGAGGCAAAACAATAGGTTTATCCTAGAGGAATTTCTAAAAATTGCCATTGCTACTACTGAAACTTTAGGGCAAATTCACGCTGCCAATATTATTCATAAAGATATTAACCCATCTAATATTGTTTACAACCCAGAAACGGAACAATTAAAAATCATCGACTTTGGCATTTCTAGTCAGCTAACACGAGAAACACCCACACTGAAAAACCCCAATATTTTAGAAGGCACATTAGCCTATATTTCTCCCGAACAAACAGGTAGGATGAATCGCACTCTTGATTATCGGGCTGATTTTTATTCCCTTGGTGTCACATTTTATGAATTGCTGACAGAAAAATTGCCTTTTGAGACAGAAGACGCTTTAGAGTTAGTTCACTACCACATTGCCAGACAGCCAGTTCCTCCCCACGAAATTGAGGCAGAAATTCCCCTAATTCTCTCTCAAATCGTCAATAAATTGATGGCGAAGAATGCCGAAAATCGCTATCAAACATCATTAGGTTTAAAGCACGATTTAGAGACTTGTTTGGTTCAATTACAAACTACAGGTAATATTGCGGAATTTAGCTTGGGAACCCGGGATATTACCAACCGTTTTTTAATTCCTGAAAAGCTTTATGGTAGAGAAAATGAAGTTTCTAATCTATTAGCCGCATTTAAAAGAGTCAGTGAAGGTCACACTGAAATGATGCTAGTTGCCGGCTTTTCTGGTATTGGTAAAACTGCTATCGTCAACGAAGTTCATAAGCCAATTGCCAAACAACGGGGCTATTTTATTAAAGGCAAATATGACCAATTTCAGCGAAATATTCCTTTCTCGGCATTTGTTCAAGCTTTTCGAGATTTAATGGGGCAATTATTATCAGAATCCGATGCCCAATTACAAATATGGAAAACTAAAATTATCAGCACAGTAGGCGAAAGTGGGCAAGTCTTAATTGATGTGATTCCTGATTTAGAACGTATTATTGGCGCTCAACCAGCCGCACTAGAATTATCGGGTACTGCTGCCCAAAATCGCTTTAATTTGCTGATGCAAAAGTTTGTGCAAGTATTTACCACTGCCGAACATCCTTTAGTAATGTTTTTAGATGATTTGCAGTGGGCAGATTCGGCATCTTTGAAGTTGCTACAACTATTGATGGAGGATAAGGGGAATCTATTGGTGTTAGGTGCTTATCGAGATAATGAAGTATCACCTACTCATCCGTTTATGTTGACGGTAGATGAAATTATTAAGTCTGGGGCAGTGGTTAATAGTATTACGCTGCAACCATTAAGTTTAGCAGATATGAATCAATTGGTGGCAGATACGCTGATTTGCAATTTATCCTTGGCTCAACCTTTGACAGAATTAGTTTATCAAAAAACTCAGGGTAATCCCTTTTTCTCCACTCAATTCCTGAAGGCATTACATGACGATGGGCTGATTACTTTTGATCCCCCTCAGTCACCCACCCCCCTTTCATCCCCCCTTACCAAGGGGGGACAGAGGGGGGTAAAAGGGGGGTGGCAGTGCGATATTGCTCAAGCTAGATTGACTCACGCTGATGATGTGGTGGAGTTTATGGCGGTACAATTGCAGAAGTTGCCCGAAGAAACTCAGAATGTCCTCAAGTTGGCGGCTTGTATTGGGGCGCAGTTTGATTTAAATACATTGGCAGTAGTTAGTGAAGAATTGCCAGAAAAAACGGCATTATCACTGTGGAACGCTTTGCAGGAAGAACTGATTTTACCGATTACAGAAGGCTACAAAAACTTTATTCAAACAGACGCTAAATTTAATATCGAGTCTATTACTAATCCCACTTATCGGTTTCTACACGATCGCGTCCAACAAGCGGCTTATTCATTGATTCCTGAGTACCAGAAACCAGCTACTCATCTCAAAGTTGGACAGCTACTTTTACAAAATGCCTCGGAGATGGAAAGAGAAGAAAAACTGTTTGATATTGTCGAGCATTTGAATCTAGGCAAGGAGTTGATCGCCCAAGCAAAAGAGAGGGAAGCCTTAGCACAACTCAACTTAAAAGCTGGGCAGAAAGCTAGAAATTCTACTGCCTACGCTGCGGCAAAAGTTTATTTGCAAATAGGGATTGATTTACTAACAGATAACCGTTGGCAAAGTCAATATGAATTGACGCTTAATCTCTATGTTATAGCTACTGAAGTTGCTTATTTGAATGCTGATTTTGATGGTATGGAGCAGATAGCAGCAGAAGTTTTCCAAGAAGCACGAACAATTTTAGATAAAGTTAAAACTTACGAAATTTTAATTATTTCCCAGGTAGCCCAGACTCAGGGCTTAAAAGCGCTCGAAATAGCCAGAGATGCACTGGCGCAATTGGGAGTTGCACTCCCTACCGAAGCTGATGAAGTCAAGACAGATCAAGCCCTACAGAGCCTTGCTATACAACTTCAAGACAGAAGCATTGAGGAACTGGTGAACTTGCCTGTGATGACCGATATTGACACTCAAGCCGCCATGCAACTCTTAGGAATATTATTTTCAGCCATTAATCAAACCATCCCGAGTTTACTGCCCCTACTGAGCTCTACGATGGTGAGTTTATCGCTTCAATTTGGAAATGCACCCGTATCGACGGTAGGGTATTTGATTCATAGTGTGGTGCTGTGTAACTTTTTGGGAGATGTCAAAACTGGCTATCGCTTTGGTAAATTAGCACTGAATTTACTCGATCTGTTTAATGCAACAGAATTTAAGTCCCAAATTCTGGCTGTCTTTACTGCCTGGATTCAGCATCACCAAGAGGCTATCAGGGCAAGGATACCAATGAGTAAAGACGGGTATATAGCTGGTATGGAAACTGGCGATTTTCTATATGCGAGCTACAGCATACTTGTTTACTTTGAGGGCAATTTGTGTGGTGGAGTAGAAATAGATACTTGGGAAGCCGAACTGGAAATTTACAATGCTGCATTTGCTCAAATAAAGCAATATTCTGCCCAGATTATTTTGGATATAACGTGGCAGACGACGAAAAACTTGAGAGAAACTGTGAGTACACCGGATTGTCTAATCGGAACTGCTTACAATGAAACAGAGATGATTCCTAAACATCATCAGGACAATAACTTAACGATGATTGCTATTGTCTACACATATAAACTGATGCTTGCTTACTTCTTTGGCAATTATCCGGCTGCCCTAAGCTACATTGCCCAAATAAAGCCGTATTTAATGTCAGTATCGGGAATAGTTTTTTTCCCCATTTTCCATTTCTATGCGGCCCTGACACACTTAGCACTTCTTTTCACCTACCCAGAAATTGAACAAGCAGAAATTCTCATCCAGGTGGAAACCCATCAAACCACTCTGCACAAATGGGCGCAAAATGCTCCCATGAATTATCTACATAAATGGTATTTAGTGGAGGCAGAAAGGCAGCGGATTTTAGGCAATAAAGCCGATGCCATCGACTTGTACACTTCCGCCATCTCCCTCGCTAAAGAAAATCAATTTCTCAATGAAGAAGCCCTAGCTAACGAACTAGCCGCCAAGTTCTATTTAGACTGGGGAAAAGAAAAAATTGCTCAAGTCTATATGATTGATGCCTATTATTGTTATGTCCAATGGGGAGCAACTGCGAAGGTAAAAGATTTAGAAACGCGATATCCCCAGTTATTGAAGGCAATTCAACCAGGAAATAAAAACACTAAAACTACCACAACAGTGACGACTACTGGTTCGACTAATAACTTAGATATCACCACAGTGCTGAAAGCTTATCAGGCAATTTCCGGCGAAATTATGCTAGATAAGTTACTGTCTAGCATAATGAAAATTTTGATTGAAAATGCGGGGGCGCAAAGAGGCTATCTGATTTTATCAAGCCAGGGCAAACTATTTATTGAAGCTGAAGGTACAATAAATTCAGAACAAGTCACCGTGTTGCAGTCAATTCTAGTTGAAGATTGTCAAGAACTTTCCTCCGCAATTGTTAATTATGTAGCCCGTACTCAACTAAGCGTGGTACTGGATGATGCTGTTCAAGAGGGACAATTTACCAATGACTTATATATCCAAAATCATCAGCCTAAATCAATTTTATGCGTGCCGCTGATTAACCAATCTCAACTCGTTAGTATTGTTTACCTGGAAAATAATCTGACAGCGGGAGCTTTTACTCCAGAAAGAGTCGAACTATTAAAAGTGTTATCAGGACAAGCTGCGATTTCTATTGAAAATGCCAGACTTTATCAAAATTTAGAAGATAAAGTCCAAGAAAGAACGGCAGAATTAGCCGAAGCTAATCAAGAAATTATTGGTTTAAATAAACGCCTGAAAGCTGAAAATATGCGGATGAGCGCAGAGTTAGATATTACGAGAAAATTGCAACAAATGGTATTACCTAAAGAGTCAGAGTTACAATCAATAGAGGGTTTAGATATTGTCGGCTTTATGGAACCAGCGGATGAAGTTGGTGGTGATTATTATGATGTGTTGTCCGCTGATGGTAAGGTAACGATCGGGATCGGAGATGTGACGGGTCACGGTTTAGAAAGTGGGTTATTAATGTTAATGACTCAAACCGCCGCTAGAACTTTACAAGAAAGTCAGGAAAGCAATCCCATCACATTTCTGAATGTGCTCAACCGCACTCTTTATCGTAATATAGAACGGATTAATTCTGACAAAAATTTAAGTCTCTCTTTTCTGAATTATGAAGATGGAATTTTGCAAATAACTGGTCAACATGAGAATGTAATTGTTGTGCGTACTAATGGTGAAGTGGAACAAATTGATACAGAAACTTTAGGTTTTCCCATTGGTTTAGAAGAAGATATTACTGATTTTGTGGCGACGGAAAAAGTATCGTTAAATTCTGGGGATGTTGTGGTGTTATATACTGATGGGATTACGGAAGCGGAAAACATGGCAAAACAGCTATATGGCTTAGAACGATTAGTTGAAATAGTCACAGACAATAGAGCCAAATCTGTATCAGAAATTAAAGATGTAGTGATTGCCAATGTCCGCGATTTTATTCAAGAACAAAAGGTATTTGATGATATAACTTTAGTTGTTTTGAAAAAACAATAAATGAAATCTGAGCATTTACACTCGCTACTAACGCATTCTGGTAGCACTCCTTTGTCAGAGTCTACTATGGCGTTCGAGATAATTTACCCACTGTTCTCCATCTTGACCAATGCCAACCGAATTTCCAATGGCAACCTTAAGAAATTAAGAAGATTAGACTTAAGGCCTCCAATATCTGATGAAATAGTGAATGAATGGCTAGAACTACAATCTTCTCTTTACGGACAAGGCCGCCCGCACAACTATCAGTATGTTATAAGAATGACAAACTCAGGTGCAGAGCATTATTTTGAGAAAGATGTATTTCCGTTGTTTTACAATAATTTTTAGTGCAGAGAGGTAAAAAAATGATTAGTGACTACAAATTGTCAAGCGTAAAAAATGGGATTGGTTATTTCGCTCGTGTTGTAGTAGAAGCTATGCTTTTTTCTGAAAAAGAATTGGTAATAAATGCCATAGGTCATCAGATCAATAGGAATGAATGTGAGGTTAATGCAGAAACACATAAAGACTGGATTAATGCAGCAATTGAAGGTGCAAACTACACTTTAAAACACATCAAGCAATTAGATGAAATCAACAAATACGATGTTAAACTTATTAAAGTTATTGGACTTGAAGCTGATACTACAGAAGATGCTGTAAGAACGGCAGCCTCTATTGCTACATGGCGAGCTATAAATCTAAATTGCCCAGAACCTGAGCCTGTATTTGACAAAAATTGGTATGTTGTATTTCCTGTAAGAAATCAACACCTTTAATTTTTGTTTTTTTTGTCTAGTTACTTAACAACTCACAAAATCATGTCTAATCTTAAAGAATTTCTGGAAGAATGCGAAAAACTCGGCACACTGCGTTTAATTGTTACAAGTAGTGCGGCTGTACTAGAAGCGCGGGGTAAAATTCAAAAGCTTTTCTACGCAGAGTTACCGAAAGGTAAATATGCAAATATGCACACAGAAGGCTTTGAATTTCACCTGAATATGGACAAAATTACGCGGGTAAAATTTGAAACTGGTGAGGCAAAACGGGGCAATTTTACTACTTATGCAGTGCGCTTTTTAGATGAAAAAGAAGAACCTGCTTTGAGTGCATTTTTGCAGTGGGGAAAACCAGGGGAATATGAACCTGGACAAGTTGAATCATGGCACGAATTAAAGGAGAAATATGGGGAGGTTTGGGAACCAGTACCAGTAGAGGAGATTTAGCTTATTATCTATTATAGCAACCTTCTTGGCAGTTAAGACGTTCTGAGTTCCACCAAACTCGCTTATTCTATTCCCTTCTTTCCCTTCTTTCACGCTTCCCCTAGCCCTGAGCATCGTAGCCCCTAGCCCGAGGGAGTGCCTAAGAATATTTGCCAACAAGTTCCCCTAACCCATTAACTTTAACACCGTCACCAATTGCGGCCATTTTCCAATCATTATTATGTCTGTAGATTTCAGCCATAATCATCCCAGTCATACCTTTGTATTCAGAACCCGATAGGTTATATCTAGCGAGTTCTTTATTATTGGAGGTATTAACCAGGCGTACAAACGCATTGTCAACTAACCCAAAGTCTTGTTTCCGAACAATACAATCGTAAATGTTAACTGTAAAAACCAGTTTCACAATTTCTAATGGCATTCGAGATAAATCTACAAGAATTTGCTCGTCATCTCCATCTCCAGCACCTGTGAGATTATCGCCGAGATGCGTAATTGCTCCCGAACGGTGAGAGAGATTCCCAAAGTAAACAATATTAACCATATCATTTACTTTACCATTTTGATCTAAGCAAATTACTGAAGCATCTAGGTCACAATCATGAGTATTACTGAAGGCTCCAAATAAACCACTCCCTGAACGTTTGACAACATCCCATCCTAATCCACACATTAGTTTTGTTAGTCCTGGTGCTTCTTTAGAAAGCGAGATGCGCTGTCCTTTTTGTAGTTGAATTGCCATTGATTTTATCTCCTAGCTATAGCGGTCGAGTAGTGCTTGTAAACCACCTTGATAACCGGCTCCGACTGCGTTGAGTCGCCACTCACCATCTTTACGATAAAGTTCAGCCATAATCAGCGCTGTTTCTATGGAATAATCTTCTACAAGGTCGTAGCGAACCGCTTCTTGTTGTGTTTCGATATTGACAAGCCGAACGAAGGCATTTTGCACTTGACCAAAATTTTGACGGCGTTGTTGTGCTTCATGGATAGTTACGGCTATAACTATTTTTTGGACATCACCAGGCACTTTTTTGAGCTTAATTTTGATCACTTCATCATCGCCCTCGCCTGCACCCGTGAGATTGTCACCCATGTGCTGAATTGATTTGTCAGCATCGGGACTTATCAGGTTATTATAAAAAATGAAGTGGTTGTCAGAAATTAATTTTTCATTAGCACCTAAGAGAAATAATGATGAGTCTAGATCGAAGTCGAAACCAGTGTCTGTAGCTTTAACATCCCATCCCAGTCCCACAAATACTTCTGAGAGTCCGGGTGAAATTTTATCGAGGGATACACGCTGTCCTTTTGTCAGTGAAACTGCCATTATTCAGTCCTCGTCCTTTGTTGATAAGTAATATAGCGGTAAAGTTCAAATGCTTTTTTGAGACTTCAAGGGAAAGAATTATGAAATCTTAAAGTTTATATTTTAATTTTATAAGCAACTGGCATAACTGTCAATCACTCTGAAAAATCTTTATTATTTTTTTATGGGATTGTAGTGAGAGCTATCGCGTCCAGTAATTAGCCGTCTTAACTAATAAACTATTAATATTGTTAGTTCCAGATTTTTTATATTATGATATGATACTGTCTCCACAAGTTGAGAGAGTCACAAGTAATGAGTCTGAGTGAAGCGGAAGTCCGTAGCCAAAAAATTGATGAGTTGCGATCGCAAGGGATAGAGCCTTATCCTAGCGAGTCTTATGCGCGATCGCACACAGCGAAAGACGTACATGAATTATTTAGCCAGCCAGGAAAAGAACTCCAAAATGGAGAAACTGACCCCGAAGAAATTTCCCTCCGAGTTTGCGGCCGCATCACATCCAAACGTGATAGTGGTAGCATTTGCTTCATTGACTTGAAGGATTTTTCAGACAAAATTCAACTCAAAATCGAGAAAAAAATAGTTACTGGCGAATCTGGCTTGAGCTTTAAACAGGTTCAAAAATTACTTGATGTCGGAGATTTTGTCGGAGTTGAAGGAATTGGCTGCCGCACTCCGCGCGGTGAACTTTCTATTTTGGTGCGCGAATTAAAGGTATTATCAAAAGCTACAATCCCATTTCCTGACGCTTATTACGGAGTTAACGATCCAGAAATCTGCCGCCGTCACCGCGAGATGGATTTGGCAGGAAATCCAGAATCTTTCAAGCGTTTTATTCTCCGTAGCCGTATCGTTCAAAGCATTCGTTCCTACTTCTGGAATACAGGTTTTCATGAACTTGAAACACCAACTTTGCAAGCTATTTATGGCGGTGGTGCTGCTCGACCCTTCATCACTCACCACAATGCTTTAGATGTAGATTTTTACTTGCGAATTGCTACTGAATTGTTCCTGAAAAGAGCAGTTGCTGGCGGATTTGAGCGGGTATTTGAAGTAGGGCGCATCTTTAGAAATGAAGGCGTTGACAGTACCCACAACCCTGAGTTTACATCTTTAGAAGCTTACCTGTCTTATGCTGATTACTTTGACATTTTAGAGGTTGTAGAAGAGGTAATCTGTTATGCAGCTAATTCTATTTTTGGAGATGTCAAAGAAATTGAAAATCAGGGAAAAATGATTAGTTTAGAACGCAAATTTGATTACAGTGAGGAATATCCCGGTTTCAGCGGTAAGCACTGGCAACTCAAAACCATGATAGCATCTGTTAAAGATGAAACAGGTCTAGATTTTGAGAGTTTGAATTTGGAGGATGCGATCGCAGCCGCCGAAAAACTGGAATTGCACCTCTCTAATCTAGAAAAGCAAAGTTTGGGCTACTTGCTTTATGCCGTGTTTGATAACTTAGTTGTACCTAAACTAATTCAACCTACTTTCATTATGGACTTTCCTGTAGAAGTGAGTCCGCTAGCAAAAAGACATCGTAGCAAACCGGGATTTGTGGAACGATTCGAGTTATTTATTAACGGTACTGAATACTCCAATGGCTTCTCAGAATTGAACGATCCAAAGGAACAAAGAAAGCGTTTTGAGGAACAATTAGCACAGAGAAAGGCTGGAGATGATGAGGCGCATCCGATGGATGAAGATTTTATTCAAGGATTGTCTTTAGGAATGCCTAATTGTGCGGGAGTGGGGATAGGTATAGATAGATTAGTGATGCTTTTGACTAATACTCAAAGTATTCGCGATGTTGTAATGTTCCCCACTATGCGGCCGGCTAAAGATTCTTAGGTCAATTAGTAATAAGGTGCGTCTATATTGTTTAAAATTTGCTAGTTATGACGCACCTTATTTTATTAATATATTCTCTATCAACTTGTTTTCTTGAGCAAACTTGATAAAATCCCTAAAATTTTTCCTACATCTTTGATATAATACTCTACCACATCAATGTCTAAAACATTGCCTTCTAACTTTAGAAATCTCCAGACAGTCCCCGATGTCATCACGCCATAAATTATTTTAATTTGATTACCTTCTTTTTGATTAAACAATTGTGCTGCATACATTTCAGCCGCACACTGTCCCAAACCGCCGATTAAGTCTTCTTTCTTAGCTTCAACAATGGCAATAACAGGAGCCATAATTATAATCTGCGACTCGGAAAGGCTGATTAAAAAATCACAAGCCCCATTCAATCCTTTTTCTAAGTCTACGTTAAATTCTTTACCAGAGAACAAGCTAATTTTATCGTCTAGCATTCTCCTCAATTCAAGTAAAATTGGGGTAATAATCATTTCGGAACGCGCTTTTTCGGTATTGATTTCGCTGGCTAGGGGGAGGCTGTATTTGAGGGTAAAATCTAAATATTCGCTGTATCCTACTGCTGGTATATTGGCAAATAAGTCATTTTTGTCTTTGAAGATTAAGCCAAATTGTTTGATGAAATCGCTGAGGGTAAAGTTACTGTAAGCCATGTTAATTATAGCTAGGGACTAGGGGCTAGGGGCTAGGGGAAGAGGGAAATAGAATCAATGGTTTCAGCCATGAGCGAGTGTCCTAAGATACCGACAATCGACCCGCCCCCACGCAACGAAATAAACTCACCTACTATTATTTACTTTCACCGCATAAATGAACCAACAACAACATTAAAATCATCAGCCAAAGGATTGCCTAAAGCCTTAAATTTCCACTCTCCACCATCTCGGTAAACTTCCCCAATCAACATAGTTATTTTGCCATCGAAAGAAGACTCACTCGATAAACTATATCGAGCTATTTCTTTCCCCGCCGCATCTATGGCCCTGACAAAAGCATTTTCTACCATTCCAAAATGTTGCTTTCGCTCTTTAGCCTGGTAGATATTCACACCCAAAATTATTCGATGATATTGTTCAGATAGAGAGCTAAGCCTCACAACTATCTGCTCGTCATCTCCTTCCCCTGCGCCCGTCAGATTATCACCCAAATGAACTACGCTTTTATCTTTAGATTCCAAATGGCCGTAATAAATGACATCTTCCTTGTAATTCTTTAACTTGCCATTATCTCCCAACAAAAGAGCATAAGAATCCAAGTCAAAATCCTTACCACCGCCGCCAAAAAGTCCACCTTTCGACTTGGCGATATCCCATCCTAAACCCATCGTCATTTTAGACAAGTCGTATTCACTTTTACTGAGAATAATACTTTGTCCTTTGGTCAAATTAATAGCCATATTGTTCTCTGTCTCTAAGGTTTACGTATGCTGAGGTTTGGTGATTGTAACCTGAAACTATCCTGGATTTACGGATTTACGTTGAAAGGCTATCTTTATGGTAAAAGATGTTGCCTTCGCGCTGATTTTACCCAATTTGGGTATTCAGTTGTCAACAAATCATATAATTCTTCATCAGCAATAGCTTCAGGATCTTCTATACTAAAAAAATCGGCATTATCTAAGTAGCGATCTGTCATTTCATCAAGTTGCTCTAAAAAACTAAAATCGCTCGTCATCGCCTTTGCAAACCAACCACCAATCCCCTTACTTTTGACATCGCTACGTGACTTCCCAATCGCCATAAACTGCCAAAATATTGGCTCATAAGACGACCATTTTAACTGTTGTTTAGTATCCTGTTCGTCCGCAGTAGCTCCATCTGTGACAAACATAACATAAACAGGTTGATCTGCGGCAATAGCTGAGTTGCGTCTGCCTCCATGAGCATCAGGGAAATAGAAATTTCTAATTACCTTCATTACTTTACCATAATAAGTCCACCCTTCTAAAGGATACTCATCTAGTATATTGTGAATAAAGTTTGAGAAATTATCTACTGTCATTTCACCAGCATTGTGAGCATTGGCTCCAAAGAGAAATATATCAATAGAACCATCGTCATCAAATCGACATCCCAAAGCCAGAATTTTCTCTGCTAAACGCTGGATTTTCCCAGAAGTGTAGAGGGAAGTCATCGACATAGAAATATCAAGACAAAGCGCGACTTTAGCCTGGTGATTTGTTAAATTAGCTTTTGCCAGCGATATATCTACTTTTTTAACAAGATCAAAAATGTGCGGTGCTTTATCCTCCAGCTTTTTCTCTAGCATAATAGCTTTCTGATTTTTATTGCTATGTTCAGGAGTTGGCAATTTAGGTAACGTAGGTTGTGCTTTTTTCTCTGGCTGTTTAATCTCTACATAATACTTATCAACAAAACTTTGTAATCCCTGTTTATAACCTTGTCCTACGGCCTGAAATCTCCATGTTCCATCCTTTCTATAAAATCTTCCAAACTCTACGGCTGTTTCTTCTGAAAAAGCCTCTTGTAAATCATATCGCGCTAGTTCCAGTCTTGTATCTGGATTATAAAACCTAATAAAAGCATTTTTAATTTGACTAAAGTTTTGATTTTTTGCCTGTCCTTCGTGGATAGTAACAACAAAAATCATTTCCTCAATAGCCAAATTTACCTTGGTTAAATCTACATAAATTGTCTCCTCATCTCCTTCACCTTGAGCAGTTCTATTGTCTCCTGAGTGTTTGAGAGAATTATCCAATGATTGGAGATTATTGTAAAATATAAAATATTTTTCATCAGGAACTTTGCCATCAGTTCCTAACATAAAAACAGAGGAATCAATATCATATTTCCCGGTGGTTCCAGAGACACTTAAGCTAGTATCTATGTGCCAACCAAGTGCAATCGCCACCTTTTTTAAATTGGGATATTCTTGATAAAGATTAAATCTTTCGCCCTTCTTTAATTGAATTCCCATTTTGTTGATATCCTCTTTAATCTTATCGGAATTACGTATCACTTTTCGTAACGCCGCCGTCCCGGCGGTATCCTTAAAACTTGTAAGGTGGGTACTCGCCGAAACCATTTATGGTTACGAGTTACAAGTTTTTTTGCAGCGAGTACCCACCCTACGTTGTTATTACTAAAATCAAGAGGAATATTCACCTTAATTTTGAATTTCCCCTCGATCTATTTACCTTAGTATGATAGAGTTTGTGTTAGGCATACTTGTCTACAAAACTTTGTAAACCAGCATTAAAACCTTGTCCTACTGCTTGAAATCTCCATTCACCATCTTTCTTGTAAAGCCGCCCAAATTCAATCGCAGTTTCTCTAGAAAAATCCTCATCCAGATCGTACTTAGTCACTTCTGTAGAAGTGGTCGTGTCGTAAATCCGAATAAAAGCATTCCTGACTTGACCAAAGTTTTGTCTTCTGGTTTCAGCTTCATGGATAGTGACAACAAAAACAATTTCTTCCACAGAAGCATCTACTTTAGATAGATCGATTAGAACTGTTTCATCATCTCCTTGACCTTCTCCGGTTCTACTATCTCCTAAGTGTTGTACTGAAGCGTTTGGCGATTCTTTATTGTTGTAAAAAACGAAGTATTTTTCACTGGGAAGTTTTGCATTTGCACCCAGCATAAATACAGAAGCATCCAAATCAAACGCTGCACCGGTATCTGTAGCATTGATGTCCCATCCCAAACCAATGCCAGCATTTTTTAACCCTGGTGCTTCTTTTGAAAGATTGATTCTCTCGCCTTTGCTTAAATTGATAGACATCCGTATTACCTTAGTAAATTCAACAGCTTTTACTAATACCAACTATAGCAAATTTTATAGACTTTTGACAACTTGCTGTTGATATTCTTCCTCGGTCATTAATTCTTGCGTATTTTCTACTCGATCTAAAAATACGATCCCGTCTAAATGGTCATATTCATGTTGAAAAATTCGGGCGACAAAATCGGTTAATTCTTGTCGATGCTGTTTGCCATCACGACTGGTATATTCAATCTCAATCGCCTGGGATCGAGGTACTAATCCGCGAATCCCTGGAATGCTTAAGCAACCTTCCCAGTCTTTTATTACCTCATTTGAGCGGGCAATAATTTGAGGATTAATCATCGCTGTAGGTTCCATTATCGGTGCTTGTGGATAGCGAAGAGTGGGACGTGAAGCGATGATAAATAAACGGTAAGATTGAGCAACTTGAGGGGCAGCAATTCCCACGCCATTAGCACTTTGTGCTGTATGAATTAAGTTCTCAATCAGTTTTTGCAACTGTTCATCTTCAATGTTCTCGATAGTTTGAGCTTGACGACGTAGTACGGGATTCCCCAATTGAGAAATTTCTAATATTTCAGCCATGATTTACTGGTAATTCATGTGAATTGGTAATGGGTAATGGGTAATGGGTAATGGGGAATTGGGAATTGCTAATTGCTAATTGCTAATTACCCATCCTCCTCATCCCTCTCTCTCCTCTCTCTTTCCCTAGTCCCTAGCCCCTAGCCCCTAGTCCCCTCTTCATCGCGCCGATTGAACTGGGAGATTTCCCGGTTTTACTTCCAACTTAATCAGCTTACCATCGCGGCTTACCTCCACTTGTAAAGGTGTACCTACCTTAGTATTCTGAACCAATTTTTGCACCGATTCCGATTTGAGCATCGGCTGATTATTAATCTTCTGAATGACATCTCCAGGTCGGAAACCAGCCATAGCAGCAGGAGAAGAAGGAACAACGCTGTTAATTAAAATCCCCTCGCTAACATTGACACGAATTCTGCTATTAGGATCGCTATTAACTAACTTCTGAATTTCCGGTGTCAGCGTCGCCATCTCAATACCTAAATAGGCGTGTTCAACTTTACCAGTTGTAATCAATTGTTGAGCAATTTGCTGTGCTTCATTAATAGGAATTGCAAACCCCAATCCTTGAGCACCGCTGATAATTGCCGTGTTCATGCCAATCACTTCACCAGCAGCATTCAACAGTGGGCCGCCAGAATTTCCTGGATTAATTGCTGCATCAGTTTGAATAAATCCAATCCGCTTATCTGGGACACCAACATCTCGACTAGAGCGGCCTGTAGCACTGATGATCCCAGCAGTTACCGAGTTATCTAAACCCAAAGGATTACCGATCGCGATCGCCCATTCCCCAGGTAACAATTGATCGGAGTTTCCCACCTTCACAATTGGTAGCTTATCCGCCTCAATCTTGACCACTGCCACATCCGTTACCCGATCTTCCCCCAAAACCTTCCCCTCAAAGGTGCGACCGTCCTTGAGCGTCACACTTACTGTATCTGCCCCATCTACAACGTGAGCATTAGTGAGTACCTGACCATCAGCACTGATGACAAAACCGGAACCAGTTCCCCGCTCTACTCGTCCTCTACCTTGCGGTTGTTCTCCCCTAAAAAAATCTTCAGGAGATTGTCCATCTAACCCTCTTCCTGCCGATCCTACCCGCCGAGAAGAGTCAATCCGAACCACCGCTGGCCCTACTTTCTGCACCGCCGCCGCAATAAAATTCTCATCACCAGGAGCGATCGGCAGGGGAAGTTGTGAGACGATCTGAACCTGAGAATTGCTATTCTCAGAAGGAATTTTGACTTGCGGTTGGTCAAGTTTCTGCTGTATCCGGTTCTGAGCAGAAACAGGCATTTTCGACAATACTAAGCGATCGCCGAGCAGAGCTGCTCCGGCTCCCGTCACCAACAGCAACAGATAAATCGTCGGTTGTTTCCAAAACTTGCCAGTTGAACTATTCATCACGACCCCATTAGCCAACAAGCTAAATTACAACAGTTGTAGATTCAATCCCCGATTGTACTTTGTAAAGTATTGTGTACTTTGAGGATACTTCCGTGAACAAACCCGACAGTCAACGGAGTACCGTTAGACGGTAGGCTTCTTATTTCCTTTTTTTTAACTTTAGCATTTCCAAGGGAGATGAGGGAAAATTATCGGAACTCCACAGGATAGGTGTAGGCTGGTACAATTGCCAGCTATATTGGCTAAGGAGCTTTAACTAGACTAGAAAAGATATAAGGAATAAGCATGGCATCCATCCGCGAGTTGCACCAACAACTGGTTAATAAAGAACGCTCTGCTGTCGAAATTGCTCAAGAAGCATTAGATCGCGTTCACCAGCTAGAGCCGAAGTTGCGAAGCTTCCTGCACGTCACAGCAGACAAAGCCTTAGAGCAAGCTCGCAAGGTGGACGCTCAAATCGCCGCAGGAGAAAATATTGGGCCCTTGGCGGGGATTCCGATCGCTGTTAAAGACAATATGTGTACCCAAGGGATACCCACAACTTGCGGCTCCCGGATATTGAAAGACTTTGTGCCACCCTACGATGCTACAGTCGTCTCCAAACTGGAGGCTGCCGGCGCAGTTTGCTTGGGTAAAACCAACATGGACGAGTTTGCGATGGGGAGTTCCACAGAAACCTCGGCGTATCAACTCACGGCGAACCCTTGGGATTTGGAACGAGTACCTGGCGGCTCTTCTGGCGGTTCAGCGGCGGCGGTAGCGGCCCGCGAATGCGTGGTAGCTTTGGGTTCCGACACGGGAGGTTCTATCCGCCAGCCGGCATCATTTTGCGGCGTAGTGGGGATGAAGCCGACTTATGGGTTAGTTTCTCGCTATGGTTTAGTGGCTTACGCTTCTTCCTTGGATCAAATTGGGCCCTTTGGCCGGACAGTGGAGGATGCAGCGATTATGCTAGGTGCGATCGCAGGCTATGATTCCAAAGACTCCACCAGTCTTAATGTCCCTGTCCCCGATTACCTCACGGCTCTTAGACCTAATTTGCGCCCTAAAGGTCAAATTAGAATTGGCGTGATTAAAGAAACCTTTGGCGTAGGTTTAGACTCCGTAGTTGAAAAAGCTGTTACTAAGGCGATCGAAAAAATGCAAGAATTGGGTGCAGAAATACAAGTTATTTCCTGTCCCCGATTCCGCTACGGTTTACCTACCTACTACATCATTGCTCCCTCAGAAGCTTCGGCAAATTTAGCAAGATATGACGGTGTAAAGTATGGTTTCCGAACTTCCGACCCCGATAACCTATTAGAAATGTATGCCAAAACTCGCGCGGAAGGCTTCGGTACGGAAGTCAAGCGACGGATTATGATCGGCACTTATGCTCTCTCGGCTGGTTACTATGACGCTTACTATCTCAAAGCTCAAAAAGTTAGGACTTTGATTAAAGAAGACTTTGATAAAGCCTTTGCTCAAGTTGACATTTTAGTATGTCCTACTGCACCAACTACGGCTTTCAAAGCTGGTGAAAAAACTGACGATCCCCTGAGTATGTACTTGTCGGATTTAATGACTATTCCAGTTAATCTGGCTGGTTTACCTGCATTGAGTATGCCCTGCGGCTTTGACGAAAATGGGATGCCAATAGGGATGCAAATGATTGGCAAAGTATTGCAAGAATCCCGTCTATTTGAGGTGGCTTATGCTTACGAGCAATCAACTACTTGGCATCAACGCCTCCCTCAAATTTAATTCAGCAAAATAGGAATTGGTAATTGGTAATTGGTAATTGGTAATTGGTAATTGGTAATGGCTAATGGCTAATTGCTAATGGCTAATTGCTAATTGCTAATTGCTAATTGCTCCCCATCTCCCCCTCTTTCCCCCTCTTTCCCTAGTCCCTAGCCCCTCTTTCCCTAGTCCTGAGCATCGTAGCCCCTAGTCCCTTCTTCTATAATTGGTAATCATATGATGCTACCCCTAAAGGTTGTCCTTAACAATCCCCCCATCTTTAGATCCGGGAGTGTTAAATCCTCCTTCCAAGGCAAAGCGAACTAGCTGAGAGCGATTTTCTAACTCTAGCTTACTGAAGATGCTACTAAGATGAGCTTGCACAGTGCGGGGACTAATAAAAAGGCGATCGCTCACTTGTTTATTGGTATAACCTTGAATCACTTCCCAAAAAACTCTTTCCTCTGCTGGCGTTAACGGCAAAGGTTTAGACTTCCGTGTTACAGTTGGAGCTGGAATTTTTTCCTGTTCAAAAGTAGAGTGTTGGAGCAACCGGACAATCTCAGCATGAATACGGTGACTTCGCTCCAACTGCCCCTTTACTTTCGCTAACAATTCCTGTGGTTGAAAAGGCTTTACCAAATAGTCATCTCCGCCGATAGAATGACCTTCAACTTTGGATTCTAACTCTCCTTGACCTGATAAAAATATAAATGGTACTAACTGACCTAAACGGCTTGAACGCAAGCGACGGCAAAATTCAAACCCGTCCATCTCCGGCATCATCACATCTGAAATTACTAGATCCGGAGGGTTGCCTTCAAAAATAGAGAGGGCTTGGACACCTGAACTGGCACATTCAACCTGATATCCTCGGCTTTCAAGATAAATTGCTAGCACTGCTTGAGAGTCAAGTTCGTCATCAACTACTAATATCTTTTGCATACTCGTATTTTACCAAGTTGCGTTCCCAATAGTAGCGCCAACCCTTTGCGATCGCAATTCCTTACTCCTAATTTAGCTAATTTAGCGTGGGAGTATATCAATCATCCCAAAAAGCTGACATTATTTATAGATGAACCCAGAAGATTTGAAATCTGAGGGCAAGAATTGATTGGATTTTTCTTTCTCGGACTGCGGCAGCAAATTGACAACTCGACTCGATCTAGACATCAAAGAAGGAGAGGACAATCGCTTACCCGTCATTAAAAAGAGTTCAAATTCTGCCGCTGGTTTGGCTGGGCTGAACAAATACCCTTGTATCATATCACACTGTTGCTCTCTTAAAAAATCTAATTCGGCTTCAGTTTCTACGCCTTCAGCAATCACTGTTAGACCCAGATTATGAGCGAGTTGAATCACCGCTGTTGTAATTGCTTTATTATGAGTATCGCTACCAACATTGCTCACAAAGCATTTATCAATTTTCAAACAATTAAACGGAAATTGTTTGAGATAACCTAATGAAGCATAACCAGTTCCAAAATCATCAATGGCAATGCGGATTCCCAGAGATTTAAGTTCATTTAAAGTAGCAGTAGCGACAGAAACATTCTCCATAACTGCACTTTCTGTCACCTCTAATTCTAAATTACCTGGTTCTAGACCAGTAACCTTTAATATTTCAACTATTCGGAGCAAAAGCTGGGGGTCTGAGAGTTGGCGGACTGAAAGATTTACTGATACTCGAAAGTTGATAAATCCAGAGTTAATCCACGAGGCAGTTTGAGTACAAGCAGTCAACAATACCCATTCTCCCATCTGGATAATTAAGCCTGTCTCCTCTGCTAGGGGAATAAATTCTGCTGGCGATATCCTACCTTTTTCGGGATGATTCCAGCGGATTAATGCCTCTGCACTGATAATTTCACCAGTTGCAAGTTCTACCTGCGGTTGATAGTAAACTTCAAATTCATTCTGTGCTAAAGCGCGGCAAATTTCAACTTCCAGAGCCAATTTTTCACTAGAAATCGTATTCGTAATTAGCGACTCATTAACTAAATCATTTAGCCTTGCTTCGGCTTGTTGGAGTGCTTGGGTAAGAGGTTGAGTAATAGCTTCCCTTTTTGAAAGAATTGACGCGATTGCGCCGAGCAATTCTTGCTTAGTAAATGGCTTAGTGAGATAGTCATCGGCTCCCAATTCCATCCCCCGACGAAATTCAGCTTTGGCACTTTGAGCAGTGAGAAAAATAAATGGAATCGCCGATGTGATTACGTTTTGGCGGAGGGATTGCAGCACTTCGTAACCATCGAGATCCGGCATCTGCACGTCACACAAAATTAAATCTGGCAGTTCGGAAAGCGCCACTTTTACGCCAATCCGACCATTTTCAACAGCACTAACTCGAAAATCATGGGCTTCCAGCAGTTCCACTAGGGTTTCCCGGATTAGTTGTTCATCTTCAATTACCAAAATTTTGGTCATGGCAGTTAAATAACAAATGGGTCTTTACTATAACACAACCAACTTGAGTATACTATACTAAATTTACTCATTTGCTGACTTTAGCCAAATAGCCAATCAATACTTCGCCATTTGGCTAACATTTAACGATTAATCATTAACGTTTAACTGCTAACTATTAAGGGTTAAAAGTCCTGATATTTTCAATCTAATCCTAGCGAAAGTTGCAAGGGGAGGATCAGGGATAAGGTGATATAATTGATGCTTGGGGGAAAATTAGGCTTTATTATCATTTTTAATAAAAATTAGGAGTATTACTGATGCAGTTGCGGTTGAAAACTAGAAAAGTTAATGTAAAATCAAGGCAGGACAATGAGTCGCGGGTGCGGGAACACTTATCAAACGAGCGCACTTATTTAGCTTGGATGCGGACTGCGATCGCACTAATGGCGTTTGCGGTTCTGATTGTTCGTCTGCGAGCTTTTCATCCGCCTCTGGTTCCCAGTATTGGCGTTGGCTGGAAGTTAAGTATAATTTTTGCTCTGGTTGCTTTAGGGACGGTGTTGATGTCAACTCAACACTATTTTGCCGTCCGCCACGACATTGATTTAGATGTCCATGAACCACGCGATCGCTGGGTTATTCTTTTAAGTCTTACGGTCACGCTTTTAGGAACAGGGATTATATATTTGGTATTATTTCAATAAAATTTAATTCCTAATATTGAGATTGCTAGGGCTTGGTAGAGGGGTAGCGATCGCAGTAGAGTGTGCTGCTGAGTGTTGTACAATTTTATCGGACTTAGAGGCAAGTGAACAATTGAGCGATCGGCAAGCACCATCATCATCTGATTTTCTATCTTATAGCAACCTTCTTGGCAGTTAAGACGTTCTGAGTTCATGAAACTCGCTGATTCTATTCCCTTCTTCCCCTTCTTCCCCTTCTTTCACGCTTCCCCTAGCCCCTAGCCTAAGCGCCCCTAGCCTAAGCGCCCCTAACCCCTAACCGCCTTGGCGGTTGCTATACTTTCTGGATTTACCGAAATAGACCTTATGAATTCTGATATCTTACCCGGTTTAAGTTTCCCCCTCGGCGCTACAGTCATCTCCGAAGGCGTTAACTTCTGCATTTACTCCAAAAACGCTACAGCTTTAGAACTGCTGCTGTTCCACGCCCCTGACGCACCCGAACCCGATCGCGTCATCAAACTTGATCCCAAAGAAAACAGAACTCACTACTACTGGCACGTCTTTATTCCCGGTATTGGGGCAGGGCAAATTTACGCTTACCGCGCCTACGGCCCCTTTGACCCAGAAAGAGGACTGCGCTTCGATGGTGAAAAAGTCCTCCTCGATCCCTATGCTCTGGCAGTCGTAGGATGGGAAAATTATAGCCGATCGGCAGCCTGTCTTCCCGGAGACAATTGTTCAACCGCCCTCAGAGGCGTAGTTGTCGATCCGAACACCTACGACTGGGAAGGGGATATTCCCCAACGCCGCCCCTATTCTCAGACTCTAATTTACGAACTGCACGTCGGCGGCTTCACGCGCAATCCTAACTCTGGGGTGGCCCCTGAAAAACGCGGCACTTATGCAGGACTGATCGAAAAAATCCCCTACCTGCAAGAATTAGGTATAACCGCAGTCGAATTGCTACCAGTCCACGAATTTGACGAACAAGACGTGCGGCCCGGACTTAAGAATTACTGGGGTTATAGTACGATCGCATTTTTCGCTCCCCATCGGGCCTACAGTTACCGCAGCGATCCCCTTGGGCCCGTAGACGAATTTCGCGATATGGTTAAAGCCCTGCACAAAGCCGGAATTGAAGTCATCCTCGATGTCGTATTTAATCACACGGCTGAGGGTAGCGAAGATGGGCCGACACTTTCCTTTAAGGGATTAGAGAATGCAGCTTATTACATTCTGGGCGAAAACCCAGCTAAATATAGTAACTACAGCGGTTGCGGCAACACCTTGAAAGGTAATAACGATATTGTCGGGCGGATGATTATTGATAGCCTAGAATACTGGGTTTCCGAGATGCACGTAGACGGCTTCCGCTTCGATTTAGCCTCAGTACTTTCTCGCAGCCAATCAGGTCATCCTCTCACAGATCCACCGATTTTGTGGGCGATCGAATCCAACCCAATTTTGGTAAACGCCAAGGTAATTGCAGAAGCTTGGGATGCAGCGGGACTTTATCAAGTAGGTTCCTTTATCGGCGATCGCTTTGCCGAATGGAATGGCCCTTACCGAGACGAAGTACGACGTTTCGTCAAAGGAACTCCAGGAACCTTAGTCAGACTAGCCGCCCGGATTATGGGCAGTCCCGACATCTACCCCCAAGTTGACCGCGAACCCAACCGCAGCATTAACTTTATCACCTGCCACGATGGTTTTACTCTCAACGATCTAGTTTCCTACAACGAAAAACATAACGAAGCAAATAACGAAGATAGCCGCGATGGAGCTAATGATAATTTTAGCTGGAATTGCGGTTTAGAAGGAGAAACAGACGACCCTGCCATTGAAGCTTTGCGCTTACGGCTGATCAAGAATTTCTTCACGATTATCCTGACTTCTCAAGGTACGCCAATGCTGCTGATGGGGGACGAAGTGCGGCGATCGCAGCAAGGTAACAACAATGGTTACTGTCAAGACAACGAATTGAGTTGGTTTAACTGGAATGGTGTAGAAGAACACTCAGGTTTAGTGCGCTTTGTCAAAGGGCTAATCCAGTTTTCTCATTCCCTAGAGATTTTTCACCAAGAAAAAATATTAACTGTTACCTTTGGCAGTCAAGAACCCCATATTATTTGGCACGGAGTGCGTTTAGGCCAGCCAGATTGGAGTATTAACTCTCACGCTCTAGCTTTTACTCTCCGACATCCCAAAGCTGGGGAAAATCTGCACATTATACTCAATGCCTACTGGGAACCCCTAGCATTTGAATTGCCGCCCCTAGGAAGAGAGGAATCTTGGCATCGCATTGTCGATACTGCATTAGCAAGTCCTGATGATTTTTCCCCTCCAGAAGTCTCGCCACCTTTTACAGGAAAAGCTTATCAGGCAGAGGCCCGATCCGCTATCGTACTCATAGCGCGATCGAAGTTGCATTGAAGTATTGGTAATTGCTAATTGCTAATTGCTAATTGCTAATTGCTAATTGGGGGAAAATCTTCAGTTTCTCCCAGTTTCCCAGTCTCCCTCTCTCCCCCTTTCTCCCTCTCCTCCTCTCCACTTTTCTTACTCTCCCAGTCTACATTTCCTTCCCATCGATCCAGCACATCTTTCACCAATATTTCGCGGATCAAAATTCGGACAATAATCACCAAAGGGAGAGCGAGAAATAAACCCAAAAAACCAAAGAAAGATGCAAAGAAAATCTGAGCTAACAGCGTCACCGCAGGTAACAAAGAAACCTGTTGACCCATAACTATAGGAACTAGCAAAAACTGTTCTAACTGCTGAATCAAAAAGTAAGAAATTACAACTGCAAGAGCTTTCCAGGGAGAATCTAGGAGAGCGATCGCAGCCGGTGCAACCGTACTCAAAACAGGCCCCACATTAGGTACAGCCTCTAGAAATCCTGCCAGCAGAGCATTGGCTAGAACCAATTTTACCCCCAAAATCTGCAAGATAATCCCGCTAACTGACCCAATCACTAACATATTGAATAGCGTACCCACAATCCAAGCCACCAAATCAGTTTCGCAAAGAGAGAAAATCTCATTAGCGCGACGGCGGTAAAAAGAGGGAAATAGCCGCAAAAAACCCTGGCGATAAGCTTGAGGATTAAGCAGCAACATGATAGTAATTACGATCACAAATAGCGAACCACCTGTAAGGTTTAGAAAACCAGAAAACAGCCTAAAAAAGTTGTTAGCTAGTCCACTTACCAGAGGTTGAACTTGATTGCCCAACTCTCCAACACTGGGGAGATATTGACGAGCCTCGGTAGGTAGCCAGACAAACAACTGGTTAATCAAATTCTCCAATAATATTAACCCTTGAGGTACTAATTGGGTTAATTGCTTAAACTGACTCAGAAAAGGAGGTACAACAAGTCCCCCAAACAGCCCAATGAGTGCTAGCAAACCGACTGATGATATCAGTGAAGCGACACCTCTCTTGATTCCTACTCGCCCCAATAACCGGACAAGTCTGTTCAGGGCAATAGCAAAGACTACTGCCACAAATAGCAGTAGCAACAGTTGCCTAATTTCCCAAAGAATAGAGAGAGAAAGTATCAGAGCGACTAAGCCCAGCCACTGTCCAAAGTTCATCTATCTCACTCCCCCATTCCCCTTTATAAAATCACTCTAGAATACATTATTCAGAAGTCAAAATTCAAATCTTTGGTAATAGTTAACAGTTAACTGTTAACAGCTAACAGTTAACTGTTAACTGTTAACTATTACCTAATCATTAGAGTTAACATGGTCTATGCGTTCTAGTAACCAAAGAATTTGGTTGCCTTCGCGGCGTGCCCTAGATACCACCCAGTTACGCCAAACCCACTTGTCGCCTCGACTGGTAACAGCACTGGCATTAACATCCATGAGGTCAGCCAATTCAGAACTTGTGATTAAATAGCCTTTAGTGGCAACTTCATCAGCAATGTGCAAGGTTTCTATCAGGTTGCGGAGTTGCTCAACCCTCACCTCGCGTGGCAAGTTATCTAGGAAATCGGCAGTGGAGTCGATCATAGCAGAATTGGAGATGAGAAGGTCAGGGGCTACGAGATTGGATTCTATCGTTTTGTTACCAATTTTGTCCGTTGCCTGTGAAACAATTGTATTGAAAGATAAAGATGGGGATGGAGGTTTGAAATTAGTTGATTCTCCGCTAGTGGTTTGCTCGAATTGTTGTAGAGTGGGGGTTTGACGGAGAGAGAAGGCACGAGCGATCGCATCGCAGCGATCGTTATAACGATCGCCTGAGTGACCTCGGACGTGCTGCCACTGTATCTGTCTACAATTTAGTTCGTCAAGTAACTCCCAGAGGTCTTGGTTGATCACGGGAGCACCTGTTGAGGTTTTCCAACCCTTTTTTTTCCATCCTTGAATCCATTTTGTAATGCCGTTTTTGAGATATTCGCTGTCTGTGTAAAGGGTGACAGGTTCAGTTTGACCCGATTTAGCGAACCATTCCAAAGCTGCGATCGCAGCTTGCATCTCCATGCGGTTATTTGTAGCTTTAGGATCGGCACCACCGAGTTCCTGAATATTGTCGTTAGCGAAGCAGATGACTACGCCCCACCCACCAGGGCCAGGGTTGCCAGAACACGCACCATCAGTGTATATGCTTTTAATTTTGGGAAGAGTCATAAGAAGAAGGAAGAAGGAAGAAGGAAGAAGGAAGAAGGAAGAAGGAAGAGGGAAGAGGGAAGAAGGAATCACGGGGTGAAAACCCCCTCGAAAGCTTTGTCTGTGCAGCTTTGAAACGTTTTGTCAGGACTTACGCACGCTTTATGTAACGCCGCCATCCTGGCGGTTTCTTTACCGTGCTTGTTGGCGGCGTTACATATTTTGCGTAAGTCCAGTTTGTGGTCAAAAAAAGATGGGGTTATCATTGTTAAAAATCCCCACCAATTTAAAATGTTTCTTTCATTAGTTAACTACTAACTACTAACCACTAATCACTCAGCACCAATCGTATCTGAGCGATCGCAAAACTAAACTTCGGCAACTGCTACTTTTCTCAGAGATTTGATAGTTGCTACACAGTGTTTAGCTACCGTATCAATTTCTTCTACGGTACTATATCGACCAATGCCAAAACGTAGCGAAGCATAAGCCAACTTTTCCGATCGCCCGATCGCTTCGAGCACATGAGAAGGTGCTATCTTCGCAGAGGTGCAAGCCGAACCCGAAGAAACAGCTACAACAGGTTGTAGTCCTAGCAGCAGCGCTTGACCATCAACTCCATCTACACTGATATTAAGATTTCCCGGCAAGCGATGAATAGGATGACCATTGATAACAATGTCGCCCAAAGGAGATAAATAGTCCCACAACCGTTGACGCAAATTTGTCACCCGTTCCACTTCCGAGTCCATTTCTGAAATTGCCAGTTCTACAGCTTTGGCAAATCCCACAATTTGTGGTGTGTAAAGTGTACCGGAACGCATTCCCCGTTCGTGTCCGCCACCGTGCATTTGCGCCGCAAGCTGAACTCTGGGGTTGCGACGGCGAACATAAAGAGCGCCGATGCCTTTTGGCCCATAAATTTTGTGCGCTGTCAAGGACATTAAATCAATTTTTAAGGCCTGGACATCCAGAGGAATTTTGCCGATCGCTTGTGCTGCATCTGTATGGAAAAACACCTCTGCACCGCGACAAATTGCCGCAATTTCTCCGATGGGTTGGATTACTCCAATTTCATTATTAGCAGCCATCACCGAGACTAAAATTGTATCGGCTCGGATACATCTTGCTAAATTGCCTAAGTCGATCAGTCCGTCACTTTGGACGGGGAGAAAGGTGATTTCAAATCCCAATTTTTCCAAATAATGGCAGGGATCGAGCACGGCGTTGTGTTCCGTTGCTACGGTGATGATATGTCTGCCTTTGTTGCAATAAGCTTCGGCAATACCTTTGACGGCTAAATTGTTCGCTTCGGTTGCGCCGGAAGTGAAGACAATTTCTTCGGGTGAGGCATTGATGGCATCTGCGATCGCTTGCCGGGACTGTTTGACTGCCGCTTCAGCTTCCCAACCATAGATATGATTGATGCTAGCGGGGTTGCCGAAGTGTTCCCGGAAGTAGGGAAGCATGGCAGCGAGTACCCGTTCATCAACAGGGGTTGTCGCGTGATTGTCTAGGTAAATAGGGCGTTGAGACATAGTTGAAGAGAATTGGGCAACTGGGTTGGCGATCGCGTATTGTAGGCAACTGAGTTGTCAACTTGGTCGTTCCAGTGTAGCGTTCCTATAGCTGCAACTTAGATATCAAGCATAGTAGCTAATTATAAAGTTACAAGCAAGGTGTTAGATTATTCTATACCAGTGCCAGCACCTGCAACTAAAATTAACAGTTAAAATTATTTATGCGACCTGATATCCAGGGATTAGAAATTACTAAGGGTGAACTCAAGCGCCTAAGTGGTGTAGGAACAGACCGCACGTACAGACCACCTGCACTCCGTAAGTTTGTCACTGAAGGGTTGAAAACTTTAGCTGTTATTGCTTTAGTTGCCATTAGTTGTTTGCTACTTTTGCTAATATTTCCGAGATACTATTTGTTATTGATTGTCCTGCATCTAGCTGCGGCTGTCGCCTTAATAGTTGATGACGTTTCTAAAATCTGGTTGAGTAGCAGAAATAAACATCTTGTTAATCTTTTTGACGATGTGGATAGATATAATGCTATCATTAAAGCTATTGAAATTAACGATAATATAGAAGAAGCTGGCAATCAAAAAGTGACTATTCGTAATCGAGAACAAGTTATTGAAGCTTTGCATCTGATTAGAGAAGATTTGATTAGAGCTTTAAAAACAGAGAGGATTCTCAGGGAAAATAAAAAATTTGTTGCTAGTAATGCCGATATGTTTGATACTAATTTCCGAGCTTTGACTGCGTTGCAAATTAACGATAGGGCGAGCGAGCAAGGGCGATTGTTAAATGAGGCTTTGCAAATAGCAGTAGGCGTACAGGAGGAAATGGAAAAGTTACAGGAGAGACACACTAGAAGTTAGCGTTAACAGGACTTACGCACAAAGTACCAAATTTTTTAAGTAGTTGGACAAAAATAAATAATGTCATTGCGAGCCCAGCGTTGGCGTAGCCTGCCCGTTAGGGCTTAGCAATCCCAAACCCCTGCGTTGGCGTAGCCTGCCCGAAGGGCTTATGCTTCGCTGGGCTCGCAATGACATGGTTGCGTTTATTTATGTCCGACTACTTAGCATTATTATTTTGTCTCAATTGCGTAATTGCCGCAAAATTTTAAATACTTTTTTCCGTAACTCCATCGGCAAAAATGAAATTGCTAAACCAGTCAATGTTTTCGACGTTGAAAAAGACTTTCCTGCCAAAATCATCTCCCGACCTTTTTCGGTTTCACCAATCTCAATTAATCGCAAACCTAGCACTAATTCTGTTTCTGCAATCCGTTTAAGTCTAATTAATTCCAGCTTTTCTGAATCAAACTCATAGCTCGTTAAATAACTCAATTTATCCCTTAAATAAGGGATGGCTCGGTTAATACCTTGCTGTTCTGAATGAAAACGATATTCCATTAGTAATTCAGATAAATAATAGCATTTTTTCCTCGCTATGGCAAGACGGACAAATAAATCATTATCTTCGCAGTTTTGGAGGTTGGGGCGCATAAAACCAACTTCTTGCAAAGCGCTACGGCGAAATAAAGTTGCGCCAACTTGCAGGCTTTGTTTAATAAAAACTACCTCTAGCAAATTATCGATCGTTCCAGCAGAAAGTTCACTGCGTCCCCATCGCTCTGAATTGAGTTTAGTTGCGATTCGATCGCGACAATTCTGACTATCAATTATCCAGTGATCTGTGCTCACAAAATCAATATTCGAGCTTTTATCTAGGATAGCAGATGTCCGCGCTAGAAACTCTGGAACCAGCCGATCGTCATCATCAAACTTGATAAAATATTCCCCTTTCGCTGTGGCAAAACCTGAGCGCATATTGTTACTTTTCCCAATATTTTGAGAATGGCGGATGTAGCGAATATTAGGAGTATTAAATTCAGACATAATTACCGGAGTGCTGTCAGTTGAACCATCGTCACAGATGATTAACTCAAAGTCTGTATAAGTCTGCTTTAAAACGCTTTCAATGGCGCTTAATAGTAAATGCACGCGATTGTAAGTAGGAATACAAACACTAATTTTAGCCACGAGTTCAGATAAGTTTTAGTTTAAAATTTTAGGGATATATAGCTACGATGCTCCGATGCTCCGATGCTCCGATGCTCAGGGAAGAAGGGAATAGAATCAGCGGCGTTATGTTAGAAGTGTATAATTTTAATTAAGTCGAGCGGTACATTCGAGAATTAATTTTTGGTTGACTAGGGAATAGGGTTGAATTTCCAATGCGCGACGAAAAGCAGGGATAGCCTTTCTATAATTTCCAAGGGCAGCGTAGCATAAACCAAGACCGTGCAGCGCCCCAAAATGAATCGGGTTGAGTTCGAGAACTACTTCACAATCAGTGAGAGATTTTTTATACTCACCTTGAGCGTAATAGAGTACAGCCCGTCTGTTCCAAGCTTCGGCAAAATCAGGACTATCTGATATTAGTTTCATCAGGATATCTAAGGCACGGGAAAAGTCACCTGCATCGAGTAAAATCTGGGATCGCCTGAGCATTTCCATTCCGTAGGCTCCCTTTTGCTCAAACCAACTGCGCCACAGTTCTGTAGTAGCGCGATCGCGAACCCTTTCGTTAGAGTCTTTGAGGTCTTCAAGTAATGCTTTGATAGATGAATCGTCCATTATAGCTAGGGACTAGGGGCTACGATGCTCAGGGTTAGGGGTTAGGGGAAGAAGGATTTAGGGATCTAGGAGAGAATAAGGATATCTGGCTACGTCCTAATATTTTTTTGTTGACTTTTTGCATACCAATATGAAGATTTTAATGCTTTCCTCAACGTTTCCTTATCCGCCAGGGCGGGGGGGAACTCAAGTAAGAACTTTTAATTTGTTGAAATATTTGAGTCAGCGACATTCTATCACTCTGGCAACACTGTCATCGCACGACGTGACAGATAGAGAAATAGAGGAACTACGACAGTATGTCCAAGAGTTAGCTATTTTCCCTCGTCCCCAGATACCCCTTGGTTTAGGATGGCAGGGAAAGGTGCAGCGATTTGGTCGGTTTTTATGGGAAGGAACGCCTCCCAATGTACTATCTATCTACTCTCCAGCGATGCAAAATTGGGTAGATGAATTTGTGGAAGCCGGTAAATGCGATGCGATCGCCTGCGAACATAGCGTTAATGAGATTTATGTACGTCCTGAGTGGGCCAAACGGCTGCGGACGGTAGTAAATATTCACAGTTCAGTTTACGGTACTTGCCGACAAATTCTAGAAACTGGTACTTCCGAGAAACCGTTGCGCGATCGCCTCAATCTACCTTTACTCGCTCGCTACGAAAAACGCTACTGTTCCAAATTCTCCCGCATTGTGGTGACAACAGAGGAAGATCGGCGACAGTTACAGAACTTTCCTACTGAAGTAATACCTAACGGTGTAGATTTAGCAAAATTTCCCTACAGACAAGTAGATCCGGGGGGACATAGATTAATATTTATCGGGGCAATGGATAATTTGGCAAATATTGACGCAGTACGCTTTCTGAGTTTAGAAGTGTTGCCAGCCTTGCAGCAGCGGTATCCTGACGCTACCCTGACTATAGTGGGATCAAAACCAGTAGCGGAGGTATTGGCATTGCGATCGCGACCTGGAATTACAGTAACGGGTCAAGTCCCTTCAATGGCAAAATATTTGCATCAAGCTACAGTTTGTGCAGTACCGATGCGAATTGGCTTAGGAATTAAAAATAAAACTTTAGAGGCGATGGCAGCGGGAACCCCTGTTGTAGCTAGCGATCGCGGTTTAGAAGGACTAGCCGTTGATGGCGAAGGATCGCCTTTAAGGGCCTTGCGAGGGAACCAACTTGAGGAGTATGTTGAGGCGATTAGTTGCTTATTTGAAGATGGACAACTGCGGGAGGAGTTGTCAGTAAATGCGCGATCGCTAATTGAAACCGAATATACCTGGGAAATAATAGGTCAACGCTATGAGCAAGTTTTGAAAGATTGCTTAGTTCCTCCCCATCTTCTCTAGAACTGATTCAATCTCCTAGAACCCGCCAGGGGTTAAAACCCCCTGGCGGACTATAAGATTTAAAAACAATAAAACAGCCCTACCCCTCGCCCCCTCTCCCCCTCCCCCGCCACCGATGGAAAACAAGATTGAGCCGGCAAATCGCAAGCGAAAACCTCCTGAGAACGTCAAAATAGCTCAGGGAAAGGCGCAACTTCCCCGGAAGGCGGTCAACAAGCAACGCCAAAATCCTCAAAAATCCAGGCCAAAGCTGGTAAAATCCACCGCTAAGTTCTTCTGGAAAAAGGCAGTTACCAATTTTGTCGCCCTTACCGTTTTGTGGGGTGGTGCGGGTGCAATGGGAGGAGGTGCTTGGCTGAGTTACCAGTTAATTGTCGATCCGAATGCAAGCATCTGGATCAATCAGTTTTTGCCAGAATGGTCGCGTCTTCCCTTTGCTAGCGGTAAATCGATTCAGACTCTCTCCCAAATCCGAACCAGTTTGGGGCAAGTGGGACTAATACCCGGAGAAATGCTACTGCTTCCCAAGGAGAAATCTAGCGAACGCGAGGTTCCAGACTTGCTAGTACCTGTGATGGTAGAACGGAAGCCCACTACGTCTATAGTGTGTAAAAATCCTTGTCGCCAGATTGTCGAATTGCGGGTTTATCAGCCAGTGCAAATTGCCTATCAAGGTGATGAAACTGAGCAATATTATCGGCTAGCGAGTTCTGTGAATGTCGAAGGCCCGGCGGAATCTTTTGTAATTGCTTCTCACACTGATGCTAATGACAGCCAAGGCTCAAATAAGTCTTTACCGCTAACAACTTTGAGACTCTTTGAGGGTAAGGTTCCCAGTTCGGGGGCTTGGTTTAACCTCAGCGGTCAACTATTGCGGGCAGATAAGAAAATTCCCTACGGGCAGGTGGTTCATTATAATCCTAGCCAAACTCATTTGCTCTCTCTATTGGAGTGGACTGGTGCGGCGGGAAAGGTTCCGAGTTGGCAACAGGTAACGGGGGGTGGCCAACCAGAATTGGCGATCGATCAAACTATAGGTTTAGAACCGCAATTTACTATTTATCAGGTTCAGCCTCGGAAGTTTGTACCTAACCCGATTCAGTTGACGGCAATTTCTTTGGAAGAACCGGCGTTAAAAGACCCTGCTTACAAGGCTGCGCTGCGGTTGGCTAGAAGTGGCTTGTGGTCGCCGGCTTTGGGAATGATGCGGGCTTTGAAGACTAAGGCGCAGGGGGGTTGGTCGCCGCAGGCGCAAGCGCAGCTAGATTTGATTAAGTTTCACGCTAATGTTACTCGGTCTCAGGCGATCGCATCTTGGGCTTCTCCCAGTCAGCAAGTTCTCGCAGATTTAATTGATGGTCGTTGGAGTGAAGCTTTGCAAGTATTTGAGGCGGATTTGGGGAGTAGTTCTGAAATTGCCGCGATGCTGAAAAATGATGGCAATCGCCTCTGGAATCGCGTAGATGCGGCGCTGAAGGTCAATTCACAGGATGAAGGGGCAAAGGCTTGGGGGGCTTTAATTGTAGCAGCTCAGGAAGGTCAGCGATCGGCCGCTGCTTGGCTAGATCGACTACCTGACACTGACGGCGAAACTAAATCTCGTATCCGGGGATTGCTCGATCGACTGGGTGATGCGGTTTCTGAGTTAGAAAGTTTCGAGGGTCACACGAGTAAAATTACTGGTTCAGCTTTTCCAATTAATAGTATAGATCCAGAACAATGGCAAGTACCGGAACCGAATCAAGGCCTAAAATTGGCAGCCCAAGAAGTTTGGTATCAAGTGCAGGTGACAAGTTTTTTTGATGGGAGAAGTTTGGTTCAGGCTCCGTTTTTAGACTTGGATCTGCGTTCCTTTCCCTCTATTCAGGTGAAGCGTTTTTGGAAGCGGTTAGGCCTGCACAATGACCCGAAGATTAAGATTGAGGTGGCGATGCCAAATGGTCAGCAAAAGATTGAGGTAGCAACGGTAAAGGCTTTTCAACTTCGCGATGGTATGCTGCGTTTATTGGCGGCCGTTGAGAGGAAATCTGGCTAGGCGAGTTCTTTGGTTACATTGAGATATTCTAATTGACCCACTGCGGCTAATATTAATGTCAGAGTCAATCACCCACCACTAATCAGATTACCGTTTGTTTATGCGCCGCACAGAGGTGCTGTGCGCTGCCTGTGACGCTCATCTGGGCCATGTATTTAATGACGGCCCCAAACCGACTGGACTACGATATTGCATGAATTCAGCGGCGCTTAAGTTTGTTCCTAAAGAGTGAGACCGAATCCAACTTTAATACCCTCTTTATTCTTTAGTCCAATTAGGCGGACAAAAGTTTGTATAGTAGCGGTTTCAACCGCCTAGCAATTAAAGAGGGTAACTTTAGGGACGTTCGATCGCACCTTTTTTGGAGAGTGCTGCAATCATCTGACGTTTGACTGCTTTTGCCCAATTATCAAAGTCAGAACTATTAATACTATTGCTTTGAGCTTCGTCAGGAAGCGGAGTCTTCGATTCCTTGCGTACTTGAGTATTCATTAGAATTTCCTGTTGAACAGACTGATGACCGTTGCTTATAAGTAATTTATATCTTAACTCTATTATCTAATTTAATTCAAGCCAAATTATGCACTAACTACATACAATTAATGCGATTTATGAATGCTGTTATTAAAATATGATTAAATGTATATTGGTATACATAGAATCCTTAGCATAAATATCATTATCCTGAGATATTCGCTTCATCCTTCTGGGGGATTCATCTATCCCAATTCTTAATTCTTTTCCCAGCTCAAATTCCTTTTATTTTTTAAATCGCCTTTGTTGCAGGGATATCTCCCCTATTTTTGGTGTGCTGCACAAAATCTGAACCCTCAAACTGCTCAGCTAGTCTAGCCTAGGCAAGTATCGAGGGTTCAGATTAAATTAAAACGGGTACGGCAGGGCTCGAACCTGCGGCAGGCGGATTAGAAATCCGCTACTCTATCCAACTGAGTTACGCACCCAACATTCTTGAGCTAACCAATCTAGGCACATAACTCAATTATATCTTAACTTGCGTCAGAGTCAAACCACTAATTGAGAAAAAATGGGTACAGAGGAAAAATAGACTCAGAGAGGTTAGCTGCAAATTTACAGAGCAGACTAGATCATTCAAGCATAGATTAAGATAGGGTGTTAGTTAACGGGATTTATCTGAGCGGCTCAGCCTAGATGGGCGATCGCAACTCAGCAAAACCCACCCACCAGTCGTCCGCAGGTAGCAACTCACGCGATGCGCGAGTACAATGACTTGCAAAGTACCCCCGGCCATGACAGGAGTCAAATCGCAGTGTCATGTTTATTCTGAAACGACAGGATGTTGAAATCACCAGCTTTCAACATCCAAAACGGGATCAGCAGATCCCAATTCTCAATTATCAGGGGCAGACCTTTCGCCTAATCAGCGCCTTCAACGGCAAACAAGCAGAAGAAGCCAGAGCCTTGTGGCGGGATCTAACCGACAATCGAGGCAAAGCCTGCGTTTTGCTAGAAGAGCCGGATAGATATAGCGTCTGGGGAAAAGTCCGTTTAGATCAGCTTGCCAGTGAAGAACCAGCCGGCTCCGAAGCCAAGGCTCCATTATTCGCACAAGCTTGTCTGCTGCTGCTCCAAGCTGTTTACTTCGACGTTGAAGACCTTTTAGGTGCTAGGCAAGCCGCATCGTTTCAGAAAGATATCGCTAAGGTATTTCAGCAGGGGAACTTCCCGCACGCAGACTCCCCAGATGCGGTCAAAAACTTGCTAACCGTCGATCCGCTCAACAGCCTCAAAATGCCTTCGTGGCAAGAGCAGCACCTTAATACCTTACTGCAAGAGCTCCACAGGTTAGGAAAATCCTATTTTGGCAATACCAACTTTGCCGAGGGAATCAGTGAAATCTTGCAAGATATGCCAGCAGGCGATCGCTCCCAGTTTATCGCTTGGCTGAAACAATCCCCCCTTGCCAAACTGTGGACACAATAAAAAATCTTTGATAATTCCACCGCAGGCGGCACCAATATGCAACGCTGGATGACAGACTTGTATAAAAAAGCCCCACTGTTAACACAGTTTCACTCCCACTTACATTTTCTGCAATTCAATTGCTAATTATGTCTCTTGAACCCCTATGAGCAGCACTTCAGAAAAGTCATCTACTTCTCCATCCTTCCTCTCAGCTCAGACTCTCGTGATTTTGGGAGTTGTTTGGGCTGTATTGGCACTGTTGTTCTTTCTGCTGTTCAGCGTCCCTCTCTCTAAGGAGGAGGGACTACCCCTGTGGTATTCCCTCGGCACCTATATTTTTGAATGCGGGGCTTATCTGGGAGCAGCTTTAGTCTGTCTTAGAAACTGGAAGAGCCCTCAAATGGTCAGCGGACGGAACGTCTGGCTAGGCCTTGGTCTGGGGATGCTGTTCTACTTTCTAGCAAATGTGGTATTTGGCGTTTGGGAGTTATATTTTGGACTCGACCCCGATATTTCCCCAGCCGATGTCTTTTATGTAGGCAGCTACGTGGTACTGATTTGGGGCATGGTTCTAGCTGTTACTTCCAAGCGGTTGAATCTAGAAATTTGGCAGTGGGGACTGTTAGGGGGAATTGCGATAATTGGTATTGCTGTAGCTTCCTGGGTTGCGGCCCCTGACTTTTTCAAGTCACAATTTGGTTTCGCTTCTACACCTGCGCCCCAAGTAGCAACAGTTGCCACATCTGACCTGAAAGCAGCAAAAGCTCCCGCACTCCAAGCTTCACCTAACTCAAAGGCACAAACATCAACACCTGCTGCGGCCACTGACCCGGAAGCTGAAGCCGAAGCCCAAGTCGAAGAATCAAACGCACCAGCTTGGGTTAAGGCCCTTGACGTGCAACTCACTCCCTATGCCTATTGGGTGAATTTGTTTTACATCGTTGGCGATGTTTTTCTGCTAATTATTGCTACAGCCTTACTCCTTGCCTTTTGGGGTGGGCGTTTTTCCCAGTCTTGGCGAATGATTGCCGCTGCCACTTTTTCCCTTTACATTGCAGATATGTACTTCAAGTGGCGCGATACCCAGGCTGAGGGTGATTACCAAAGTGGCAGCTTGCTGGAAGTATTTTTTGTTTTCAGCGCTATTCTATTTGGGGTTGGAGCTGTTTTAGAACATGACATCTCAACCCGTTCTCGTCAGAGTAGGCGCGGGCGGCGCTCGGCTTAGGGATTTTTGATGACAGGATTTTGCGATTAGCCGCCAGCAATGGGTTTCTCCTGAAACACTAAAATCTAAAATCTAAAATACAGCGCCTCGACGCTGCACCCTCTCCCGTCTCTTTGCTTGGAAACTCGGCATGACGCCTACAAAACTCTCCGAATCTGACAAACACGAAATCCTCGGACTGTATAGACATTCCGAGGAGAATACTATTACCCTGGCTAAGCGCTACGGAGTGAGCAGTTCTACAGTCAGGCGTATCCTCCAGAGCGCTTTGTCAGAGGCAGAATATGATGCCCTAGTCCAGCAAAAGCAAAAACGTTTGCCTCATTCCCAAAGCAGTATTTCCCAGCCGACAGTAAGGGATGTTGACGAACCAGTAGATAGCAATCTGCCTGAGTCTGGATATCTCGGAGTCTCTGACCCGATACCAAACTCAAAACTGATCCGTAAACGCACAATGGCTACGCCTGAAACCCGCGCGACGATTGATATCCGAGAAATTATACCTCGGCGTTTGGATACTTCTGAGTTGCCAGAAGAGGATGCAGCAGAGTTCGCGGATGATGATTATGGTACTGGGGCTAGAAATTTAGGGGAAATGCTCGGAGATGAAGGGCCCCTAGAAGCTGAAGAGTTCACTGATTTCGACGAGGATGAGGATGAGGAAGATGACGATTTAGATGATTTCGGCTCAGATGATTTGGAAGATGACGATTTTGAGGGGATGGCGAGCTCGAACCCCGGCATTTCTATCCAGCTTAGGAGTAAAACTTTACTTCAAGTTTTACCCTTAAGTGAAGCGTCTCTTCCTAAAATCTGCTATTTGGTAGTTGACCGTGCTGCGGAACTAATTACTAGACCTCTGAAAGCATTTGGCGAACTCGGACAGATTCCGCCAGAAGAAATTAGAGAGAAAACTCTGCCTGTTTTTGATAATCACCGAGTCGCACGCCGTTTTTCGACGCGCAACCAGCGTGTTTTCAAAGTGCCTGACGGCCAGTTACTACAAAAAACCGCTCCCTATTTACAAGCAAAGGGAATTACTCGGTTGTTGATTGATGGTCAGGTATATTCACTTTAATTAGGTAATTGGTAGTTGGTAATTGGTAATTGGTAGTTGGTAGTTGGTAATTGGTAGTTGGTAGTTCTTAAAGAGCATCGGAACTCTTATCCTGGCTGCGAATGGCTAACTTTGTTACCAATTAAGTTAAGAAAATTAGCACCGAAATGCTGAATTTCTAGGAAATTCGCATTAGAACGAGCAGGCTTGTAAATTCTAAAGCTTCGCATAATCCCCAAAGTTGCCGCACTTTCTAATGGCCCAATAAAACTCGTGTCACCGTCTAAAAAATATGGCTGCTTTGTCCAATAAGCCATCTGCTCCGCATTCAAAAAATAGCATCCAGAATGGGGGTTAAGAGCGCGATGGAACATAAGCTGCTGTTCCATAACATAACCAGCAAACTGGGGTTGCTCTTGCACATTTTGAAATTTTGCAGTTACTTGTGGTATTAAATCGCCATCAACATAGGCTTTGCGAACTAACCCTTGAGGAGATATTTCATAGCGGTTAGGCTGAAGTAAATTCCCATTACCCGCATGGTGAGTAAACCAGTTTAATTTAACGAATAGCCAAGGGTCATGTAGAATTAAATCATCTTCTAAATAACAGTAATAGTCGTATTTATCAAGGCAAGCACGCATCACTGCCTGACACTCAAATCCCAACATCAGCGGTTCAACGCTTGTAGCATTATGCAGAAATAATTTGGGTGGAAGGGAGAGTTGAGAAATTAGGTGATAATCTTGGGTCGTACAAACAACTATATCGATATCGTGGGTCTGGGATTCATTGACTGGGACTGTGGCACATTGACCAATGTGAATCATGGACTGAGACTTGCCATAGAGTGCCTGCAAAGCCGTCAAACAGGCCGTTAAAGCGTTTAGACGTGGGTGGGGGTCATTTCGCTGGGAAGCGTGCCTTCCTTCACCGTGAGGGTTAAAAAAGTGGGCAATCGTGAAGAGAATTCGCATCTTAGTTAGTAAATAATTCTGGCAAGCGACTTTGCAATTCTGCATTTAAGCGCGGCATTTCGTCGCGCATTTGTAAGTACCAGTCTCGCCGCTGACGATAATGCTGGGACAGCAAACGGTTTTCCCGCACCCATTTATAGGCATTAGCGGCTATTTTCCGCCGCATCTGGGTGTCAGCAATCAGCGAATTGAGTTTCGCTTCAAAATCCGCAACTGAGCGATAAATTAAGCCCGTTTCGCCATCAGCGATAGATTTTTCGTAAACAGTGGGACTTGCTAAAACTGCTACTCCATTCCCCGCACATTCAACAAATTTGAGGTCAGATTTCATCTCGTTAACTGGGTTGGAAAGGAGTGGAAGCAAAGCGATGTCGCCAGAGTGCATAATTTCTAGATAGCGCTCATAGCTGCAAAATGGCTCAAATTCTTTATTGTCTATTTTCAAGGCATCAAAAAAATGGCGATCGTGGATTACTTTAACTCGAATCCGGCGCTTGTGAGCGACCAAGACTCGATTTAGCGCAGAGATGATGGGTTGCCAATCTTTTTCTCGGTTAAGTGCGCCGAAAAAGATGGTGATATAATTATTATCTGGATAGGTGCGCTCACTTGGCAAGTATGCCAATTGATTGTTAAAGACGGCAACATTGGGATTGAGTTTCCTTAAAAATTCTGCTAGGGGTTCCGTAGTAGTTTGAACGCAGTGACAACCTCGGTAACTTAGGTATTGATTATCTGCATATTCTTTACGTCTAATTGGATTATCATCAATTTCAGCCACTATTAAATAATCATTTTGCAGAAGTTCTTTTAGGGGAGGAATATAGGCTGGATAGTACATGATTGTCCGCTGCCAAATAAATACTTTTTCTTCTCCAGGCAGAGGTAAAATTAATTGTGCTGATTTAATTGTAGAAGCAGTGCGGACTCCGGGAATTGTAGCACTAAATCTGTCAGGCTCTAATACTCTAACGCGATCGCATCCCGTTGGAGCCATAATCGCTGTCTGAATCAGCACTCGCCGGGGAGATGTTTGTGACTTACCCCCTCGCACAATATAATATTCTGCACCAGTCTGGGTAGCGAAGTCTGCCGCTTCCAAGCCTAAAGCTTGAACCATTGGTGTCAGTAATTGCTGAAACTGGACAAAATTCTCAGTTTTTTGTCCCCGTACTTGCAGCTCATAAACTTGTAATTTTGCGTGAGCAAAAAGTGCTTTAATCGCTTCTATAGTAAACCAGTGCTGTATCTTTTTATCTGAATTTTCCCACTGTCCTTGCAGGAGATTGACAATTTTTATCCAGTGTTGGACATTGGGAATAGTAGCTAAAATTTGCCCGTCTGGATTTAGTAAAGTGCTGTGCTGGCTAAGCAATTTCCAAGGGTTTGTTAAATAGGGTAGTAGATTGTTGTAAACCAAACAATTTACTGTGTCCTCGGCAATTTCAAGGCTTTGGATATCTAGCTGTTCTACATCACCAATTATGACACGATCCAGTCGCTCTGAAGCTATTTTTGCTTTCTCTGGATTGCGTTCAATGCCAATATATAAGCTATCGGGGTTAATCCGCTTGTATTGTTCGCCTAAAGCTCCTGTACCGCAGCCAACATCTAGGACGATATTAGCATCCGGTGGCAGCAGTTTAAAGATATCGGGATTGATAAGAGGGAGCAGTTCCAAAATATTTCCTGATTACTAAGCTTTACGTAACGCCGCCCTCTGGGCGGTTTCTTTACCGCCCAGAGGGCGGCGTTACGACATAATTAGCATTTGGATGTTAGTATACAACGGTGATTGCTACATTTGTCAAGCACTAATAATTTAATCCTGATTCCTTCTTCCTCATTCCTTCTTCCTTCTTATTATCAAACTCAAAAACTATGAACTTGAATTTTGGCATTAACATCAGCGGCTATATTAATGGAGAATTTGGGGTTGGAGAAGGTGCTAGAGCCAATATTAGAGCAATTGAGGCTGCTGGCATCCCCTTCGTCCTCAATAATTTTACCAATAGTCCTCACAGAAAACAAGATACTACCTATCAGGATTTTTCTCAAGATAATCCCTACCCCGTCAACTTGATTCAAGTAAATGCTGATGAAGTGACTAAGTTTATTAAGTCTGCTGGGTATAACTATCTCGAACGTCGATATAATATTGGGTTTTGGGCATGGGAACTCACCACATTTCCTCCAGAATTAAGTTCAATTTTTAATGGCTTTCAGGAGATTTGGACTTATAGCAATCACTGTGCGGAAGCAATCTCAATGGCATCCCCTATTCCAGTTATTAAAATCATGCCTAGCATTTCTCTAGTTACGCCTTCTCTAGACAGAGAAGCACTAGGATTGCCACAAAATAAATTTATTTTTCTGTTTTTATTCGATTTTTTTAGCAGGATAGAACGCAAAAATCCTTTGGCTACGATTGCTGCCTTTAAACAAGCTTTTGCTCATTCAAATGAAGATGTGTTACTGATAATCAAATCTTCTAACTCTGAATATTTTCCTGAGCAGCGAGAGCTACTAAAATCTGCTATAGCAAATTGCCAATCTATTAAACATATAGACGGGTATTTATCAAAAAATGAAGTTAACGCTCTGCTTTACAATTGTGACTGCTATGTATCCCTCCATCGCTGCGAAGGCTTTGGCTTGACAATGGCTGAAGCTATGTTTTTTGGAAAGCCAGTAATTGCCACTGCCTATTCATCTAATACTGAGTTTATGAATGTAGGTAACAGTTTTTTAGTGAAATATAAATTGGAAGAAATCAAGGCAGATTTAGGGCCTTATAAGAAAGGAAATATTTGGGCAAGTCCAGACATTGAACACGCTGCTAATTTAATGCGATATGTGTTTAATAACTATCAAGAAGCCAAGCAGATTGGAGCTAGAGGTGCGGAGGAAATCAAGTCTTTACTTAGTCCCCAGGCAATGGGCAATAAAATCAAAGCTCGGCTGGAATATATTGGCAATATTACCAATAATTTTACCAGATTGTCTCAGCCGACAATAGAGCAAAAAAAATCTCAGTTAATAAGTGCAGATCGACAATTTGCTGAGCTGGTAAAATCTTCGGAAGGAGAACCACAACAAGCACAGCCTCTAGTTAGTATTTGCATTCCTACTTACAATGGAGAAACATTTATAGCTGAAGCGATAGAGAGTGCTTTAAATCAGACTTATAGTAACATAGAGGTAATTCTTTCTGATGATGGTTCGAGCGATAGAACTGTAGCAATTGCTCAGTCTTTTCAAACTAAAACAGCCGTTGATTTTCGGATTATTCTTCATCGCAACTATGGCTTAGCTAAGAATTGGAATTTCTGTATTTCTCAGGCGAAAGGTAAATATATCAAATTTTTATTCCATGATGATTTGCTAGAGCCAGACTGTATTACAAAAATGGTAGCCTTGGCTCAAGAAGATGCAGAAATTGGCATGATTTTCTCCCCTCGCGGTATTGTTATTGGAGACGATGCTAAATCCAATCCACTTTTGCTGGGTGCTTCTCAATCGATTAAAGATTTGCATAAGAGTTGGTCTAATTTAAAACCAATTCAACCGGGAATTGAGCTATTATCAGATCCTAATTGGATGAATAATCCAATTAACAAAATTGGGGAACCTAGTACGGTGATGATTGCTGCTGATGTTTTTCGCAAAATCGGGTTATTTGATGGTGAGTTATCTCAATATCTAGATTTAGATATGTGGTTTAGAATTATGGGGAATTATAAAATTGGTTTTGTTGATGAAAAATTATCTTTTTTGCGGATTCATGCAGGACAGCAAACTTGGAAAAACTTCGCGGCTGGAGAAAATAGTAAGGATGTCCGCAGACTTTATGAGAAAATGTTACAGAGTGATGATTACAGTTTTTTGAGTCAAGAATCAAAAGATAAAATTAGACAAAGATTAGCTTTAAAATCCCAGTTTTCTTTATCTGAATTATCAAAGCTAGTTGAACAATATCAAAAATCTCCTACTAATCAATCTACTCTCTCTCGCCTTCGACAAATCCGTAAGCAAATCACTCAAAAATGGCTAAATTTGCCAGCATCTAACGTGGAAAATACTTATGCTGGCGAAATCGGTAAAGCTCATAATCTGTTAATGAAAAGCGGTATTAGAAATGAATTTTTAACTGAGGAAGAACAGAGTTTTGTAGATAAAGTATCTGCTCTTTTGTCTAAAGGTAACGATGTATGTAATAACATCAATCAGTATTTAGCAGCTATGCTTTACTGTGAGGCTTATCAGTTACCATTTGCCTATAAAAATGCTGCAATTCCTAGGTGGTTTTTTAATGATTTTTTAAATTTTATATTTGAGGCTGTTTCCTGTTTTCAGAAAAACGGAGATGCAGAAAAGTATGCCGATTATATGCAGGTTTTGATAGATTACATCCATGAGAATATCTTTAAAGATTCCACTGCTGAAGTTTGGCGTTATTTGGCTTTGTTTGTGAGCAAAAATGCCAATTTTACTCCCTTGTATTGTAGCGATAAAAATCTTCGACATATCTGTACTCAGAGAGCAAATATTGTCGAATTTACGCTCAGAAATTTGGGGTGTCAGATTGACTGGGAATTTGGGGATATCCCCTCTGACAGAAACAAGATTCGTGTTGGCATTTTACTGGAGGAAATTAGCTCTAGGAAAGAAACTTTTGCCGCACTTGCTGCTTTTGAATATTTAGATAAAACTAAATTTGAAATTATATTGTATAATTTAAAAGTCCAGGATAGTAAACTGGCCGATTACTGTCAAAATTTGGTAGATAAGCAGATTCAACTACCAGAATCTTTGCCAAGTCAGGTACTAGCACTTCGCTCGGATGATTTAGATATTCTGCTGATTGCGACGAATTGGGCAGATGCTCGTAAACCTACTTTTTTATTATCATTGCATCGATTGGCACGGCTACAAGTGGCGGCGGCGATACCAACAGCTACAACTACTGGCATCAGAAATATTGACTACTTTCTGGCGGGAAATTTGACTTTGCCCGTAGTCGATGCCCCAGAACAATATCGGGAAAAATTAATTGCTCTGAATAGCTCTGGTATTTGTTTTAGCTATCCTGTAATATCTGAAATTGCTACGGTTCACCCAACTAAAAAGAGTTGGGGAGCATCTGAGGAAACTGTCATTTTTATGTCTGGTGCTAGAGCGTTTAAGATTATTCCTGAAATCAGGGAAACCTGGGCTAAAATTATTGCGGCTGTACCGAATTCTATTCTGGTTTTACATCCTTTTCGCTCTGATGGCGAGAGTTATCCGATAATTCCTTTCTTTAACCAAATACGATCAGTTTTTTGGGAAAAAGGTATTGACAAAAAACGAATTGTTGTAATCAAAGTGCTGCCAAATCGGGCAGATTTCAGAGAATGTTTGAAGCTGGCAGATGTTTATTTAGACTCATTCCCCTACGCGGGCGCAGCATCAATGGTAGAGCCATTACTAGGGGGAGTACCGACAGTAGTTAGAGAAGGACAAACAGCGCGATCGCGCCAATCTGGGGCAATATTGAGAGAATTGCAACTTCCTGAATTAGTAGCAAATACGGAGAATTCTTATATCAATATAGGCGTGGCATTGGGAACCAACCCAGAATTGCGCGATCGCGTAAGGCAGCACATCCAGCAAAAAATGGCAGAAAACCCCAAATTTCTGGACAGCCGCACTTACTCGGCTCAGATGGGAGCGCTATTTGAGCAACTATGGCGATCGCTAAGGCAAGGAGGTGGGGGGATTGCTTCGTAAGGCAGGAGACAGGAGACAGGAGGCAGAAGGCAGAAGGCAGAAGGCAGAAGACAGAAAAATCTTGAACTGCCAACTACCAAAGGTCAACTCAAAACTCGATCCCGTCCTGGTAGAGGGAACCCCTCAGATGGCAGAGCGTCACAGGTGAGTATAGAATTGCCCCTATAGATCGAGTAGATCAAGCCTTGCTTGATTTGAGCTAGCACCACCCGCAGCGTATGCCGATGCCAAACCCGCCCCCTGGTATTTGACAGCGACAGCGCTCACCCCCTTAGCGTTCTGCTATCATCTGAAAATCGAGGTGGCTGTCGCTCTTTTACTTCCACAGCTAAATTTAAAAGGGTAGTGCAACCTCAGTTGGAGATTATAAAATGACAGGACTTTTTCAAATAGGTGATAAATTGCTGCAAGCCCAGGATATCCCGTCACTGTTGAAGCGGTATCAATTGATGCCCCAATTTTTGCGGGGGACGATCGAAGACCAAGCGATCGCGTCCTTTACTTGTACGGAAGAAGAGCGCAGCGCAGCCCTCGAACAATTCTACGCGCAGCACCAATTGACATCCTCGGAAGCTAAAGCAGCTTGGCTGCAAAGTCAAGACCTAACGGAAGAGGAACTTGTGCAGATGGCAATCCGACCCGTACTTATAGAAAAATTTAAGCAGGAAACTTGGAGCAGCAAAGTAGACAACTACTTTCTGGGTCGCAAGACCCACCTAGACCGCGTAGTCTACTCCCTAATCCGCACCAAAAATCCAGGACTAGCCCACGAGCTTTACTTCCGCATCGCCGAAGGCGAACAGACCTTTGAGGAAGTAGCCCGCGACTACTCCGAAGGCCCGGAAGCTCAGACCGGGGGAAGATTGGGGCCAGTATCTCTCTCACAGCCGCACCCAGCAATTAGTAAGCTTTTGTCAGTTAGTCAATCCGGCCAACTGTGGGCTCCCCGGGCTCTGGCAGAATGGATGGTAATTATCCGATTAGATAAGTTCATGCCAGCTCAGCTCGACGACTCAATGCGTCGGCATTTAATCAACGAACTATTTGAAACCTGGGTCGCCGAGCAATTGTCTCAAATTGCTCCGCTACAGCCGTTCCGATCCTCAGTATCTTCAGCATCATGACTTCTTCCGCAGTTTCCCTGTCCCAGATTCAAGCTTTTTTGGCAGAAACACCTCCGTTCGACCGACTTTCGGAGGCATCCCTGCAAGCTTTAGTGTCGAAATGTCAACTCCTGGGCTACCGAACGGGGCAACCCCTGTTAGAACGGGAAAGAATGCCGACTCAGGTGGCGATTATTTTTCAAGGTCAGGCTCGCCAGTTGGGTTATGACCAGCGATCGCAACGCCTGGTAAGTTTGCGCTTGGTGGGGCCCAAAGAAGTTCTCGGCTGGTCTTCGTTGCTGCGGGGAGTCCCCTGTGAAACGGCCCTCGCCTCCACTGATGTGATTGCCATAATTTTATCGGCAGAAGATTTCTTGAGCTTCGTACAAACTGAGCCGGCACTCAGAGAAGCCTTTGGCGATCGCTGTTCCTTGAGCGAAGTCTTTGAACTGTGGAGCTTGGAATTACAGCGGCGAGCGGACGGGACATCGAACCTGAAAGAACTGACCCAACAATCTTGGGCCGATGCGATCGTCCTCAACTTACCCAACGGTCAGAAAAAGACCCAAGAACTAGCCAACCAACTTGACCCTGACCGGATTTGGCTGGTTAGCAGCGGTGTCATTGGGGACTTTCCCACCGGCAGCCGACTGTCCTTGGACGGAACCAATAGATCGTTAAAAGTGGAAGGCCCAAGAGGAGCGAGGTTAGTAGGCTTCCGGGAAGCCGTAATTTCCCAAGAGCAAGCGATCGCCATTGACGGCTCTCAGACAGCCTTAAAAGCTCCCTTAGATATCTCCGCAGTACCCGCAGCCCCAGAACTGGCAGCCCCCCAGACTCCAGATCCTGCCGTACCATCAAAATTTCCAATTGTCCGGGGAAAAGGAACGATCGACGCTCCCCTAGCCTGCTTCCAAATGTTAAGCAAGTATTTTGGGGTCAGATTTCGCCGGGAGGTAGTCCGCAAAGCTGTAGAAAATCAGTACAAAACTACCGGCTCAATTACCTTGCAAGCCTGCGGTGCCATTATCCAAAGCATGGGCATTGTTCCTCAATTGGCCCAAGTGCCCTCTGATGCCATCAATCGGTTGAAAGCTCCGCTGATGATCAGATGGGAAGGCAGCTTTGCCATTATCTACAGCATCACCGAGCAAGAATTGGTGATGGCAGTGCCGGAGCAAGGGATTGTTCGCAAGCGAATAGCACAGTTTAGGGAAATCTGGGGTGAAGGCGGAGAAGTGCTGCTGCTACAGGCTGCCCAAGCTGAACAGAAAGAACAGTTCAGTTTCTGGTGGTTTGTACCCGCGCTTTCGGAACACAAAACAGTCTTTTTTGAGGTTTTACTTTCCTCGTTTTTCTTACAGCTATTCGGTCTGGCAAACCCTCTAATCAGCCAGATAATTATTGATAAGGTACTAGGACAGCGCAGTGTTGACACCCTGGATGTTTTAGGGGCGTTTTTATTAGGAGTTGCCCTGTTTGAAGGGCTGCTTAATGGTTTGCGTACCTTTTTGTTTATAGACACCACAAACCGCATTGATGTCAAACTGAGTGCGGAAGTAATCGACCACTTACTCCGGCTTCCCCAAGGCTATTTTGATAATCGGCGGGTGGGAGATTTGGTGTATAAATTCGGGATGATCAGCCACATCCGCGAATTTATGACCGGGACGGCCCTGACTGTAGTCATGGATGCGATCTTCTCGGTAGTTTATATGGCCGTGATGCTCTCCTACAGCGCCCAGTTAACCTTTGTTTCTTTGGGGGTTGTGCCTGTACTAGCTCTGATGATCGTGTTGATTAACCCAATGGTGCTACGGCTGATTAAGCAGAGAAATGCTCGCTTTTCTGATGCTCAATCTTATCTAGTAGAAGTTATTAGTGGGATTCAAACGGTTAAGGCTCAAAATATTGAACTGAAAACTCGCTGGGAGTGGTCGGGTCGGTATGCTAAATTCGTTACGGCAAGTTTTAAAACTATTCTCACAGGTACGGCGGCGGGGACATTTAGTAGCTTTTTAAATCAGGTGGGCAACCTGGCTCAATTGTGGGTAGGAGCGCATTTAGTGTTGAAAAATGAGATGACTTTAGGTCAGTTGATTGCTTTCCGAATTATTACTGGCAACGTTACTGGAGCGCTGCTGCGTTTTGTGAGTGTGTGGCAGAGTTTCCAAGAAGTTACGATGTCTATTGATATGCTCCGAGATGTGGTGGAGCACCCGACGGAGACGAGTGAGGAAGACCGCAGTAATATTGGGATGCCATCCATTGTTGGCTCTGTTAAGTTTGAGGAGCTTTCGTTCCGGTTTCGTGAGAGTGGCCCGCTACAATTAGCAAATGTGAATTTGCAATTCCCCGCTGGTAGTTTTGTGGGGATTGTAGGCGGTTCTGGGTCTGGGAAGAGTACGCTGATGAAGTTGTTGCAACGCCTTTACCCACCGCTGACTGGTCGCGTTTTTGTTGACGATTATGATACGTCTAAGGTGGAATTGTATTCGCTCCGCAGTCAAATTGGGGTGGTGCTGCAAGATACTCTCTTGTTTAACACCACTGTGCGGGAAAATATCGCCTTGAGCAATCCTGATGCTAGTGATGATGAGGTGATCCGGGCTGCAAAAGCAGCAGTGGCTCACGATTTTATTATGGGTCTGCCTTCTGGTTACAATACGGTGGTGGGAGAGCGGGGTGGTTCGCTGTCTGGGGGTCAAAAACAACGGATTGCGATCGCGCGGACTGTACTCCAAAACCCGAAGCTACTGATTTTGGACGAAGCCACGAGTGCCCTTGACTATCATTCTGAGCGCCAAGTTTGCAATAACTTAGCTGAAACTTTTAAAGGTCGAACGGTGTTTTTTATTACTCACCGTTTAACCACAGTCAGAAATGCTGACGTGATTATTATGATGGATCAAGGCTCTGTGGTGGAGCAAGGCCCTCACGATGAATTAATGGCTCTTAAAGGGCGTTACTATTGCCTGTTCCAACAACAGGAAGCCGCTCAGTAAAGTTTTGATAGATTGCTACCGGCAAGCTTCGTTCCTCGCAAGGTTAAATCCTGCGGTTAAGCTACGCCAACGCGGTTTTGAGTTAAGCAGTTTTGAGTTTTGAGTTAGTCAGTTTTGAGTTAAGGATTTAACCCCCATTCCCCTTAACAACGAACAATTAACAATTAACAATTAACAACTACCAACTACCAACTAACAACTAACAACTAACCATGAAATCGGTAATACTTTCCGAACAACCCGTCATTCTAGAGAAGCCAGCCTTTTGGGCGCACCTATTTCTCTGGATGATTATGCTCATGACTACTTCGGCTTTAGTTTGGGCTTATCTTGCCAAAATTGAACAAGCTGTCCCAGCAGTGGGTCAGTTGGAACTAAAAGATGGCTCCAGAGATATTCAAGCACCGACAACGGGAGCGGTGGTTAGACTTCACGTAGAAGATGGCGATCGCGTAGAAAAAAATCAACCCTTACTTACCTTTAGCCCTACTGCTCCCAGCGCTGATTTAGATTCTGTCAAGAAAGTTAAAGAGGCTCTAGAAAAAGAAAATAAATTTTACGAAGATGTTGTCAGCGGCAGAATTCAAGGCCCTCTGCCCTCAAATCTGGAATCAAGTATTAAGGATCGGCAGAGCTTAATTTCGCAAAATCAAGTTTTGCAAGCTCTGATTGATGAGTTGTACCTAAATAGAGGGGGTGGCGGCAGTTTTGACCAAAGTCAACAAGGACTTTATATTAACTATCGCTCTGAATATCTATCTCGCGTAGCAGCGGCCCAAGGACAGGTTCAAGAGTTAGAAAAACAATTGAAGCAGGCTGTGGATGCTGAAACAGCAGCTAGAGATCAATTACTAATAGCCAATCAACAATTAAATTATGCCCAGAAACAATTAGAAAATACCGAGCAGCAATTAAATTACTCCCAGGAGCAATTAAAATCTGCCGAGCAGCAAAGAGGATTGGCTCAGGAACAATTAACGAAATCTCAAGAGGTGTTTAAGTCACAGAAAAACATTCTCGATCGGCTTGCCCCACTGGTGCAAGAAGGTGCGATCGCGGAGCTTCAAAAAGAACGCCAAGATCAAGAAGTATTAAAAAGTGAAAGTGAAGTTCTCAGACAGCAAGATCAAATTAAGCAGCGCGAAGGTGAAATGAATTCCCGCAGAGGTGAAATTAACACCCGCAGAGGTGAAATCAATTCGCGCAGAGGTGAAATCAATGCCCGCGAAGGTGATTTCCAGAAAATTCAAGCAGATATAGAGCGCCAAAAGGGAGAACAAGAACGCATTTTAGAGTCCATCAACCGTGCACAGGAACAGTTACAAAATACTAAAGATGCCTGGGCTAAAGAGCTTTATACCAGAATTGCTGACAACCAAAAACAGATTGCAAGTAGCGATTCTCAGCTCAGCAGATTAAAACTAGAAAACCAGAAAAAGCTGTCTGAGGTCAATGCTCAGTTGGAAAAGGCTCAACAAACCCGCGATACTCAATTGATGAAGGCTCCTATATCGGGTGTGATCTACGATCTCAAGCCTTCATCGAAGGAGAAAGCTGAATTAGAACTCAAGAACGATGATGTGTGCCAATACGTGATTAACTCTGTGCTTAAGCCAGGGGAACCTCGCCCGAAAAGATGTAAGGAGGCTTATTATGAAGCCCAACAAACTGAGAAGCTGCTCAAAATTCTGCCTGATGAAAATGGGATTGAAGCGGTAGTTTATCTGGAAAACAGCAATGTAGCTTTGGTATTAGATTCTTTGCGCCGGAAACGGGAAAAGTTGGAGAAATATAACGGTAAAGAATTAGATGGTGAAAAGATTGATTGTGAAAAAGGGAAAGCCTGTGTTTGCCCTGAAAAAGAAGTAAACAGACAAAAACTAGACTTAAAAGGCTACGACTGCGTACCTGTGGAGGTTAATGTTGAAGCTTTCCCGGCGATGGAGTTTGGCACGGTACAGGGTGAAGTTACAAAGATTAGTAAGGATGCCGAACCTCCTACTGAACTTCGCAAATACTATGCCTTCAAAACTACAATCAAGTTGAAGAGTCAAAATTTTACTTTGAACAAGGGTAAGGAAAATCAAGTTGAGGTTGCCTTGCAGACGGGAATGTCTGTTAGTTCTAATATTAATATCGGCAAGCGGAGTGTTTTGCAGATGTTTGTTGACAGGTTTACTGGCAAGCTTGATACTTTCAAGAATGTCAAGTAAATTTTTCAAGTTTGACTATTAGGAAGACAATCGTAACGCCGCCGGGACGGCGGTTTCTTTACCGCCGGGACGGCGGCGTTACGATCGAAGGGTGCGATCGCAGACTGATGAAAAAAACTGCCTTATTAATTCTCTATCTGATTCCACTTGCTTTACTAATCGGCTTTGTAGCTAGTTTTAGCGTCAATTTTCCTGTCCACGATCAGTGGAGATTAGTTAGTCTTTTTGATAAAGTAGCTGTTGGCAATGCAACTTTTGGAGATTTTTGGGCTTTACATAGCAATCACCGGATTGTATTTCCAAAGATGATTATTACAATTCTAGCTTTTCTTTCTAATTGGAATATTAATTATGAAATTTGTTTGAGCATTTGTTTGTCGGTCATAACTTTTGTTTTTATCTATAAGTTATCCTCCAGTCAAGTTAAGGGTCGAGGGGATAACTTGTTTCATTTAGCTAATATTTTAACTTGCCTATGGGTCTTTTCTTTAGTTCAACATGAAAACTGGCTGTGGGGATTTCAATTAGCCTGGTTTTTAGTTAATTTATGTGTAATTATTGCCATTTTCATGCTAAATATTGAAAATAAATTATTGCCTAACGTTAGACTAGCTATTGCTGCTATATGTTGTGGAATCGCTAGTTTCTCGCTGGCACAAGGTTTATTGTCTTGGTTGGCTGTAATCCCTTCAGTTGTTGCTATTGAGGGAAGTATTGCACAGATCAGAAAAAGATTATTAGTATGGATGCTACTGTTTATAGGAACTTGTACTTTATATTTTATTGATTATCATCCCCAGCGTCAGCTTAGCATTATTTTACTGTTGCAAAAACCTTTAGTTACAGTTAACTATTTTTTTAATCTATTGGGTTCTCCAATTGTACGTTTACCTGTTATCTCTGGGTTCGTAGGCTTGATCGTATTTTTACTTTTTGTATTTTTTGTCTTTCATTTTAGCAAAAATTTTATGACAGCAAACTACTATCAGGATCGCGATGCTGCGCCTTGGCTATCGCTAGGTTTATTTTCAGTTTTATCTGCTATTTTTATTACGGTTGGCAGGGCAAGATTTGGAGCTAATCATGCTATAGAATCGTCAAGATATACAACAGTTTCGATATTTTTATTGATTGCTATAATTCAGTTATGGCTGCTGTTTAACAAAGAGAATCATATAGTAAAAATAAGGTCATCACAATTTATATATAAAGGATTTGCGGGAATCTTAATCTGTATAATATTTCTTAATTCACAACAAGCGATCGCGCAATCTCAAGCTGCACTTTCTTACAGACAAGGTAGTAAAACTTGCTTAGAGTTAATCAACTATCTAGAATCATCAAATTTTTTAGATAATTCACCAGATAGCTGCTTATGGGTAATGACTGAAAAAACGCAGTTAGTGAGGGAAGGGGCAGGAATTCTTGATAAAATAGGTTTTAGAAAGTTAGCGAAAGATATCACTTTTACGAATAAACCTAGTAAGATTTACGGTTATATTGATAATCCGCAGACGAGAGACAAGTCACTGATTGTCAAAGAAAGCGATACATTACAGGTTGCTGGGTGGGCAATTTTGCCAGACAAATTGGAATCACCAAAAATCGCGTTGCTTTCCTACGGGAATAAAAAATCTTTTTTTGCCAGTGCTTATGTAAACTTAGATAGTGATGACGTTGCCAAGACGTTAAACTCTAATCGCTACAAGCAAGCGAGATGGGGAGTCACTTTTTCAGCTAATTCTCTCCCAGTTGGCGAAACAATAATCAGCGCTTGGGTGTATAATCCTGATGGTAAGGAATTTGTTAAGTTGAATGGTGGCGTTAAAGTCACAGTGGAGGAGGAGTGAAAATTTCAGTTATTATACCAGCTCATAACGAGGAGAGCAGTTTGGGCGGCACTGTCAGTGCGATCGCGGACACTCTCTTACAAGAGCGAATACCTCATGAAATTCTGATTATCAATGACAATAGTACCGATAAAACTCTTGAAATTTGTCAACATTTGTCAGAGATTTTTCAAACAGTTAGGTATATCAATAATCAACCTCCAAATGGTTTTGGTTTTGCTGTACGTCGTGGTTTGAATGAGTTTGAAGGGGATGCTGTAGCAATTATGATGGCGGATGCTTCAGACGATGCTCAAGACTTGGTGGCGGGTTATCACAAACTGTTAGAAGGCTATGATTGCATCTTTGGTTCCCGATTTATCAAGGGGGGTTATGTTGTTGACTACCCGATTCATAAGTTGGCGATTAACCGTTTGGCAAATTGGTTTGTTAAAAGCATTTTTGGTTTGCCGTACAATGATGTAACTAATGCTTTTAAGATTTACCGTAGAGAAGCGATTGCTGGAGTTCAACCAATATTGAGCTATCATTTCAATCTGACAGTTGAACTGCCATTGAAAGCAATTGTTAGGGGTTTCTCTTACTCGGTAATTCCGATGCGGTGGTATAATCGGACTTCAGGGATTTCCAAGCTAAAAATTAAAGAGATGGGGAGCCGATATTTATTTATTGTTCTGTATGTCTGGCTGGAAAAACACTTGTCTCGTGGCGATTATCACCGGAATAAACAAATGGGTGAGTTGAGAGTTAATGCCTGAAAGTATTTTGATTTTAGGAGGTGCAGGTTTCATCGGTAGTTCTTTGGCAATTGGACTTAAAAAACTTCATCCTCAGTGGAAAATTATTTGTTTGGATAACCTGCGGCGCAGGGGTTCGGAGTTGAATCTTGCCAGGATGAAGCATTTTGATATCCAGTTTGTTTATGGAGATATTCGCTCTTCTGCGGATCTAGATCCAGTTGTTCTTAAAGTAGATTGTATTGTAGACTGTGCTGCTGAGCCTTCTGTGGTGGCTGGTTTTACTTCACCTAAATATGTTCTCCAAACTAATTTACTAGGAACTGTTAATATTCTGGAGTTGGCTAGACAAACGGGTGCGGGTTTGTTGTTTTTATCTACGAGTCGGGTTTATCCAATTGCGGCTCTTAAATCTGTAAAATTGTTAGAATTACCGTCAAGGTTTGCGATTGCACCAGAGCAAACTTTACCAGGCATTTCTCAACTAGGTATTTCTGAAGATTTCCCTTTAAAAGGATATCGTTCGCTGTACGGATCTACTAAACTAGCTTCGGAGTTGCTAATAGAAGAATACAGGGAAGCATACAATATTCCAGCGATTATAAACCGTTGTGGACTAATAACTGGAGCTTGGCAGATGGGTAAAGTCGATCAGGGTGTTTATGGGTTATGGGTGGCTGCTCACTATTTCCAAAAATCGCTAAATTATATTGGTTTTGGTGGTAGCGGTAAGCAAGTTAGAGATTTGTTGCACGTTGAGGATTTAGTGAGGCTAATTAATTATCAGTTAGAAAATTTTGCTGAGTTTGATGGAGAGGTTTTTAATGTGGGCGGCGGTTTTAGTAATAGTCTTTCTTTGGTGGAAACTACTAGGTTATGTCAAGAAATTACGGGAGAATGTATCGAGATTAATGCTTTGCTAGAAGAACGACCTGGGGATATCCCTATTTTTATTACTGATTCTTCTAGAGTGATTGAGAAAACTGGATGGAAGCCGACTATTGAACCTAAAGCGGCTTTGCAGGATATTTATGAGTGGATATTTGCTAATGAATCTGTGTTGAGTTCGATATTTTATTAGGCGAACCGCTTTCGTCACTGAGATGCAGAGGGAAAAGGAAAAGAAAGGTAAAAAAGTATGTAGTTGGGCTTTAGCCCTCTTTTATACCAAATCCGGTTTATATAGCAACCGCCAACACCATTAAGTAATTAAAGAGCTTAAACTTGTTATTGAAACTATTGACAAGCCCTTACAGAAGAGTTACTCTGGAATTTCCAAGCACCTGATCAAAGCACTCTGGAAGGTGGGAGGTAGAAAAGCAGTAGAAAAGAGCATTCAGAAATCTTTCGGAAAAGCAATTCCAGTTATTGGGGCTGCGATCGGCGGTGGCATGGACTGGTTTACTACCCAAGCTGCGGGGAAACTGGCGATCGAGTATTACGAAAACTCTGTTTCTGATTGGGTGGCTGAGGTTTTTGGTCTGTGCGAGGAAAAAGGAGCCTAAACCTGCTTATAGAACTGATTTCACAAATTCCTGAGAAATCCGTCTCCCTAATCGGCTACTCGCTAGGAGTTCGCGTTATATACTATGGGTTAGCATATTGTTCGGAATCCCCAAAAATAATCAACAACACAATTCTTTTAGGTGGTGCTGTCCGCAGAAATAAAGAATGGGGAATCAGGGCTTCAATATTGGCAGGCAAACTCGTGAATGTCTACAACTCCCAGGATGAAGTGCTAAACATACACTTCAAAATCGGAGAACTTTATCTAAAAAGCCCCTGCGGTCTAAAACCGATAAAAGACGCGCACCCCAGAATTATTAATGTAGATGCAACGTCTGCGATCGCAACATCAGACCATGCAGAAAAACATTATCTGCGGGTTTTGCCTGAAACAGTAGGGCGAAGCTTGTGGCTGTAAAATTAGCGCTTTTCATCCTACATGAGGCAGTCAAGCAAGAAAAGGGCAAATTATTTCATCTGACATCGCTTCGCTTTTGAAATTTATGTTGTGGCTGCTTTAAGCCTCAGCAAAGCTACATAGGAGTAATCTACCATGCAAGAGTTTATAGAATTATTAATGAGACTTCCACTCCTCGCACCTCTTGGGTGCAAGCCTCGATATGACTCACCTCTAAACCTGCATTAAAAAGTGCGTTGAGGGTAGAGGATTTTCCTACTCCTGTTTCACCAATTACGTACCTAGATGTGGTTTGGAGGCTTTGACAAACATTTGTCCTCCCAAAAATTGCCAAAGTAACGGCATTTTTAGGTAAAATTTTAGTAGTAGTGGTGAGGCTGGTCTACCTTTTGTGGAAAAAGGTAAAAATCTTGGTATAATTAAGTCTATTTTAAAGCCTACAGTTTGTAAAATTTCTTTAAGTGATAGATGGGTTATGGGTAATTGATGGTCGATAAAATCGTAATACTCTTTGAAGGAGTATTTGAAATTGGGTTGAACGATTAAGAGAGAGCCTTGGGGTTTAAGAGAGTTTAAACAAAAGGCTAGAATTTCAATTAGTTCTTCTTTATTGCGTAGATGTTCAAAAAAGTTGGAAATAAAAATTATGTCAAATTGGCAAGTGAGTAATTTTTGCTCATTCAAACTTAAAATATCCAAGTTAAGTACATTAACATCAGGATTCGCAAATAATTTAGAATCAGGATTGAGGTCAATTAAGTATTTTTCTTTTGCCTGAATTTGGTTGATAAATTCGCAGTAGCCACCACCAATATCTAAAACACTTGATTCGGGGGAAACATATTTTTGTAAGAAATCGTCAATTAAAATTTTCCAAAGCGTCACTTTTGAGCGCATCTGTTTGGCATCAAAGCGATTGGCATACAACTTTTTTAGATATTCGTCTGGTTTCATAGTAAAATAATTTTGGTAACTCCGTTATCGTGACTTGCCGCCACCTAAACAGGCAGTGTTGCTGCATCAAAAAGGTCTAAACCCTGATACTATTAGGATTGCTACTCAGCTTACCACTTTTTCTAGAACCATGAACATTGTATTTACTGAAATTTCAGAAGTCTTAATAATTGAACCTCGTGTTTTTGGTGACGATCGCGGGTTCTTTTTTGAAAGTTTCAACCATCGCACATTTGCCGAAAAGACGGGGGTTAAAACCGACTTTGTGCAAGACAATCACTCCAAATCAGCTAAAAATGTCCTGCGAGGCCTCCATTATCAAATGCAGCAACCTCAAGGTAAATTAGTAAGAGTAGGAATGGGAGAAATATTTGATGTGGCGGTGGATATTAGAAAAAACTCCCCCACTTTTGGGCAATGGGTTGGTTATTTGCTAAGTGCTGAAAATAAGCGGCAATTGTGGGTTCCGGCGGGGTTTGCTCACGGTTTTTTAGTTGTCTCGGAGGTGGCGGAGGTGCTATATAAAACTACTGAATACTATGCACCTGAACACGAAAGGTGTATTCTGTGGAATGACCCCGATTTAGCGATCGCATGGCCGCTAGCAGATGGGAAACCTATATTGTCGGCAAAAGATCGAGCAGGACAAACTTTGAAAACAGCGGAAGTTTTCTCATGATGAAAATTTTACTTACAGGTAGCGGCGGACAACTCGCTCAAGAATTGGAACCAATTCTATTATCGGTAGGAGAGGTTATTGCTGGCGATCGCACTCTCTTAGACTTATCCCAACCAGACAGCATTCGTCAGTTAATGGGGGAAATCAAACCAGATTTAGTCATCAATTGTGCTGCTTATACTGCTGTGGATAAAGCGGAAAGTGAACCGGAACTGGCAAATGCTGTTAATGGAATTGCGCCTGGTATTCTAGCAGAAGAATGTGAAAAATTAGGAGCGACATTAATTCACATTTCTACAGATTATGTATTTAGTGGTAGCCAAGGTTATCCTTATTGCGAAACAGATTCTACTAATCCATTGGGTGTTTATGGCAAGTCTAAATTAGCTGGCGAATTTTCAATTCAGGAAGCTTCAGATAGACATATTATTATTAGAACAGCTTGGGTTTATGGCAATGGTGGTAAAGGCAATTTTGTCAAAACCATGCTGAGATTAGGAAAGGATCGGGAAGAAATTCGGGTGGTAGCAGATCAGATAGGAAGTCCGACTTGGACTGGCGATCTTGCGGCTGCCATATCTCAAATTACTTCCTGCATTAAACCTGAAATTTTTGGCACTTACCATTACACTAACAGCGGTGTTGCTAGTTGGTATGATTTTGCGATCGCCATTTTTGAAGAAGCGAAACAACTAGGATTTCCCCTCAAAGTACAGCGTGTAATTCCTATTGCCACTCCTGAATATCCTACACCCGCAAAACGCCCCGCTTATTCTGTTCTTTCGTCTGCAAAGATATCAGCAGTTTTGGGTAATCATCCCCCTCACTGGCGGGAAGGACTCAGAAAAATGTTAGCAAGAGAGGCGAAATGAAACAGAAGTCACAGTTTGTTTTGATTGCCCCAGCAATTATCGCTATCCTGATACCAGCGGCTTATATTTTGTACTTGACATCCCAGTCAGGAGAGCTATCTAATTTTGACTATTGGTGGATTACCTGGAATTTTTATACAGTTGATGGCTTCTCTACTAATCCTTTCAACTGGATATTTCGGGCAAACGAGCATTTTCTACTAATTCCATCAGTTATCTATGCTCTCAATATTGTTGTCACCAAAGGGTCTAATATTGGCTTATCGTTAATTACCTGGATTTTTGCTTGGATTCAGTGTCACATATTAATCGCGATGCTACCTTTAAGTATACGGCGATCGCGGTTTATGTTTATCTGCTTGCTACTCTGCATTTCTATCTTTAATTTTACTCCCGCTGCTGCTCACAATTGGATGAGGGGGTTTAGCGGTGTGGCCTGGATGGGTGCTAATTTATTTGTAATTGCTTCTATCTTTTCGATGACAAAGATTGCGGACATAGCATCTATCGCTGTCCCCAATATCCCCCAGGGATTAAAATCCCTGTCTCATAGTAAAAGTCCTCTAAAGAGGACTGAAAAACAATCTAAATCTTTAGCCTTCTTTAGAAGAATTCAGCTATTAGCCGAGGATTTTAATCCCTGGCGGGTAATGGCAATAGACGACGGAGATATGTCTAAACCAAAATATATTAAATGGCTAATTGCTAGCATTGTTTTTGCTCTATTAGGCTCTATGAGTTACAGCACATCGCTAGCATTATGGCCTGTTTTGTGTATTTTTCCAGTGCTGGTAAAGTTGCCTCGTAAAGTTATTATCTCATATATTACTGCCGCTATTTTAGTTGTTGGTACTTACTTTTTAACCTATAAAACCCCCTCAAATAGCCCGTCGTTAGCTAAACTCAGTCTTGGCGATACTATTACCTATATTCCAGTTTATCTAGGTGGTATTTTTAGCAACAAAGTTACTATTTCCTTAATAGTTGGGATAATAGGATTAATAGCTGCCACAGGTTTTGGAGTTTATTGGCTGTTGTCAAAAAATAATCCTAATCGCCGAGAATGGCTGCCTTGGCTATCTATCCAAACTTATGCGATCGCAACTGCATTTATGGCCGCTGTCAGCCGTTCAGGATTTGGTGTAGAACAGGCTACCGCCTCACGCTATGCTTCTCTGCCTGCACTATTTTGGATCGGCTTAATTGTAGTAACAATATTGTGGTTTCGGCAATGGCAATTAACCTTTAAAATTCAAGGGCGTTTCCTGATACCGCTACTAGCAGTTGTTGCCTTTGCTATTATTTCAATGTACCAAATTGGGGGGCAGACGGCAGATGCGATCGCATACAGAGCAACTTATCAACCATTGGTAGCACTGTCACTTCAGCTAGGAATAACTGATGTCAGCCTAATTAAAGAACGGGTAGGCAACAAACCAGCAGCTTTTATTGGGTTAATTGATGCCTTGAAAGCTAACAATTTAGTTCCTTTTAATCGCGATGTTAAACAGCATAACTTTTGCGCAGCAATAGATGAAAAAATTAATCCTAATTTACTATCACCACCCAAAGATGGAGTGCCGGGATATTTTGATACAGTGACTAAATTTACACCTAAAGCAGCTAGAGTAATAGGTTGGGTGGGAGATCCAGAAAATAAGGTTAAATGTATTGCTATTCTCAATCAAGAAAATGTTATCAGAGGTTTTGCCATGTCAGGTTTTCCCCGTCCAGATTTAGTTAAAATATTTGGGCAATCCTACGAATTCTCGGCCTGGAGGGGATATATTGAGATATCACCAGTAGATAAAATGTTGACAGCTTATGCCTCATTTAAAAACCGCGAAGGTTGGATAGCATTGCGTAATTCCCAATTTTTACAGAAGAATTAACCTTGATTAGCAATAACAATTTACCAAAACAACTCAGCTTCGTGATTCCCGTTCACAATGAAGAAGCTACCCTCAAAATCTTGTTTGATAAAATTAGTGAGGTGATGTTACAAGAAAGAATTGACAATTACGAAATCATTTTTATAGATGATGGTAGTCGCGATCGTTCTTGGATAGAAATCAGCAATTTAGTTAACCAATATCCTAGCTTAATTAAGGCGATTAAATTGCGGCGTAATTTCGGTAAATCTGCGGCTCTTTCCGCTGGTTTCCGAAAATCAATGGGTAAAGTTATCTTTACCCTAGATGCCGATCTGCAAGACGATCCGGCAGAAATTCCTAACTTTTTGCAGCATCTAGAATTGGGCTTCGATTTAGTTTCCGGCTGGCGAAAAAAACGAAACGACCCGCTTTCTAAAACGTTACCATCGAAGCTGTTTAATACAGTTACTTCAATCCTGACAGGTGTACAATTGCATGATATAAATTGCGGATTCAAAGCTTATCGCAAAGAAGTTTTAGATTCCATCAAAGTGTACGGCGAATTGCACCGCTATATTCCAGTTTTAGCAAACAATCTGGGTTTTAAAATCGGCGAGGTTGTTGTCGAACACCATTTCCGAAAACACGGTCAATCAAAGTATGGATGGGAACGTTACGCAAGGGGATTTATTGACCTTTTAACTGTTTTAGCGACAACTCACTATTTACATAAACCAGGTCATTTATTTGGAGGGTTAGGATTATTTTTCGGTTCAATAGGTTTTCTCTCCCTGACTTACTTAATAATAGTATGGTTTCTTAACTTAGGTGGTATGCACTTAGGGCCGATCGGCACTCGCCCCCTTCTATTTTTTGGGATTTTGTGTACAATATTATCAGTGCAGTTGATCTCTTTGGGAATCTTAGCAGAGTTAATCACTCGCAATGTAGATGCTGATTATGTAGACAAGCAAATTGCTGAAGTTCTTGACGAAAATTGTTAAAATTAGTGTAACGCCGCCCTCTGGGCGGTAATTAATTAAACCGCCCAGAGGGCGGCGTTACGAAAAAGGGAGGTATTTAATGATTAAGCAAAGGCAGAAAAGTCCTGTGATTGAAAATGGTATTGTCGTCGGAACAGGATCGAATAAATATCAGATGCGAAATCCGATTGGTCAATTATTATTGAAGAATTTTGCTGACGTAATTGCTGAAATCGTCAAAGAAATTAATCCTAAAACTATTTTAGAAGTCGGATGTGGAGAAGGTCATATTACTAAAGTTCTAGTTGACAGCACTGATGCTAAAATCCACTGTACTGATATATCTCATACGATTTTGAATATTGCCAAAGATGCTATTTCCTCTCCCCGCGTATCCTTTGAAAATAAGAATATCTATGAATTAAAATCTGAAACAGATCGCTCGGATATTGTTGTTTGCTGCGAAGTATTAGAACATTTAGACGAGCCAATTTTAGGACTGGAAAAATTATACAACGTTGCTTCACCTTACTGCCTTTTGAGTGTGCCGCGAGAGCCGATATTTAGAACATTAAACTTTATTCGGGGAGCTCATTTTGCTCAATTTGGCAATAGTCCAGGGCACATTCAACACTGGTCAAAAAGAGGATTTATAAAATTAGTGCAAACCAAATTTGAGATTATTAAAGTAAAGTCCCCTTTACCTTGGACGGTAATTTTGGCTAAAGTTAAGTGATATTTTGTCCTGAACTGTGGGAAAATATGAACTTGGGGAACCTGTTAACCCGATCAGCGTCACGCACTCAAACTGATACTATATACCGGGAAAATATGAAAGCATTAATCCTCTCTGGCGGTAAAGGTACACGCCTCCGTCCCCTAACTTACACGGGTGCAAAACAACTCGTACCAGTGGCAAATAAGCCGATACTTTGGTACGGAATTGAGGGAATTGTCGCGGCTGGAATTACAGACATTGGGATTATTATTAGTCCTGAGACTGGGGAAGAGGTGAAGGCTAAAACTGGAAATGGCGATCGCTTCGGTGCTAAAATTACCTATATTCTCCAAGAAACACCTGCTGGGCTCGCTCATGCTGTTAAAGTTGCTCAGCCATTTTTAGGCGATTCTCCCTTTATTATGTATCTGGGAGATAACTTGATTCAAAGTCAGCTTGACCCGTTTTTGCAGACTTTTAAAAATAACAATCTTGATGCTTTAATTTTACTGCGACCTGTAACCAATCCTAGTGCTTTTGGTGTCGCTACAGTGGATGCACAGGGGCGCGTTTTAGAGTTAGTAGAAAAACCAAAAGTGCCACCATCTAATTTAGCACTCGTGGGGATTTACTTTTTTTCTAAGACTATACATGATGCAATCTCGCAAATTCAACCCTCTTCTCGTGGGGAACTAGAAATCACAGATGCTATTCAACAACTTATCAACGAACGAAAGCGAGTAGAAGCTTGCAATTTAGATGGTTGGTGGTTAGATACTGGGAAAAAAGATGACTTGCTCAGTGCTAACCAAATCATCTTAGATAGCTGTATAATTCCAGCAGTAGAAGTAGAAATAGACGCTACAACTAAAATCATTGGACGGGTACAAATTGGCAAAGGCAGTCAGATAATTAATTCTACCATTCGCGGCCCGGTTGTTATTGGCGAAAACTGCCACATAGAAAATTCTTTCATTGGCCCTTACAGTAGTATTGCCGATCGCGCAACTTTAATTGATGCTGACCTGGAACATAGTGTAATATTACAATCAGCTAAAATTGTTGGTATTAAGGAGCGAATTGTTGATAGTGTAATTGGACAACGTGCTCAACTAATCCCTGCCCCTGCACGCCCTAAAGCTCTACGGTTTATGATTGGTGATGATAGTTTAATTGAACTGACGTGATTTACTTTGTTACTGTCAATTATTATTCAACTTCACTTGTAGAAAAGTTAGTTAGTTCTATTCTACTAAATCAGGATGTTGACTGTCAAGTTATTATCGTTAATAACTCTCCTGATGATGACTCAATTCATAGCCTTAAGTCTGAATTTATATTCATTCTTGAGGCTGGGGATAATTTAGGGTTTGGGAAAGGCTGTAACTTAGGTTTGAACTGGATTTCTAATCAAAATTCAGAAGCTATTATCTGGCTAATTAACCCTGATGCTTATTTGGTGGAAAGTTCTGTTAAGCAAGCATCGCTGTTCTTTGAGACTTATCCAGAGGTTTCAATTTTAGGGACAGTAGTTTACGAGCCTACGGGTAAAATTTGGTTTGGGAATGGGCAATTTTTCGCGGACAAGGGCACAATTATTGCTGATGATTGTTTGTCACCTGAATTAGAAGTATTGCCTTATATAGAAATGACCTGGGTAACGGGTTGTAGTTTAATAATTAACTTAAGAAACTTTAATTATTGTCCTCAATTTGATGAGGATTACTTCTTATATTATGAAGATTTTGATTTTTGTAGACGCTATGCTAAACAGGGACATATTATTGCGTTAACTAAACAAATCTCTATCATTCACCAGCCATCATCTATTACTGGGACTATACCTGATGAAAAAATAAAACATAGCACTTATAGTTATCTCTTGACTTTAGAAAAACATACGAGTAAATTGGTCTTACTTTATAGATTGAGTCGGATAACTGTGTCAGCATTGATTTCTTTGCAAACTAATAATAAGATATCTGTTAATGAGCTAAAAGGAGTTTTACTGTATTGCAGGCGATTTGTTTTGTAATGCTTCTCCAAATCTCTCTAAGAAACTAAACCCTGGGGAGAAATTCTAAAATAATAATGGTTTTGTGGATATGGTCAACTAAGCAAAGAACACCCCTGTATTCTGAAGTCTTTATAGGGGCAATTGAATAACCGCGAGGTTGCGTTCGTCTATCAAAAATTACTCTTTGTGACCATTCTTCTAGTTGAGAAATTATCTCTTCTCTTGTCTCATTATCAAAACTTTCGAGAACTTGTTCAACTGGATAGAGCCATATTTCGTACACTTAACTCTTCCCTTTTTATTAACTGTTATTCTTTTGTTTCTGAGTTTTGTACTCTTCAAGGGAGACAAATTTACCTTGTTGGCAAAGGTCTAGTTTGTTCAGAATAGCTTGTTGGAGTTCTACTGAAAGCTCATCAAATTTGATCGATTGTTCGGGATTTTCTGTGTCTTCTGGGTTATACCAGGTAATTGTAGCGTCAGGTGTGTTGAGTTTTTCTAGCTCAGTTTGGGCAATTTCAGCGACGATATTGCTTGGGTTATTGATTTCTCTGGGGTTGATTATTGTTTTTGTTGGTTTTGCTGTAGTCATATTGAAGTCCTCACTCAAAAACACAACTGGTGCTAGGGAAGTTAGCCTCGATTTAAAGCCGAATCACTCCTGTTAACTAACTCTAACACGATCGTGAAAATTAGGTCAAGGAAGTTATTATGGTCGATATCTTCTTAGCGATCGCACTTTTCCTCAAAGCAGACTTTCCTGTTACTCAGCTTCACCCATTAAAGTAAAAGCCGCCCAACTTCTCGGATCTGGATATTTTTTCATTGTCACCAACATCGCTTGCCGCAATGCCTGAGCTTTATTCGGATTCTGCTGCAAATTCTGATAGAAATTAGCCATCAGGAAGGCGGTAGAACCATCATTGATAGGCCAAAGAGATACAATCGCACTAGGAACTCCGGCCGTAAATAAAGCGCGAGAAAGTCCGATAATACCATCACCAGTAATTCTACCTTTCCCTGTATCGCAAGCACTCAAAACAACTAATTCAGCATTGAGTTTCATCTGCAAAATTTCCCTGGAAGTCAGCAAACCATCCCCTTGATTATTAGGAGCAAGAGCGATCGCACCCGGTATATCTCCAGTATATAAGTCATTGAGTAAGCCGTGCGTTGCTAAATGTATGATTCGCGCTTGTGGCATCTTTTCAACAATAGCAGTTTTTGTGGCTTGGTTGCCAATAATCGCGTTAGTCTTGAGGAGATTAGCGATTTCTGTGGCTTCTTTTTCTGCTCCTGGCAGATCATCTAATTGGATAGCCGGTTCTCCCGGATATTGGGAAATTTTGGGCATAGTGGGATTGCCGACTACTAGGAAATTCGGATTAGTAATGGATGAAATTAAGCGAGATGCGCCCAGGCGTTGCCGTTGCTGGTGAGTCAATGATAAAACTTGAATGGAGGGAGCGGTGAGGATGGTGTGTTTCTCGATTAAGTATTTGCCATTAGCGTCGATCAGGGCGGGAAAGGGAACAAAAAATAAGTCGTTCTGCGGGATAAAAATGATGCGGGAGTTGGGGTCAGTTGGCAGTAAGTCGGCAATGGGTTGGATTAATATTTGATGGAGTTGCTGCCAGTTTTCTTTGATAGTTTTTTTACTTTGACCGCTGGTAATTTGTAATAAACCACGATTGCGAACTCCGAGGGATTCTTGAGCGCTGAAAACCAGTTTTGCGAGAGGTGATTTGGGTTGCTGTGGGGAGCGAGTGGCTACCTCTAGGCTCTGCTGGTTTTGCATTTGGATGAGTAAGAAGATGAGGCTAATTGTGCCGCTAGTTGCGACTAATCCTAGCAAAGTTTGAGCGAGTTTTGGGCGGAAAGCTTGACTTTTTTTAGAGGTTTTATCTGCATAAACGGCTGAATAGGCTAGAGTCGTAAAGCTACCCATAACGATTACCAACAATAGTATGATTATGGGATAGCTATAAGTTTGTAGGTTTTGTTGCCAAAATAGATTGATTGGGGTAATGTTTTGAGATTCTACAGGTTCTTGACTTTGCCACAAGGGTTTGAGGTCAACGGCGCGAAAGGTGACATTACCATTAGGCTGAATGACCCAAATATAGAGTTCTGATTCTTTGCCTTGTAGTCTGTCTTGAATTTTAAAAGTATCATAAATAATTGAATATTCAACGATGGTGGCATTTTGCTGTTTCGCAGTTGTTTTAATTGAGTCAATAGAGGGTGGTTGAATGCTGATTGATGAGGGTTGATTGGCATTCAAGCGCTGTGCTAGTAACTCGACAAAGGCTCTTGTTCTACCGCGTTCAGAAATTTCTAAAGCATCTGTGTACCGATTCTGTGTAATCAAGACTTTTTGCAACAGTTTGTAAGTTCTAGCTTGCCCTTCAAAAATTGATATTTTATCAGCATCTTCTAATCCTGTTCTTAGGGATTCCCACACCTTAATTCCTTCACGTAGACTTTGCTCTGCTTCTAATAGTTTGCCAGACTTGAGGAGAGCATTTCCTAAATTATTAAGCTCATTTCCTTCACTCTTACGCTCTTTGATTTCCCGTGCAATAGCCAAAGCTTGTTGATGGAATGCAATCCCTTTCTCATAATTTCCTAGTGACTCGTAAGCATAACCCAGATTACCGAGGGCATTTGCTTCTCCAAGACGGTCTTTAATTTCCCGTGCAATGGTCAAATATTGCTTGTTATAATCAATCTGTTTTCTATAGTCCCCTAGTAAGGAATAAGCATTCCCCAAATTTCCTAGAGCAATTGCCTCTCCATTGCGGTATTTGATTTCCTGAAATATGGTTAATGCCTCTTTGTAGTAAAATATTCCTTTCCCATAGTCGCCTAAAGCTATGTAAGCACCGGCTAGATTCCCCAGATGATTTGCCTCTCCGTTGCGGTATTTGATAATCCGTGCAATAACCAACGCCTGTTCAAGATAAAAGATTGCTTTTCCATAGTCGCCTACTTCGTTGTAAGTAAAACCCAAATTGCCGAGAGCAGTTGCCTCTAGAAAACGGTCTTTTATTTCTTTTGCAATAGTCAAATACTTCTGCTGGTAATCGATCGCTTTTTTATAATTTCCTAGTAAGCTGTAAGTATTACCCAGAATTCCAAGTGCAGTTCCCTCTCCCAAACGGGTTTTAATTGTTTGTAGAATGAGCAACCCCTGTTCAAGATAAAAAATCGCTTTTCTATAGTCTCCAAGAGAGTAGTAAGTATTACCCAGGTTGATGAGAGTAGCTCCCTCTGCCTCACGGCTTTTGATTTTCCGTAGAATTAGCAAAGCTTTTTTATGGTAAGCGATCGCTTTTTTAGAATAGCCTAATGGGCCGTAAATATTACCTAGATTGGTGAGAAGTGCTCCCTCTGCCTGAAGGTCTTTGATTTGCTGATAGATTATAAGAGCCTGTTCCCAAGGCTGTATAGCGGCTTCAAATTGGCTGGCTTGATAATACATATCCCCTTGATCCATAAGCCGCTTAGCTTCCGCTTTCCGACTATCAATTCCTTGAGCCAACAACTCACGCCCCTGACTTCCCACACTCAAAGGCCGCAAATCAATTTCTACACCACCTGCCACCCCCCTCAACGGCGATAGACAAATACCCAATCCCAACAAACCCGCTAAAACTCTTTTCATTCCTTCCTCTCTTTACCAAAACCGCTGAATCGGGTAAGCATCAAAGATAGAATCCGCACTCAAAATCGGCAGATGTTCCACCATTCCCTGAGCAATAATCAACCTGTCAAACGGATCGCGATGGTGAAGCGGCAATGACTCAATAACATTAATATGGTCTAAATTAATATTCTGCAGACTTATGCTATTAACACTAAGCTGCTGCTCTACAAACTCCTGAAAAGGTAGACCGAAACTCAGCTTACCAGTATTTTGCTTAATCGCAATCTCCCAAATACTTGCTATACTGACTAACTTTTCATTCTTTTCATCCTCAATTAACTGCTTTACCGTCAAATTCAGTTGAGGGCTATTGATAATAAACCAAATAAACGTATGGGTGTCCAACAATAGCCTCATTGTAGATAATCCTCAAAATCGGCGATTGGCTCTTCAAAATCAGCCGATAATGTCACCAAACCGATCGCACTTCCCGCCTTGGCCGGCCAACGCTTCTGTTCAGGTAACATCGGCATTAACTTCACAACAGGATGGTTATCTTTGAGAATCACCACCTCTTCCCCACCCATCGCCGCCTCTAGTAACGAGGAAATATTCGCGATCGCATCGGCAATATCTTTGTGCTGCATAATGATTGAATCCTCTATCAATTTAACTGGAATTTCTGTCACCTAATCGCGAATACCTGTCACCTTCAACCGCATCGTTCCCGGAGATGCTGCATCAAACCAAATTGCTCGAAGTTGATAGCGACTAGGAGTTCCCAACGCATCTGGCTGCGATTGCTTTTCTATGTTTCTAGCCTCTAGCTTCACCTTTGCTTTATCCCCCTCAATTTTAAAAGCACTCATCGGCTGTACCCGCCAAACTTCCGGCTGTCCCCGAATCACTGGCCCCTTATTCGTTTGACCCTCCGAGTCATTGGCTTTAAAGGTGACTGTCTCAATTTGGGCAATGGGCACTGACTCAGACTCAATCAGCAACTTCTGACCCGTCGCGTCAAACCCCTTGACCTGTCCCGATTTCGAGCCCCCCGTCTTTAGCTGCACATCTGCCAACTTAGGCAAATCTAGGGCAATTTCGTCTGCCTTTGGTGCCGAGTTAGCCGTCATTACCTGACCACAACCCGCTAAACCATTGGCTCCCATCAACAATGCCACAACCAGTAACTTAGAAAAAACTTTCATTTTTTTGACAGCACTTATAACTGCGCTACACTATTATTATAGATCAAATTTCTTTTGCCGTAGCCACACCTCCCACAGCATTACTATCAACTTAAGCTGAAAGCCCGCCAGAGGTTAAAACCCCTGGCTAATAGCTAAAGTCCTTTTTAGAGGACTAATAAGTTGTTAGCTATTTCTTCAGTCCTCTTAAGAGGACTTTCGCTTTGAGGCGGGGGTTTTAACCCCTGACGGACTAATGGTTTAACGTTAATTTTACACCTACGATCCCGCAAGTATCACCGTGTCCGAAACCTCCCCACAAACTCAACCCAATATACTAGGAAAATTTGCCTCAATCGTCACCTTACTAGGAGCCGCCCTTTACTTCACGGGCTGGATTTACCGCTGGGCATATTTCAGCTTTTTTCAACTCGAAGTCACCACCTTAGACCTCCCCTTCGAGTCATTTTTAATGGTTCCATTACAAGTATTTTTAGGCGATCCTTTCAGGTGCTTACTAACGGTATTGACATGGACTTTCACTGCTATTTTAATTCAAATTATCTTGAGACTGCTTAAAAGACAAAGATTGATTAAAGTAAATTTAAACGACTCCTTCATCGACGAATTAGTGATAGTTTCAGTTATTCTAATTATTCTGTTTTGGTTAGCTCGTTTCCAGGGAACTGCGGACGCGAGACGGGATGCAGGCCTACAATCAACATTACCTGCTGTTACTGTCGTTACTCCTGAAAAGCACTTAGGACTTGGACGCAAATTAGGCAGCACAGATAATCCTTCTGGCTTCCGCATTATCGGCGATGCAAAGCGATATAATCAACTCATCGGCAGAGAACTCAACGAGCAAAACGATAAGAGAGTTTGGCGATTATTAATTGACCGCAACGGCTTTTTCTATTTATTTCGTTCCTTACCGCCAAATGCCGATTCCAAAGAACGCCCGACAATTGTTGTTATTCAAGGAAGTGCGAACGGCGATCAGTTAGAGTCGATAGGAGCGTTGCCACTCCTACCTCTCCTTCAGAACGGAACGTGATACTTTCGCATCATTCCGCTCCTTGATAACTCCATCCTTGTTATGGATACGATTTAAGACTAACTATCAGG
>NZ_JARFTR010000257.1 GCF_029167235.1 Kamptonema sp. UHCC 0994 | reverse complement strand
ACAAATTTACCATACAGGACGTTTGGATTTCGGGCAGGCTAAAGGGGGAGATGGGGAGGAGGGGGAGCAGGGGAGCAGGGGGGCAGGGGAGTAGGGGAGCAGAGGGGGCGGGGGAGTAGTTTTTTTGATCTCTTGCAATTTTGCAAAGTCTTCTATATAATCTACGACTGTACACAAAAAACGGTATCCCTACCAAATAACCGTACTTTACACAAGGAAAGCATCTAATGAGTCAGTGGCAACGCCTCACTCAGCTAGGACGCTCGTACCAACAGCAACTAGCCAGCATAACTCTATTTGGGAATTCCCTAAAAAGCTTCGCATCACTATTTATATTAGGACTGAGTTTGAGTGTGGCGATCGCCTCCTGCTCTCCCAGCAGTAGCAACACAGCATCCAGCGCCAGCACAGCAGCCAGTCAAGGCAACGTAGAACTTACCCTCGTTTCCTTTGCCGTCACCAAAGCAGCCCACGAAGCAATTATTCCCAAATTCGTAGAAAAGTGGAAACAAGAACACAATCAAACTGTCAGCTTCAATCAAAGTTATGGCGGTTCCGGCTCCCAAACCCGCGCCGTAATTGACGGCTTAGAAGCAGATATAGTCCACCTAGCTCATGCCGGAGACACAGGTAAAATTCAGAAAGCTGGACTAATTGAAGCAGGTTGGGAAAAAGAATCACCTAATGATGCCATAGTCAGCAAATCCGTAGCAGCATTAGTCACCCGCGAAGGCAATCCCAAAAGTATTAAAACATGGGAAGATTTAGCTAAAGACGGAGTGCAACTAATCACCGCTGACCCTAAAACCTCTGGGGTTGCTCGCTGGAATTTCCTAGCTTTATGGGGTGCTGTCACCAAAACTGGCGGCGATGATGCCAAGGCTCAAGAATTTGTTACCAAGGTCTACAAAAACGTTCCCATACTCACAAAAGATGCTCGCGAAGCCAGCGATGTATTTTTCAAACAAGGTCAAGGCGATGTGTTGATCAACTATGAAAATGAGATGGTATTAGCTGCTCAGAAAGGTGAAAAAGTGCCTTATATTGTTCCCGATACCAATGTCTCCATCGACAATCCGATCGCAGTTGTTGATAAGAACGTTGATAAGCACGGTACTCGCGAAATTGCTGAAGCTTTTGTCAAGTTTCTGTACACTCCAGAAGCTCAGCGAGAATTTGCTAAAGCAGGTTTTCGCCCAGTAGAAGCTAGTGTAGCTCAAGACAAAGAATTTGTCGAGAAATATCCCCCAGTCAAAAACTTATTTACAGTTCAAGATTTGGGAGGTTGGGGAGAAATTGATCAAAAATTCTTTGCTGATGGCACTATTTTTGACAAAATCCAAGCTGACATTAGAAAATAACTTAACGCCGCCCTTTGAGCGGTAAAAGAACCGCCCGGAGGGCGGCGTTACGGCAAAACAAGGCATCTAAAAATCTCTAAAATCTCAAATCAAAATGGTATCGCTTCCCACCCACAAACCAAAATCTCAACTCCAAAATCTAGCAGCCAAAATTACTTGGCCTTGGCGAATAACCCTCGGCTATCTTTCTTTAATGCTACTGCTGCCAGTAGCAGCATTGCTAGCGAAAGCGAGTACAGCTAACCCAGCCGAATTCTGGAGAATTGCCACCAGTCCGATTGCTCTCTCTGCCTACGATGTCACCTTTTTTACATCATTAGTTGCCGCGATAATTAATGGCGTTTTCGGAACATTAATTGCCTGGGTTTTAGTCAGATACGACTTTCCACTCAAGCGAATTATAGATGCCGCAGTCGATTTACCTTTTGCACTGCCTACATCTGTTGCAGGCTTGACGATCGCCACAGTTTATAGTAATAATGGCTGGATTGGTTCATTGTTTGCGCCTTTTGGTATCAAGATTGCATTTACTCGTCTTGGCGTAGGTGTGGCAATGATTTTTATTTCCTTGCCCTTTGTAGTGCGAACAGTACAACCAGTTTTGAGCGAGATGGAAAGAGATATTGAGGAAGCAGCTTGGTGTTTAGGTGCTTCTCGGTGGCAGACATTTTGGCGGGTGATTTTACCACCATTATTGCCAGCAATTTTAACTGGGGTAGCTCTAGGATTTTCTAGGGCAGTTGGCGAGTATGGATCGACTGTAATTGTTGCTTCTAATATGCCATTTAAAGATTTGATCGCACCAGTGCTAATTTTTCAGAGATTGGAACAGTACGACTATGCGGGTGCAACTGTAATTGGCGTTGTGCTATTAGCAATTTCATTGGTAATGTTGTTAGCAATTAATGTTTTACAAGCCTGGGGTAGCCGCTATGACGATTGATCTGAATCCATCTGCTAAATACAATGTACCTCCTGCTAATTCTCGCTTGCAAAGCAAGGAGAAAACTTGGGTAAAGTGGGTTTTAATTGGGGTTGCAGTCCTGTATTTATCTCTTGTACTTTTTATACCGGCCCTCAATGTTTTTGTCCAAGCTTTTAGTAAGGGAGTTGGGCCTTTCATGTCAAATTTGACTTCTCCAGAGTTTCTCCATGCAGCCAAGCTGACCTTATTTATTGCTATAATTGTAGTGCCGATCAATACAATTTTTGGTTTGTGTGCTGCCTGGGTCATTGCTAGAAATAAATTTCCTGGGCGCACGCTTTTAATCAGCATCTTAGACATACCTTTTGCAATTTCTCCTGTTGTTGCTGGTTTAATGATCGTGTTGTTATATGGTCGCAATGGGTGGTTTGGAGCGTTCCTAGAAGCAGCCAATATTAAGATTATTTTTGCTTTTCCGGGGATGGTACTTGCTACTGCTTTTGTAACTCTGCCTTTTGTGGCTCGTGAAGTAATTCCGGTGTTGGAAGAGGCGGGTACTGACCAAGAAGAAGCGGCTAAAACTTTGGGTGCAAATGATTGGCAAATTTTCTGGCGAGTCACGCTTCCAAATATTCGTTGGGGCTTACTTTATGGCTTGATTTTGACAAATGCGAGAGCAATGGGAGAATTTGGCGCTATCTCTGTAGTATCGGGAAATATTGCTAAAAAAACGCAAACTTTACCGCTGTTTGTAGAGGAATCTTATAAGCAGTATGCGACGCAATCGGCTTATTCGGCTGCGGTTATCCTGGCTTTTTTAGCTGTTGTAACTCTTGTACTTAAGGAAATATTGGAGCGCAAAACTAGGATTAAGGCAATTGAATAAAAAAATGGAATAGTTCGGATATTTCCCAATTATTTCTAATAAAAATTGATGTTGCAGGCATTTTGTAACGCCGCCCTCTGGGCGGTATCTTAACCGCCTAGAAGGCGGCGTTACGATCCTAAAATTAGACTTTTTAACCTAGGAGACTCAGATGTTAATTGAGAACAACAACAACTTGGAAATTGAATCAATTAATGCTTTTCATAAAACCGTGTTCTGCTAAAAAATCTGGCGTAATTTCCCCCATACTGGTAACAGCAGTTTCTTCCCATCCGAAATTAGAATCAGAAGATAACATAGAGCTGCTACGAATAAATTTCGCCACATATTTACCCAAGATATCTCCTTCAATATTTACCCAACTCCCCGGTTTCAAATCCCGCAGATTAGTTTCACTATAACTATGGGGAATTACAGCCACTTCAAACCAGTTGCCGACAGCATCGCAATCTGCCACAGTTAAGCTGATGCCGTTGACGGCGATACTGCCTTTGGGAACGATGTAAGGCGCGATTTGACGCTGCCAAACCGAGGCGGCTGCTGGCGGCGCTGTAAACCGCATTTCCCAAGCATTTGCAGTGGCCACTGACTCGACTAAACTGCCGATCCCGTCTACATGGCCGGTGACAAAATGACCGCCGAGTTTGCTGCCGGCGCGGAGAGAGGTTTCAATATTAACGCAGGCGTTGGGTTTGAGGCCAAGAGTGCTGCGGCTGAGAGTTTCCGGGGATGCGATCGCCACAAAGCCTTGAGACAAAATTTCCACCGCCGTCAGACACACCCCATCGATCGCCACGCTATCCCCAATCACCAAATCCCGCAAAATCGCGTCTGTATTGCCCGATACACAGGACACTTGTAAGCGATCGCCGGACATAGCCTCAAGCGTCCCCAATCCCTGAATTAATCCTGTAAACACCACAACCCCCCGCTATTCGATCTTTGAGCACAATCCGTTGTAGATTCAGGCAAAAATCGAGGCATACTGGAACTTAGGTCATGTCGGTGCCCCGATTCTCCACCGCCTTACAGTATCCCATGAGGCCGATCCGATGATTGAAATGAAAGTCGCAGGAATTGCCTTGGATGCAGCCACGCGCAGTCCTATTGTCCTGTTGAGAGACGCTACGGAGCGGCGGGCCTTGCCTATTTATATCGGTCAGGAGCAGGCAAAGGCAATAATTAGCGCTCTGGAAAGCCAAAAGCCCCCCCGGCCGCTGACTCACGATCTCCTGGTCAACTTCCTAGAGGCGTGGAATCTGACTCTGGAGCGAATAGTAATTCACTCCCTGCAAGATAACACCTTCTATGCCGTCCTGATCGTCCGTTCTGGAGAAGTCAAAAAAGAGATTGATGCTCGCCCTAGCGATGCGATCGCCCTCGCACTTCGCACCAATAGCCCCATTTGGGTAATGGAAGAAGTGATCGCCGATGCCTCCATCCCCGTCGATCGAGACGCTGACGAAGCCGAACGCAGAGCTTTCCGAGAATTTATCTCTAACCTCCGCCCGGAGGATTTAATTCAAAGAGGAGGATCGATCGGCGGAGAATTTTCCTAACAGGCAACAGGCTTGAGGCAAGCGGCCAAAAGCAAGACAGTTATCAGTTATCAGTTATGAGTTACAGCAGTAAATCATTGTCCTGAAGCCAAGAAAAACCTTTTGTGCCTCTGCCTCTATCCTGTAATCTTAAAAGTCTTATTTATGCGCGATCGAAGGTTTGGTAAAACTAATCTAAACTTGTCTGTTTTTTCTTTAGGCACAATGCGCTATCTGGCTTCGGAAGAAATTGCAATAGCTACTGTAGATCGTGCAGTCTCTATGGGAATTAATCACCTAGAAACAGCTAAGGGTTATGGTAAAAGTGAGGAATATCTCGGTGCAGCTATTGGTACTCGATTGCCAAGAGAGCGCGATCGCCTTCACATTACCACAAAAATTTCCCCCACTCCCAACGCTGCAGCAATAGATCGCTCTATCGATGAATCTCTAAAACGATTAAATCTAGATTATCTCGACTGTTTAGCAATTCACGGCATCAATACCTGGGAACATTTAGACTCCGTACATACTTCTATCCCAACTATTCGCAAGGCTATAACTGATGGCAGAGTGAGGCATATCGGGTTTTCTACTCACGGGTCTTTAGAGTTAATTCTAGCTACCATTAATACAGATTATTTTGATTTTATTAATCTACATTATTACTATTTTTTTCAGCGGAATGCGCCAGCAATCAAGTTAGCCTCGGAAAAAGATATGGGCGTTTTTATTATTTCTCCTGCTGATAAAGGAGGAAGACTTTACACCCCGCCCGAAAGCCTTAAAAAATTATGTTTGCCCTTTTCGCCCCTAGAATTAAACTATAGGTTCTTGCTAAGTGACCATCGAATTACTACAATCAGTGTTGGGCCAGCTAACCCAACTGAATTAGAATTGCCTCTGCAATGTTGCGATCGCGATTATCCCCTGACATCCGCAGAAATTGACATCTTTGAGCGCTTAGAAACACAATCCGCAGCGAGTTTAGGAACAGATAAATGCAGTCAGTGTTATGCTTGCTTACCCTGTCCAGAAAATATTAATATTCCTGAAGTATTACGCTTGCGTAATCTCGCTGTTGCCTATAACATGACAGACTTTGGTAAATACCGTTATGGAATGTTTGAAAATGCTGGACATTGGTTTCCGGGTGTTAAGGGAAATCGATGTACAGATTGCGGCGAATGTCTACCTCGATGTCCAGAAAATCTAGATATTCCAGCTTTATTAAAGGATACTCATCAACGGCTATCTGGTACTAGCGGCCGTCGGCTTTGGGATTAATTAACTGTTATGTTAGTAGTTAGTAGTTAGTTGTTGGTGGTTAGTTGTTGGTTGTTGGTTGTTGGTTGTTAGTCATTGTTAGTTATTGGTTTCTGTCATTGTTCGCTGTGCGAAGCAATCCCAAACCCTTCCTACATCGTTAAAATGCTAAGTATTGTCTATGCTATTCTTAACTAATCAAAGCAAAATTACGATCGCAAAGTTAACCTTTAGCAACCCGAAGCAATCTCGGTCTAAGGCGATTGCTTCGGGCAAGATCCAGCTTGCTTCGTTCCTCGCAACGCTTCGCGCCTCAGATTGCTGCGCTTGGCTCGCAATGACAACTAACAACTAACAACTAACCACTAACCACTAACCACCAACAACTAACAACTAACAACTAACAACTAACAACCAACTAACAATGCAGTATGAAAATATTAAACCTATTTATTCTTATTAACTTTTCCTTTTTTCTTCCCAGTTTACTAGGGCAAAAAACTGCGATCGCAGTTGCTCAACAGTCAACCTGTCCAACTGCAAATTGGTATCAATTGCCATCACCTCCTCTATCTCAAATAGAGCTGAGTATCCCCAGCCTTTGGTTGACAAAACAACAATTTGGAGGGAAACTATTAGACAACTGGTTTGTTGAATCTAATAATAATTGGGTAATTCTGATAGTTAACCGCCAACTCTGGAGCTTATTGGATTATTTAGAGAGATACCAATTTGTCAATCAATTCGGTACAGCGGCGAGAGATTACGGTTATAACGTTCGCGTTTGTAACCCTCAAGGAGAAGCTTTAGCAATCTACTCTTGCAAATTCTCGACCGCTCAAAATAATCCTTCTACTCAACTAGAATGTAACCTAGAACTAGATTCTTTATCTAATGGTGGACTGCGCGGTAAACCAAGACGATTTTAATTCTCGGCTGGGTTAGAAACCGGGTTTCTATCAAAATCTCTGCTTCTTTAAGCCAAACTGTCTCAGAAACCCAGTTTCTCAACTTGTAATATAATATTGGGAAATGACACAATATTAGATCTTTCCAGACCAGGTGTCTGGGAAACTTATGCGGTAACAGTCCGCGATGTAGAGCATCTAACAGGTTATAACTTCTTCTCCGGACTTCCTCAAGAACTTCAGGATGCTATTGAGGAAGACCGTAACACCAACTTTTTCCTCAATACATCTACCTAATGCGAGACTGATATCATGTCCTGTTGATTACCATAACAAAAACTGTTAGTAGTGCAGGTTGCAGAAGGCAGGCTCTTGCAGATGGCAGCCCGCACTACTAATCAAAATCCGATGGCTGGTTGAGCCGTCGGGGACGATCTAACTTTCCGTTTCGCTTAATGAACTCCCAAGCATCTTTGAGGAACTCTCCATCAGGAAGGATGATATTGTTTCCAGCAATATCGTCTGGATCGAAACCGATGGCTCCCGTCAAATCAACATTCCATATACCCCCACCGTTAGAATCATTCCATATCGCTCCCTCCAGATTAATATTTCTCATGTTACACTCGGAAAAAGTTATGCGATTTAGTTGAGCGCCTCGGAAAGTAGCTCCTTCCAAATCGACAGATTTTAAGTAAGCATTTTGCAGGTTAGCACCATCCAAATACACTCTCCTCCAGTTGGCATGGTGAGACCAAACAAGACACAAATCGGCACCAGATAAATTAGCGCTTTCCAAGTTAACTTCGTGAAGGTTGCTGTCTATCAAACTAGCTCCGCTCAAACTAGCTCCGCTCAAATTAGCTCCACTCAAATTACTACAATCGAAGCAGATTCCAGGTAAGTTAGCTCCGCTCAAATCGATACCGCTCAAGTTAGCCCTCCTAAAATGTCTGTTTCCGGCAGCATAGCTACTTAGCAAATGCTCGGTAGTTATATCAGTCATACTTTAACACCTCGACTGAATGATAGTAAAATCAGCATCAGTTAAGTTAGCATATCCAAAAGAAGTTTCCAGTACCTTCGATCCACTAAATTTACACCCACCCTACATTTAATTGTATCCAGATACTAACAACTAACAACTAACAACTAACAACTAACCATGCTTAATATTTCTGATTTCTTGCCACAAGGAGCGATATTGCTCAATAGCTACATCCGGGAGAGGAAAAAGAAATTCACTTTTAGAAATAACCTCTGATTCCGGTAAAAGTAAACGATTAATACGAAGTTCTTCGGGCAAATCTTCACGCTTCATGCTAATAATAATAGGAGAGCTAGCTTGAGTTAGCAGAGACATTTGAGTAGCTATTTGTGGCTGCCAACAAAAATCCATCCATTGTTCTGCTAACGATAAATTTGATGATTGATTAGATACCGGTTGTACCCACAAATCTACCCACATTGATGTTCCAGAAATTGGAACTACTGCCCCAATTTCTTTCTGATTCTGCATTAGCCGTAATACATCCCCAGACCAACCAACAGCCGCCCAAGTATCTCCTAAAATTAGAGGTTGTAGGTAAGAATTAGAACTGTAAAGTTTAGATTGGCGGTGTAAGTTGCTTAATTCTTCTTTGAGGTTAGCTACTTTATTAAGATCGCGGGTATTGTAGGATTTACCAAGTTTCTTTAAAGTCAAGCCGATAACTTCTCTAGGATTATCCAGCAAAGAAATGCGATCGCGCAATTCTTCCCGCCAGAGATCGCTCCAGTCTGTAGGAGGTTTCAAACCCAAGGACTTAAATTTGTCAATTCGATATACTATAACTGTCGTGCCCCAGCGGTAGGGTGCAGCCCAAATTTTGCCTTTTTCATCCGCAATACCAGAGTCATTACGCCTTACTAATGTTTGCCAAGCAGGAGGTAATTGCGACCAGTTTGTAAGCTTTGCAGGGTCAAGAGGTTGAATTAATTTTTGTTGAATTGCCTTTGCTAACCAGTAATCACCAATCATTACTAAGTCAGCTTTTTCCTGTTCCTTACCCTGGTTTTGTGCTGAAGTTTTGCTCTTCCAAGTTTGCAATAGAGCAAATAATTCTTGTAACTGCGTTTGTGGCACAATCTGTAAAAGCGGCGATGGTTGCAGTTGCTTGCGAAATTGAGCGACAACTTGTGCGGGAACGGAATTTTTCAGCGATCGCACTTTTAGCGCCGTCTGGGTTCCGCATCCCCCCGCTAATTGACTCAGAGTTAGGGCGCTAGCCCCCAATAGCAAAGACCTTCGTTTCACTTTATCTGCATCCGCTTTTTTAGATACTGACCAAAAGATTGATTATATAACACCACGATCGCAAATTATACCAATTTTATTTATATAGCAACCGCTTTCGTCGGTTAGGACATTCTAAATTACTGAAACCCGCTGATTCTATTCCCTTGTTCCTGAGCATCGTAGCAAGAGAGCCCCTAGTCCCTAACTATATCATTACTCCTGCTCCCAAACAAGTGCAATCGCCAACCTTACCGCCTCACCAACCATCGAAAACCGAGCGTGTTCGGAAGCCGTTTTTTCCCATCTTATTAATTGCTCTAAAAACCCCCGATCTTGCTTAGCCCGCTGTAAAATAACTTGACCTACAACCTTCTTTTGAATATCCTCAGTTGAAACCCCTTGTAGCTTCAAATAGTCCAACAACCGCTCCACACTTTCTACAAATTTATCAGGAGTTTGAGTCATCACAATAAACTTAATTTGACGCGATATCTCCTTATATATCTCTCGCCGTTTATCCGTTAGCTCCTGTTGGCGAGGTGGCGAGGAAACCGGCATTGTTGTCTCCTCAATATCTCTAGATTTATCCTTAACTACAACAGCAAGATCGAGCAATTCCAAGATTTCTATCCGCCGACTTAAAACTCGTTGTAACATCTCAGAATAAAGCTGTAAAATATGCTCAGCTAAAATTTTCGCGTTCACCAAATTGTTCGCGCTTAGCCGTAGTAAATGCCTATCCTCCGCAGATTCAAAAAATTGGATATTCAGCTTGAGTTCCCGACTTTCCAGTTCCACCTGAGCCACCGTAAAAACCAAAGCTTCCCAATTAGGAAATTCAGGAAACAATACCTCGATTATAGAACTATTTTCTCGATCTTGGTTGCCAAATTCTCCCGGCTCAAAATCCCGACCCACAGGATAACGATTACTAGGACTTTTAGTAGTATAATTAAATTGATTAAATACATATCTGCAATCAACCTTCGATAAATTTACTTCCTCAGTATGCCAATTATGAATACAGCATCCAGTTAGCTGCGCTCCCTCCAAATTCGTGCGGATTAGATGGCTCTCAATCAACAGAGCATCTCTTAAATCAGCTTCACTTAATATCGCATCGCTGAGATAAGCTCCACTTAAGTCTGCCTTGCGTAAATCCGCACCGCGCAAATTTGCCTCTGTCAAATCTGCCCATAGTAAATAAACTTCTTGTAGATTAGAGCGGAGCAAATGTGCTTTCTTAAAACTCGCTTTTAACAAATAAGCACCAGTCAAATTAGCCCGACTCAAATCAGCACCATTAAGTACCGCTTCCGTTAAATCTGCACCTGTTAAAATCACCCGGTGCATATCAGCTTCAGTCAAATTTGCTGACCGTAAAATTACGCCATTCATGTCAGCTTCAATCAAATTAGCGCCCTTTAAAATAGCCTCTCGCAAATTAGCCTCTGCTAAGTGTGCTTCTCGCAAATTAGCACCAGTTAAATTCGCCCCCGCAAGACTGGCACGATTAAGATTTGCCTCCATTAATTCCGCATCCATTAATCTCGCCCCATCGAGTCTAGCCTTTTCTAGATTAATTTGATCGGATTTAGCTCTTTGAAGGTCAGCGCCGCTAAGATCGGCTTCTTGAAATATTGCCCAATTCAGATCGGCTTCTTGTAAATAAGCGAGTCGTAGATCTACTTTAGTAAGATTTGCCCCGCTCAAAATTGATTGATTAAGATTAGCACTGGTGAGCATCGCACTACGGAGATCTGCTCGCCGTAAGCAAGCGCCTACTAATTTAGCGTGGCTTAAAAATGCCCAACTGAGATTTGCACCTGTGAGGTTAGCACCTGTGAGGTCAATTTCCCGCAGGTTTGCTCCGCTTAAACTCGCACCGCTAAGGTCAATGTGAGCAAAGTTGCGCTCTCCCTGTTGATACCGCTCTAGAAACTCTTGCGTTTGCATACAGCAGAGATGGGGAAGAAAGAAGGAATAGGGAAGAAGGAAGAAGGAAGAAAGAAGAGGGAAATTTCGCTATTTTCCCCATTTCTGCATCTCCCATTTTCTCTTATTTTTTCCCTTTTAATATTTTACTTGTACGCTTTGAATATCTTTATCTGAAATGCCTAATCCCCGCAGAATCGTGTAGGCAATAATGCGGTTGCCGGCCTGGTTGGGGTGTACGCCGTCCCTTGTTAATAGATTAAGCGATCGCCCTGCGTGTTTCTGAAATGCGATTAGCACTTCCCGAAAGGGCGAGTTGAGGTCAATATACAGGCAGTTATTCTCGATCGCGATCTGACGCATCACAGCCATATACTCTGGTAGGCGGCGATTTTCTGGGCCGTGCAGCACTTCTCTGATTGGGGTGGGAGACAGCAATGCAACTCGAATACCTGCGGCTTGAGCCGATCGCACCATTTCGGTGAGTTTTTGGCGATACACTGCTAATGTTACACCGGCTGGGAGGTTGCCTTCGGGGTGGACTTGGTTGGTGTTGAAGTCAAAAAATGCCAGCCAAACATCGTTAACGCCGACATTGATAGTAATTAAATCGGGATTTTTAGCGATCGCATCTTTTTGGAAACGTGCCTGCATATCTGTAGACTTGTTACCTGAGATCCCCGCGTTGACGATCTCAATTTTTTGACTAGGGTAGAGAGCGTTTAAATAGTTTTGTAACAGCCAGACATATCCACCTGTATACTTCCCCGCTTCGGTGATGCTGTCGCCAACCGTGACGATTTTGCGCTTACCTTTGAGTATATTCTCTATTTCGGGCGGCGGTGTGGCGATCGATTGAGGTGTCTGGAACACGGTAGTTAAATCTGGGTAGAAAAGAATGGTGGCAATAGCCGTAAATACTGCTAGGGCTAGTACGATTAAAATTTGAAGCAGTGGGCGTTTGGGACGGGGCGATCGCGCATTTACAGGCATCTGTGACAGTCTTAAGGGAAGAGTTGAAATATTTTTAAATTGTAGCAATTCTCACTATTTTTTCCCTCGGCAGTGAAAGCTGAGCAATTGTGATTATTGTCACATTATATCAATGACAGTTATCACTTATGTTGATGCTTCAGCTCATATTTATATAGTCTTCTCATCACTCAACACTTTAGAGATTATAGAATATATTATAACTAAGGGTAAAAAATGAATTTTAAAGGAGATTATAAAGATGCTGGATAAGTCAAGTTTTTTATATCCTAAATGTCGTTACTACGGCGATGTCAAGCCAGAGAATTTAGTTTTTGATGCTAACTTACAGGAATTTGCTCATCGAGTGGGTTACATCAGTGCTTTAGCTACTAATGGGAAGATTCCTCTAGCTCAGGCAATTTCTGAGATTGAATTACTTTGGGAAAAGTTGGAAAAGTCGAAAAAAGAGTTAGGCGTTGGGGAACATCCGTTTGCGGCTTGAAAGCTTGTAGAACTGGTAGGGATATGAAATATACAGGTTAAATGTATAGGACTTACGCAAGTGTCACAAGATAGGAGTTAATTTTTTGGTATGTAGTTGCGCTTCAGCGCTCTTAGCATACGAAAGAGCGCACAAGCGCAACTACATACTTTTTTAACGATGCCCATTGAGTAAGTCCTGATGTAGAACAGCTTATCTGTTGTTGATATAATTCAATTTGTTGTAGAGAAAAATTTACTTAATTAGTGATTATTTCCGATAAGATTGCTATACTATTTACATCATAGATTGAAAAGCATTCCGATCGCATGGAGGCGCAAAAGCTATGTTAAGTGAATCTTCGCGCCTTGTTTACGGCGATGAATTAATTACCGCAACGGAATTAAACCAACAACCGGGTCGAGTTCTAGATTTGGCAATGGAACACCCTGTCACCATCATTCGCAACGACCAGCATTTTGCTTTACTGCGCCGCGAGGATATGGCGCTGTGGGTAAAAGCTGCAACCCTTTCTTTGAATGTATTTGAGTTGACGGCGGCGGCTTACCGGCTGCGCTTGGGAGAAGCCATTAGTTCAGAACATCCCTATCAGTGGTTGAAAGTATTTGACTCTGAGGAACTCAGCGAATTGATTGCAGAATTAGAAAAAGCTTACCGACTTGCGGAATCGGAACCTGGGGCGTGGACTCTGATTGAGATTATAATCCATGAATGGCATGAGAGCGCGATCGCACTTTATAGCCCGGAACTCGCAGCAGCTTTCAGCGATGAATTTGACGAAGTGTTGCTAACTCCACCTCAACTAGAAATTAATTAAACATTCTCAACTTTTATAAACCAAAACAGTAGCGAATCGCCGCTTCAACTTCTAGCATCTTTTCTGCTGAAATTTGCCCTACTGAATCCCTAGAAAATCGCTCTTTATCCAAAGAGCGAATCTGAAAACAGAGGAAAACTGTTTCTATTAGCAAGCCACTTTCAGACGGAGAAACACGCACATTTGTTGGATATTCCCGGTGAATGTTAATTCCTTTAGTGCCTACAATTACAGTAACAACTAAAGGTAACTGATTAATAGCGTTAATGGAAAGCACCAAAACAGGTCGCATTCCAGCTTGCTCCCTTCCCTGAATTGGGTTAAGATTGACAAAATAAATTTCCCCTCGCTGAATGCTCATAGCCCTTCTAAACCATCGATTTCTGCAACAACAAACTCTTGATTGATAGCAGCAATTTCAACTTGAATATCGGGATCTAAGGCCATCATTGCTATTTGTTCCTCCATATATTTAGCATCACCCAATTTATGAGCTGTGTAAGTTCTTTCTCGCACTTGATGAGCGATGCGTTCCAGTAGCCAAAGTTGTTCCTCGATGGACAGAGAAAGAATTGAACGTTCAATCTCTAGTAAAGTTTGTGAAATCATTTTGCTTCCCTCTTGTTTTTTTGATGATTATAAATTATCCAGAAATTCTTGCAGGAAATCGCGCCAATTACGAATAGACTGATCGTTAGGCGCGATCGCCAAGGAGCGATTAAACGCCGCTAGTGCTTCTTGGTAACTCTCCTGCGCCTCCGGTTTCAGAGATAACTTTTGCTGCAAATTACCTAGTTTTTTAAGCGCTTCTCCTTTGTTATTGTAAGCAATAACATAGTCAGGGGCTTTTTCTAAGGCTTTATTGCAGGCGAGGATAGCTTCTCCGTAAGAGAATAATGCCTCTGAAGGCTGATTTAGTTGATCTTGCAAGTCCCCTAAATTTATCCATACCTTGCCTTTATTTTTTAAAGCTGCAACAAAATCAGAGGTTAATTGGAGAGCTTGAGTATAGACATAAATTGCCTCTTTATAGGATTGCAAAGCCTGTACATTTTTATTAAATTGAGCTTCCAACTTGCCTAATCTTCGCATTACCTTACCTTTGTTATTAAGGAGATAGACATCTTTTGGGGCAATCTTAAGGGATTGATTGTAGAGCACAAGGGCATCTTTATAACTCTCTAATGCCTCTGAAGACTGATTGAGCTGATGTTGCAAATCTCCAATACATCTCAGCACTTTACCTTTGCTGCTAATAGTATAAATTTCATCGGGGTCACATTGGAATGCCCGATCGTAGATATCAATAGCATCTCTATAACTCTTCAGGGCCTCTGAAGACTGATTCAGCCGAGCTTGTAGTTTTCCTAAACTTCGGAGGGTATTACCTTTGTTGTTAAGAACATAAACGTTATCTGAAACATAATCAAGGGAAATTGTGTAAGCTGCGATCGCGCCTTGATAAGAATGCAAGGCATCTGGATACTCAGAAAGCACAGCCTGCAAGTCTCCTAAACTTCGTAGTGCTAGGCCTTGATTATTGAAAATAATATCATTTTTAACGATTTCTCGACCGTAAGCAGCAACAGCCTCTAAATATCCCTGCTTTGCTTCCTGATATCCAGCTAATCTGAAAAAGTAATCCCCTTTAGCTCTTGAAACACTTCCCCTCCAAAACTCACTCTCAATTACGAGTTCATTCATAACTTCTAATAAGCTACGGCATAGATCGTAGATACTATTCTCTAATCCCTCATTAAAAACTCCTACCCATTCATCAACACCCCATTCCCAATCCAAGCGATTAGCATGATAAATTGCCTCTGGTACATTTCCTAATTCTCGATAGTGTGCCTCTAAAACTTGATGAGCTTCACAAGTTATAGAATTGTCCCTTTCATAATCCAATCGATGCAGCAACTCATGGATGCGATACCATTTTTCACCCCGTTGTCGATCGCGCCAAACAAACGAAAAGCTAGTCAGAATCTCAAAATTAGCAGCACTAGCCAGGAAGTCACAACCTCCTCCCAATTTCATATACAACTCTTGATTAAAAGCACGGCAAGCACTCAGCGAATTAACCGCAGATTTTACTTCCCTATCTGCATACCGCAATAAGCGCTCTGTCAATTCCCTAGCCTTATCCTCCAGCTTCGGGATACTCGCAAAATCTGCCGCCTGTAACTCTATTCCCTTAATCTTTTCTGTTAGCACCACATCTGCACATAAGCCAAGATAAAACGGGTGTACCTGCAACTCCCCTGACTTTTCATCGGGGTTAACGCTGGCATACTTAATCAAAGCTGCAACCAAAGCCGCCTGGTAAATTCCGGCTTTTTGTAGATAATGTTTTGCATCATTAGGCGAAAGATGCCAAAGCAATTGGGGGTCTAAATTTTCTTGAGGAATGCCAAATGTAGGTGCATCTGTCCACCACAGTTGCTCAATAGGATGATCGCGTCCTGCCACTACCACCACCACACCTAATTCTAGTGGCAAACCTCTCAGTAAGCGCCGCAGCCACTCATCCTGATAGAACAACTTTTCTCCCTGAAAATGTCGCTTCTCATCCCAAAACTTCTCATGGGTATCAAAAAACAGCACAATGCGTTCAGGCTTATTTTTTCCTGCCATTGCCGCCTTCAAATCTTGAGCAAACCATTTAGGCAACTCATTAATTAATTCAGTATCAATATCTTTCTTACAAATTTCATCCGATTGTTCTTCTGTAACCTCTAGCCGTTTTTTGAGTAACTCAATTTGTCGCTTTTTACCTCCCACTTTATCCAAAAATTTGAGCAAGGCTACCGCTTGTGCCATAACTGGAAATTTAACAATAGTATCAGAAATAAATTGAGCAATAGCATCAGGAATAGCAGAATCAATTCCCGGAGTTAATAAACTAATCCAATCATCAGAAAACAACCGCTCAAGTGTTTCTTTTGATTCTCCCTTATTGAGCAAATACCAATAGCAAGCAAAATCATAAACAGGAAACTTGAATCTATATTGTGCCGTTGCTACTCCCAAATTTCGCCGCAACATCAACAACCCATAAAAGGGATCTTGCGGCAGATCTTCCTTAATTGGCGGCATTCCGAAATCGTGCAAAATTGCTGGTATAACAGTGCAATCTTGACTTAGTTTAGCTTTTTGGATATAATCGGCAACTTCGGCAACTCTATCATCGGGAATCGCCTTAAGTTCCTGCCACTTTTGCCGCGAAAATCGCTTACAGCATTGAATTCGCAAAAATTTTAGTAGTAATGACTTACCGTTACCACCATCTCCATGAAAATACAAGACTTTTTTGCGCGGCGGATCGTCGTTTAAGTATTCAGCAAATAACTTAGTAAACTCATATCTGTCAGTGAAAAGTTCCAGTTTGCGATCTTCACTAGAAAATTCGCTATTCAACTCTTCATCATCAATGCTCATAGTAAGTATAGCTCAAATGCTAATTAAAATTATAACAAGAGATTGCTTCACTACGTTGGCAATGACAGAATTACGTTACATTCGCAATGACAGAATTACTTTGTGCATAAGTCGCGTCCACTTTTTCACCCCAACCCAAAATCAGATGCCAAAATAGATAAAGTAATCAGCCCCATTCCCCCGCCATGAGCTCAGACTTAGTGCCCCTTCCCCCAAAAGTCCCAATTAATCGCCGGGCCTTCGCCTTCGCGATTGACTGGGCGATCGTATCCTTAATTAGCCTAATTCTAGGTACTAATTGGTTCGTCCAGAGCATATTCTTTATGATCCTCTGGCTGCTGATGCGCGTCTTCCTCGCTGTCAGAAACCAAGGTCAAAGCCTTGGCCACTGGGCCTTAGACATGAGAGTAATCGATACCCGCTTTAACAGAACTCCCACTATCCAAGAATTAGTCAAGCGCGAGGGTATACTTGGCATTGGGGCCGCCCTGGCTGCGATCGCATTTACCGGTCTAACCAGCCGCAACGCCGCCGTCCTATTACTGATGCTACCCCTGGCCCTAGACTGTAGCGTAGCCTTAGCCGACACCGAGAGATACCAGCAAGCCTTTCACGATCGCTTCGCCCAAACCATCATCGTTGGAACCCGCCGGGGCTACTCCCTTGACATAAAACTTAGAAAAATGCTTGACCAAATACAGCGCAATGTGAGATGATAGGAAATTGTGTCTGAATAGTAGGCTTATAAACTCAGTACCTCTGAGCGAGTGAGTAGTCGCTGTGAGACTCAGGCTTTAAGAATCAAGTTTTTTGTGGATTTATCCCAAAAAGGTTGTCCTGTAAAATTCCCGTGTCGTTAGACTGGGGAGTGTCAATTAGTCCAAATCTTTTTAGAATTATGGCTAAAGGTGTCCGAATCATCATTACATTAGAATGTACCGAGTGCCGAACTAACTCAAACAAGCGCTCAAATGGCGTGTCCAGGTACACTAGCACCAAGAACCGTCGTAATACTACGGCGAGACTAGAACTCAAAAAGTTCTGCACCCATTGCAACAAGCACACAGTCCACAAGGAAATTAAGTAATTTGTTAACGGTTAACGGTTAACGGTTAACTGTTAACTGTTAACTGTTAACAGCTAATAGCAATTAGCAATTAGCATTTCCAAATTACGAACTACCAACTATCAATTACCATGACATATTTTCGCCGCCGTGTTTCGCCAATTAAGCCAGGAGATCCGATCGACTATAAAGATGTCGATTTGCTCCGCAAATTTGTAACTGAACGGGGGAAAATTCTGCCCCGCCGGATCACAGGATTGACTGCTAAACAGCAGCGAGACTTGACCACAGGCATCAAAAGAGCCAGAATTCTAGCTTTGATGCCCTTCGTCAACCAAGAAGGCTAAAAAAACTCCAGAAAAAGCTATAGGCGCGGATCGACAAATCTGCTAGACTCGATCCAATCAAGGGCGATTAGCGTAAAGCGCAAGCCTCCCGCGAAAGCCTCAGCAGCTTAGCGGTAGTTAACTAACTTGCCGGAGCGCACTTTAAACTTGCAGATAGTCCGCAAAATAGCACGCGACCTTGGCAAAAGCTTGTGGAGAAGGGAACTTTAGTTGAATTTCGACTGCACGGTGAGCGGCGACTTGCCGTAGCAGATCGTCCTGATGGCAAAAAAAACTGGGTTGTGGTAGATGAAAATAGTCAATCCCACAGCATACCGCCTAAGCAAATTAGCTATGAGGTAGTTGGGGAAACTTACAAACCTACCCAAATTCCCACATTCCTCAAGGAAGTGGAGAATTATTCAGACCCAACGAGTTTAGAAGTCGCTTGGGAACTTTTGGTTGAGGATGGAGAAACCGTAGATCCACCAGGTTTGGCAATGCTGCTGTTTTCAGAAGCGACTCCGCCTCAGTGCTACGCGGCCTATTACTTGTTGTCGGTAGATAAGCTTTATTTCAAGCAAAAAGGCGATCGCTACGAGCCGCGTTCAACAGCGATGGTAGGTGAAATCAAACACCAGCAAGAAGTTGAACGGCAGCGACAGTTAGAATTGCATGGATTTTGGGAGCGGGTGAAGACAAAACTCGCAGGGGATGAGGTAGAGTGGCAGCAGAGCGATCGCACCCGCCTCGATGCCTTAGAACGCTTCGCTCTACTTGGAGAAGAAGCAACACACCGCACCCCCGCCTTAGAAACATTAGCCAGCTTGGGACGTTCGGAAACCCCCGAAGCTGCATTTCAACTGCTGGTCGATCTCGGTCTTTGGAGTCTCCACGAAAACTTATTTTTGCGGCGCAGCCAGATCCCGACCCACTTTTCTGCAAAGGTACTGGAATTGGCTTCTTCTCGCCTGGAAAATCCCCCGCCTGACGTTGAATCAAATCGCCTCGATTTGACTCACCTCAAGGTTTACACCATAGACGACGAAAGCACGACGGAGATCGATGACGGTCTAAGCTTAGAATTTCTGGAAAATGGTCAACAACAGCTTTGGATACACATTGCCGATCCCACTAACTTACTCTCCCCTGGCGACGATCTGGACTTAGAAGCTAGAAAGCGCACTACTACAGTTTATCTGCCTACGGGCATGGTGCCAATGTTCCCGCCAGAGCTGGCAACAGGGCCCATGAGTCTCGTACAAGGGCAAGTTTGCCCCTCCCTCAGTTTCCGAGTGATTTTGGACGAAACGGGGGCCGTACAGGATTACAGCATTCACATCACGCTAATTAAGCCCACTTATCGCCTTACTTACGAAGATGTAGATGAGATGCTACATTTGGCGATCGCGGCCGAACCAGAAATTAGCGCGATCGCAGCTTGGGCAAAATTGCGACACGGGTGGAGGCAAACCCAAGGCGCAATCAGCATCTATATGCCAGAATCGGTTATTAAAGTATCCGGTGACGATGTTAGCGTTCACGTCTTGGATGACTCCCCCGCACGGGAACTCGTAGCTGAGATGATGATTTTAACCGGAGAAGTCGCTGCACAATACGGTCAAACTCATAACCTAGTCTTACCCTACCGCCATCAGCAGCAACCCGAACTCCCCCCAGATGAAGAATTACTGTTATTACCCGCTGGGCCGGCCCGCGCCTGTGCGGTGCGCCGTTGTATGCCACGTAGCGAGATGAGTTTGATGCCAGCGCGACACGCAGGTTTAGGCTTAGAAGCTTATACTCAGGTGACATCTCCCATTCGGCGTTATATGGACTTGCTGGCTCATTTCCAGATTAAAGCCCACTTGCGAGGGGAAAACCTGCCATTTTCGGCAGAACAGATGCTAGAAATGATTATGAGCCTCAGTCCGGCGGTGAAAGAAGCATCAAATGTGGAACGTCAAACTAACCGTTATTGGGGGTTAGAATATTTGCGTCGCCATGCTGGGGAAGTATGGCAAGCAATGATGCTGCGCTGGCTGCGGGAAGATACGAATGTGGGTTTAGTGTTGTTAGAAGAGTTAGGCTTAGAGTTGGCAATGCGGTTTAGTCGGCCTGTGGAAATAGGCGATCGCTTAGAAGTGAAAGTCACTCACTGCGATCCGCGATCGGATGCCATTCAGTTTCAAGAAATGATTTCTAATCCAGTTGCTTCTATCTGAGCCAATGGTAACTGGTAATCAGTTATCTTTAAGCTGATACTAGGCATTTGAGCAGGTCAGTGAGGTTAGATTGAATGCAGCAATTAATAACGATCGAACTGGGAAGAAAAAGCAGAAAGCATCTTTGCCAGTTCGTAGTGGCTGTTTTCTTCGTTCTCAATGTTTTGTCTTATACTAATGTTGTTAGAAGTCGATTAAGAGAAATCAGAGTTCCCACATTTCCGCTGGTTATTTTTCCTAACGCGGGTCATAATTTACTCGTTACAGTCGATCGAGAACATTGGAAGCGGAGTGTTGACCAGTTTCTCGCAGGAATTTAGATGAGCGGTTAAATTTTAGGTATGTAGTTGGGCTTTAGCCCTCTTTCATATCCTAAAAGAGGGCTAAAGCCCAACTACATACCTTTGTTTAATGTGCCAGTTGGCCTTAGTCCTAAACTACCAACCACTAACCATCAACTACTAACTAACAACTAACAATTAACAGTAATTTAAAAATGCCCAACTCTACTAGCCACGTTCAACGGCCTCTAGAATTTATACCTCCAGATTTCAACCCCTTGGTACTGCGGGTATGTCAACAACTCCTCCCTTGGTGGCTGAAATTACGGACACCCATCAGCCAAATAGAAGCCGAAAATGTCGAAACCCTCGCCCATCTTTTCAGTCAATTTCAAGATAGTAAAGTCCGCTTTTTAGTCGCCTTTCGCCATCCCAATACAGACGACCCCTTCTGTTTGGCACAACTGTTTTGGAAACTACTACCGGAAGTAGCTAGAAAAGAAGGAATAACACTCAAATATCCCATACATTCTCACTTCATCTACGATCGCGGCATTCCTCTCTGGGCCGGTGACACTGTAGGCTGGCTATACTCCAGATTAGGTGGTACGCCCATAATTAGGGGTAAAATAGACAGAACGGGATTGCGATCTGCCCGCGAATTATTTGCTAACAGCAACTTCCCGATTGCAGCCGCTCCAGAAGGAGCAACTAACGGACACAATGAAATAGTTAGCCCCCTAGAACCGGGGATCGCTCAGATGGGATTCTGGTGCGTAGAAGATATGTACAAAGCCGGACGAACTGAGCAAGTTTTCATCGTACCCGTAGGTATTCAGTATCGTTATGCAGAGGCTCCTTGGGAACCCTTACAAAAGCTTTTAACCCAATTAGAAATTGATTGCGGTTTGCCGCTCCTAGACGAGGTAAATAGGGGAGAATTAGATGCTTCAAATCAACACATTCTCTACTCACGTTTAATCCGATTGGGTGGCCACTTACTGGTGATGATGGAAGAATTTTATACGAGATTTTACCATCAAACCCTACCCAAAGATACACCAGAACTGACATCTTTTCCCATTTCCGAAGGCACTGAATCAGCTAACGAAGCTTTAGTACAAAGACTTTTAAACCTTTTAAATATTTCCTTGCAAGTAGCAGAACAGTATTTCAACTTAAAGCCAAAGGGGAGTTTAATCGATCGGTGTCGTCGTTTAGAGCAAGCAGGCTGGGATTATATTTACCGAGAAGATATTAAAGATGTTGCAGACTTGTCGCCCTTAGAAAAGGGATTGGCAGACCGCATCGCCGAAGAAGCAAGCTTGCGGATGTGGCACATGAGACTGGTAGAAAGTTTTGTAGCCGTGACAGGGAAATATGTCCAAGAAAACCCGACCGCAGAGCGATTTGCAGAAACAACTTTACTACTGTGGGATGTTGTAACTAGAATCAAAGGTGGAAGTCCTTTTAGTAGACCTCAGTTGGGCAAACAGCGGGTAAAAATGATAGTAGGGCAACCGATATCAGTTTCTGACCGCTGGGATAGCTATCAAGAAAGTCGCAGATTAGCCATAGCTGAACTGACTCAAGATTTGCAGGTAGCTCTAGAAAAAATGATTCAATCTTAACAGTTCTTTGATATCTCCCTATCATCTCAGCAAATGACCAGCGAACATTAAATAAATGACGAATGATTAACCAACCCACAGATCCACTTAATAACTCTATTAAAGTAAAATTACTGACTTATTTAGCTCAGGAATTGCTAACTCCGCTCACTTCAGTTGTCGGTATGGCGAGTGTTCTGAACCAAGAAATTTACGGCCCGCTGACAAGCAAACAAAAGGAATACCTCGATATCATTCAAAACAGTAGCAAACAGTTGCGATCGCTCGTGGAAGAAATTGTTGGGCTCGCAGAACTTGACGACAACCCATCAACTATTAAATGCTCCGCTGTTGATATTGAAACTTTATGTCAACAGGCTGTTGGCTCTTTATCGCAGGTGGTTTCCCGACAAGAGCAAGAAATTTCTCTCTCCATCAGTCCAGGCTCCCGATTGTGGTTACTGGATAAAGATAAAGTCCAGCTTATGCTACACCACTTGATATTTAGTGTGGTTCAGTCGGCTGGTTCGGGTAGTGTAATTCGGATTCACCTATCTCGGAAAGAACAAGGAATTAACATCGCAGTTTGGGTTTTTCACCCTTGGCTAGGAGACAGCCTCCCCCATGCTAAACTCTACTCGGATTACTTATCAAATAGTGAAAGAGCCAACTATTCAGAGGTGAACTCCGGTGGGCGTGAACCTCAGATAGCCGAGCAACTGCCATCTTTACCTACACAGGGATTGAGTCGGCTGGTGCTCTCGTTCTCTGAATTATCCGCCTTGGTTGCGGCTGATGAGGCAGATAAGACACCTCAGCTAGCTGGTTACGGAGCACGGGAACGTTTGGGGTTATTGCTTTGTTGCCAATTGGTGGAGATGCAAGGGGGTCAACTATCAATTCAAGGTTCGCCAGATTCGGGATATCGATATATGCTGGCACTACCCTGTTTAAATGCAATGGAATTGTTGGAAGGTTAACTGTTAACTGTTGACTGTTGACTGTTAACGGTTAACGGTTAACTGTTAACTGTTGACTGTTAACTAACAACCAACAACTAACAACCAACAACCAACAACTAACAACTAACAACTAACAACTAACAAATTAAAAATGAACTCAGTTTGGCAACAGTTGACGCTTTTTAATTTGCCACTTTATCAGTGGCGTAGTGCCAGCTATTTATACAGTTTGACTTGTGGCTCTTTGCGGAGTTGGCGGCAGGGTAGCTGGTTGATGCAATGGGCAGAACCCCTTGGTTTTGTTTTACTTTCTTTGGTTTTTGCTTTGGCTCCTTTTGTGGGCAATGCGTTAATAGGTTTACTATTAGTTGCTGGTGGTGCTTTTTGGGTATTAATGACACTTTCCGATTGGCAGGTGATTGTTTTTACGCCTATTCATTTGCTAGTTTTACTGTACTGGAGTGTGGCAACGGTAGCAACAGCAATGTCACCAGTAAAGGCGGCTGCTTTTGTGGGTTGGGGTAAGCTGACGCTTTATTTAGTATTTTTTGCGTTGATGGCTAGGGTATTGCGATCGCCTAAACTACGAGGGTGGTTAATTGCGCTTTATTTGCACATTGCCTTAATTGTCAGTTTTTATGGGGTGCGACAGTGGATAGATCAAGTTCCGCCGTTGGCAACTTGGAATGACCCTACTTCTACTCAGGCAAATTTAACGCGGGCTTACAGTTATTTGGGTAATCCAAATCTTTTGGGTTCCTATTTGTTGCCGGCAATTGCTTTGAGTTTTGCGGCAATTTTCGTCTGGAAAGGCTGGGGCCCAAAAGCTTTAGCTGTGACGATGCTGTTAGTTAATTCTGCTTGTTTGCGCTATACGGATAGCCGGGGGGCTTGGATTGGTTGTGTGGTGATGATTGTATTGTTTGCAATTTTGATGTGGTATTGGTGGAGTCCTAGAATGCCTCGTTTTTGGCGTACTTGGGCACTACCTCTTGGGTTGGGAAGTTTTGCTTTTGCGATCGTTTTAGGGCTGTTATTGGTGGAACCCCTACGGAATCGCGTTACCAGTATTTTTGTGGGGCGTGGAGATAGTAGCAATAATTTCCGTATTAATGTTTGGACGGCTGTGATTCAAATGATTCGCGATCGCCCGATATTAGGGATTGGCCCTGGGAATGTGGCTTTTAATAAGGTTTATCCCCTTTATATGCGACCGCGTTACAGTGCTTTGAGTGCCTATTCTGTACTGCTAGAAATTACGGTAGAAAGTGGTTTCATCGGTTTAATAACTTTTCTGTGGCTGCTAACGGTGACATTTAATCAGGGATTTGTGGAACTAAAAAGTCTACGGGATGGACAAGCGATGGAGTCTATTTCACAGGTTGAAGTTGTTAATCAAAATTCCCCAATCTCCAATTTAAAATCGAGTGAAGGGTTTTGGTTGATGGCTGCGATCGCGACTTTAGCTGGTATGATGGCTCACGGTTTTGTCGATACTGTCTGGTATCGGCCAGAGGTTAATATGCTTTGGTGGCTGATGGTGGCAATTATTGCTAGTTATTACGCAGTTATTCGGAAGCCAAGTTTGAGTACAGGTGAGTAAGTAGGGTGGGTGCAACTTTACTTTTGCGTAAGTCCTGACTGAATTACTATTGCCATGAAAATTTCGCACAAACTGGTTAGTAGCTTTATTGGTGTTTCCCTATTAACAGGGGTGGTTGGTACAGTTGCGATCGCCCAAAGTCATAAAATTGCTGAAACCCTAGCGATCGCAGAAGCCGAGCACGTTGCCGAGGTACTGGCGATCGCCATTGTCAAAGATAGCTTTTCTCATCAAGAACCCATTCCTGTTAAACGCTCAGACGAACTGCAAAACTACACCAAGCTACTACATGACTTGCAACAGCGCGACATTGTGGTAGTCGATCGCCAAAAGCGGATTTTAGCAGATGCCGTTCCTGAAAATATCGGCACTACTTTTGACCACGATCTGGGCAACGAAATTCAGCAAACGATGCAAGATGGCAACTCTAGAACCTTTCTGGAAAAGAGCGACGATTATCCCCAAGGGATTAAGCTGATTGTTATTCCACTGAAAAACGAGGGAAACAAGATTGATGGTGCGGTGATTCTGGAGTATTCGTCAATGTATGACGAAGCAATTTCCCAAGCCCAACCCACCATGATTCTAATTGGCATAACCAGTTTAGGCTGCGCGATTCTAGCATTAATCATCGGATTGCGAATTGCCAGTAGTATTTCCAAGCCGATACAATCATTGACAGACATCGCCTTGCAAGTCACACAAACCTCTAACTTTGACCTACAAACGGCCGTCACCACCAATGATGAAACAGGCATTCTGGCAACTGCATTCAACGATCTAATTCAACGAGTCAAAGCACTGCTGAATGAAAAAGAGCAAGGTTCATCGGACTTTCAGCAAAGTAACCAGGCGCTTCAAGAGCAAACTAGCTTGATGCAACTGATCCTTAGCAGCATGAGCGATGGCGTAATTGTTGCCGATGAAAAGGGTCAATTCCTGATCTTTAACCCTGCCGCCGAGCAGATGTTTGGCAGCGGAATTACTGAAAGCCAACAGGAAGCATGGTCAGAGGAATATGGGGTGTATCAAACCGATCGAGTGACTCTGTTCCCAACGGAGCAGCTTCCCCTGGTGCGGGCGCTTCAGGGCGAGCAAGTAAGCAATGTGGAGATATTTATCCGTCATAGTAAAGCCCCAGAAGGCCTTTGGGTGACAGTGAGTGGAGCACCTCTAAAAGATGCCAGTGGTACCTTGAAAGGGGGCGTTATCGTTTGCCGCAATATTAGCGATCGCAAGTCTGCCGAACTAGAAATATTGCAAGCAAAAGAAAAGGCAGAAATTGCCAACCGTGCTAAAAGCCAATTTCTCGCTAACATGAACCACGAATTGCGAACCCCCCTCAACGGCATCCTTGGCTATACTCAGATTCTCCAGCGCGATCCCGCTACTACTGCCAAGCAGAGGTCAGGATTGGGAGTGATTCACCAGTGCGGTTCTCACCTACTAACTTTGATCAATGACATTTTGGATCTGTCCAAACTGGAAGTGCAAAAGATGGAACTCTATCCCCAGGATTTCCACTTCACTAATTTCCTCATTACCACTGTAGAAATTTGCCGGATCAAAGCAGAACAAAAGGGCGTTACTTTCCGTTACCACCCGGCTGCTAATCTGCCCACTGCCGTCTATGCCGATGACAAACGTTTGCGACAGGTGTTGCTAAATCTGCTCAGTAATGCCATCAAATTCACCGATTTTGGTAATGTCTCTTTTAACGTTGAAGTTGTGGATGATGGGGAAAAAACTGACGCTGCATCGCCGAGAATTCGCTTCCAGGTGAAAGATACAGGCATTGGCATCCCACCAGAAAAGTTACAAGCTATATTTTTACCCTTTGAGCAGGCTGGGAAGCGCGATCGCAACAGCGAAGGTACTGGTTTGGGGTTAGCAATCAGTCAGCAAATTGTGCAAATGATGGACAGTTCTATCCAGGTTAATAGCACCTTGGGCAAAGGTAGCACTTTCTGGTTTGAGGTGAATCTGCCTATTGCTACCGATTGGCTTACCCAATCTGTCTCTGCTAATCAACGGGTAATTGGCTATCAGGGGGAAAGGCGCAAAATTTTAGCGATCGACGATCGCCGGGAAAATCGTGCTGTGCTTATGGGAATGCTGGAACCCTTGGGTTTTAAAATGGCTGAGGCTGACGATGGGCAAACCGGACTGGAAGTCGCCCTACAAATGCGCCCAGATTTGATTATTACCGACGTGATGATGTCAAAAATGGATGGGCTGGAAATGACCCGCCGCCTGCGGGAACTACCGGATTTTGCCAATATGCCAATCATTGCTTCCCCTGCTAGTTTGTCTCAGGTGGATATGCAGGATGCGATCGCGGCTGGATGTAATAGCTTTTTCCCAAAACCAGTCGAGTTTAATGGATTGCTAGGCGAATTGCAGCGCCACCTAGATTTGCAATGGATTTATGAGACATTACCGGAGACGGAGGAACTTTCTGCTACGGTTTCCGACTCAGTGGATTGGGTAGTGCCACCAAGGGAAGAACTGGCAGTCCTTTACCGGGCAACCCAGGATGGCTTTATGGCAGATATTCAGCAAGAAGCTAACCGCCTTAAGCAACTCAATCCTCAGTATGCGACTTTCAGTAACAAAATACTAGAATTAAGCCAAATGTTCAATGACGAAGCTATTATCAATCTGCTAGAACCCTATATATAGGTCTTTATTATTAACTTAATTAGGGAGTTCAGCTATGTCATTTGATGCTAAATCTCAACTCGGAACTATTCTGGTGGTGGATGATAACCCCACTAATATTCAAGTGTTATTTGATGTGTTAAGTGAGATGGGTTATCGGGTAGCGATCGCCAAAAGCGGGGAAGCGGCTCTACAAAGGCTCCAGTCCTACCTTCCTGATATTATTTTGTTGGATATAATGATGCCGGGAATTGATGGGTTTGAAACCTGTCAGCGGCTCAAAGCCGACCCCACCACCCGCGACATTCCTGTGATTTTTATGACGGCTCTTTCTGACTCAGTGGATAAGGTTAAAGGGCTGAGTCTGGGAGCAGTGGATTACATTACGAAGCCAATTCAGCATGAAGAGGCATTGGCACGCATCCGGGTACATCTGCAACTGCGCGACTCTCAAAAGAAACTGGAAAATCGTACTGCCGAACTCTCTCAAACCCTAGACAACTTGAAGCAGGCACAGGTACATCTGGTGCAAAGCGAAAAGATGTCGGCCCTTGGTCAACTGATGGCAGGAGTGGCGCACGAAATCAACAATCCTGTAAATTTTATCCATGCTAATCTTGCACCTGCTGAAGAATATATCCTGGCTCTGATTAACTTTGTGGATTTGTATCAGGAATGCCATCCCCAACCCCATGCCAAAATTCAGGCATGGATGGACGAGCAGGATGTAGACTATCTGAAAGAAGACTTGATTAAGCTGCTCCATTCTCTAAATGTAGGAAGCGATCGCATCAGCCAACTTGTTCGTTCTCTGAAAAACTTTTCCCGTCTGGATGAATCGACAGCCAAGGCGATCGATCTACATGAAGGGATTGAAAGTACCCTGCTGATTTTACAACATCGCCTCAAAGCTAGACCAGATCATCCCGGCATTCAGATTGTGCGGAACTATGGAGAATTGCCGTCGGTGGAATGCTATCCCAGCCAACTGAATCAGGTGTTTATGAACATTCTGAACAATGCTATTGATGCCTTGGAAGAACGCGATCGCCAGCGTAGCCATGCTGAGATGCGTGAAAACCCCAGCAGCATCACGATTCGCACCCAATCATTACCCAATCAGGCGATCGCTATCTACATCGCTGATAACGGTTTTGGTATTGAGGAAAATATCTGTGCCAAACTATTTGAACCATTCTTTACCACCAAGCCTATTGGCAAAGGCACAGGATTGGGACTTTCCATCAGCAATCAGATTATTACCGAAAAACACGGCGGCAAGATTTACTGCCAATCCACACCGGGACAAGGAGTAGAGTTTGCGATCGAAATTCCAGTGCACCAAGCAATGTGTCAGGCAGCCTAGTAGTGTTCTCTCAGGAAAAGTTTTAGGGGGTTGATTATCTAGTTTTTCCTATTTTTTATTTCCAGCTAAAAAACTTCAAATTAGCGAAACTAAAGTTTTCAAATCGGGTACTTCTAAATCAGCTTCACCACTAGCGGCCTTAGTTGCACCAAATCCTTCTTTCCCAACACGCCGATTTACCCACACTGTTGATAAACCCATTGCTTTTACGGGTATAACATCATGGTAAATGCTTTCAGCAACGTGCAGCAGTTTATCGGGAGATATCCCCATTTTTTGAATAGCAAATTCAAAATTGCGCGGTGATGGTTTATAGGATTTGACTTGTTCTGCTGTAATAATCCAGTCAAATTCTACTTGGAGATGTTTGGCGGTATCGGCAAATAATTCATCGTCTGTATTGGAGATAATCGCCAGATGAAATCTCTTTTTTAGCGCTTTTAGTGCTTCGACGGTATCGGGGAAAGGTTGCCAATTTTTGAGGGAATCAGGAAGGCTGTTTAATTCTGCTTCTGTGACATCAAAATTAAACCGTTCGCTAATTTTTTTCACGACTTGTCGCAAAACTTCCCGATATTTCAGATATCCATTTGTGTCCTTTTCTAATTCTGACTCAAATTCTGCAAATAGTTCCAGAATCTGCTTGTCACTCTGATTAATATTGTGGGTTTCCAGTAGGTTTTTCAATACTGGCAGTATCCCTCCTTCCCAATCTATGAGGGTTCCGTAGCAATCAAAACTTAAGACTTCAAATTGACTAAAATCTAGCATTTTTACCTCCTATGATGCTCTGAATTTGCCAATAACTTCAATCAATCCGATAATATTTTGATTGAATTCTGCTAATTGTTCTGCTGGAATCCAATATTCTTGATGTCTTGAACTGCCAACAGTTTGTATCGCATATCGACTTAAAAAGTTTGCACGAACTCGAAATGTGGTGACATAACCAATATATCCCGATGCTGCATCTTTTGTATTCCAATCTCGTGCAATTTGCACGGCATATTCTTCAGAAAGTACGGGATAGAAAATAGGCTGGAAAGGTAGACGCGGGGGAAAGGAAGTGTAACCACTTTTCCGAATTAATTCCATTTCTTTTTGACCGACTGGACGAAACAGAGTCACTGTTTTATCAATTACTCCCATTTGATACATTTGCTATTTATGTAGATACACGCTGATATTGGTAATTGGTAATTGGTAATTGGTAATTGGTAATTGGTAATTGGTAATTGGTAATTGGTAATTGGTAATCACCCATCCTCCCCATCTTCCCCTCTTCCCTCTTCCCTCTTCCCTCTTCCCTAGCCCCTAGCCCCTAGCCCCTAGCCCCTCTTCTAATTTCGACCCGTAACTGACAATCCTTCTACAATTACAGAAGGGGTGTAACAAGAACCGTTCCACTCCGCATCGCTTCCTAATTCTACAAGTTGCTTAAGGGCTGTGTAGACATTTCCCGCAACCATTGTATCTTTGACTCTGCCAATTATTTGACCATTTTTTACTCTGTAGCCAAGTTCGACATTAATAGAAAACTCGCCAGAAATCCCAGCACTTCCGCCTAGCATTTGATCGACTATCAATCCGTCATCTAGTTGGGCAATTAAATCAATTAAACTCCGTTTTCCTGGTTGAATTAACTCATTAAATAAACCCGGAGTTGGATAACTCCCTAAACCGGGGCGGAAGCCGTTACCGGTTGTACCGCTACCTAAGATTTTACCCGTAGTGCGATCGGCATAAAAGAGCTGCAAAACTCCTTTTTGGATGAAAACAATCGGGCGGGTAGGAGTTCCTTCGTCGTCAAAGGGACAGCTATAGGGCCCTGCATCGGGGGCTTGGGAAAGGGTGAGGAGGGGGGAGGTTACGGGCTCGCCGAGGCGATCGCTCCAAGGTGAGGCCCCTTCGAGCACGAGTTTGCCGTTGAGGGCCGCAGAAACGGTTCCCCACAGCAGATCCGCTGCTTTGGCTGTGAATAAAACAGGTACTCTTCCTGTCGGAGGGACGACATTTTCTTTGGCCCAATTTAACCGTTGTAATATCCGTTTGGTTAAATCTACTGGATCGAGGTTTTCTCGCTGGGTTTCGCCATCGGAAACGTTCAAGAAATCTTCTCCTCGTACCCATTCTGCACCTAGATAGCCGCTCAGAGTTGTGTCTGTATAGCTGCTATCTAACCCCAAGGAATTAAGTAGGCGGATGCTTTCTACTTCGCAGTCAAATTCAGCAGTACAGAGGATTTCTGGGTAGGATTCTCGGATGGTGGCGATCGCATCTTTTCCCCAAATTACTAACTGTTCTACTTCTACCGATCGTCCCAAATCTGGATAAGAAGTTTGCGAACCTGTAGTTAGTTCTATTGTCTCCGGGACACCGAGTTCAGAAAGTGCGATCGCGCGATCGATCAAAGCTTGGGGTTCTACTGGCCCATAGGCCACCGCTAAACCCGGACAACCATCTCGCCATAGCCGCAACCCAGTTCCTTCTGATTCGATACTTTCTAGTTGTTTGAGCCGATTTGCTTCAAAAAACACTGGTCGCGAATGCGATCGCGACTGAAATACCTCGGCGGCTTGTGCCCCAGCTTTAGCTGCTAACTCTAGCAGTTGTTCTGCTGATTGGTCGTTGCTCATTGCTAATTGCTCATTGCTAATTGCTAATTGCTAATTGATAATTGAAATTGCTCCCTCGCTCCGCCGCTTCCTCGCTCCCCACCTAAAGATTAAATTCTTGTAGTAGCCAAAATCCGGCGAAAGACTCAGCTTCAGGATGGGACTGGATAGCTAAAAAATGTACTTGATTGGCTGCAACCTTGGCTGATTCAAAGCCTTTGACTTCGGCGACAATACTTAAATCTCTGAGATTAGCTAAAATCCAGCGATCGCTAGCTCCTGTTTCTAACACTAACCTCGCAGGAGGGCCGCCATCAAAGGTCACAAAAGCTAACTCCAAACCCGACATCCACGCGGCTAATGCTGTGGCCCTGGATGAGAAAATAATCAGTCCCGGAATTGGTGTCTGAGGCTTTAGCCCAAAGGCTTCTAGTCCAAAAGCTTCTCCAAACTCAATCTCCCAGTCGGACATTTCCTCGAAAGCCTCAACTGGTAGAGTCACGAAACTCCATTTCTCGCCAAGGAGAGCATCTGGTAGAGCTTGCGGGATCTCAGAGCTATATTGGACAGAAGGAGTCAAGCCAGATTGAAAACCAGGGTGAGTAGGATACACATCCTCCATCCGTTCTCGCAGCCACTGTTGTAGAGCGTAGGTACGACGGCTGGGGGCGGTGGGAATGTGCAACTCTTCGCAAGCTTTGACAATCATGTTGGTCATCTGGCGGCGAAAAAAGCGGATTTTTTCAGGAGGGGAAGGAGAAGATGCGATCGCTTCTTTGATAGCCGCCGCCAGCCATAAGGAGTTCACGGTAGAACTTGGACAAAACTGGGAGTAGCGAAACAATGACTCTGACTTGTCGCCTACATTTAGGGGACTCTCGCAAATCAAGACTTCCCAGAGTTTTTTCTGTTGGTCGTCCACAATCGGACGGCTGTAATAATCGAGTTCCCAGATAGTTGCCATGCGCTAGTCTTATCAATTCTGTCCTGATAACAGCTTAAAACTAAAGGGCAACAATTTTGAGGAAATACTTCCCTGACTACAGGCCGACACGCTAAATTAGATTAATGAGTGAAAAGAGTGAAAAGAAGAGCGAAGGCTACAAAATAATCAGCGACAACCGCCAAGCCCGCTTTCTCTATGAAATATTAGAGACTTACCAGGTTGGAATTGAGCTGAAGGGCACCGAAGTAAAATCGATTCGGGAAGGCAAAGTCAATTTGCGTGACGGCTATGCTTTAGTTCGCAATGGCGAAATCTGGTTGATTAATGCCCACATTTCGCCTTGGGGAAAGGCCAGCGATTATTTTAACCACGATCCCCGCCGCACCCGCAAACTGTTGATGCACAAACAGGAAATCCGCAAGTTGCTAGGTAAGGTGGAGCAACAGGGCTTGACTTTGGTACCTTTGAAGATGTATTTCAAGAGCGGCTGGGTGAAACTTGATATTGCTTTGGGGAAAGGGAAGAAGCTACACGATAAGCGGGATAGTATTAAGGAACGGGATGATAAGCGAAGTATTGAACGGGCGATGAAGCAGTTTTAATTATTGAATTTGATTAAATTACGGCGATGCAATCTATCTCGACTAAGACATCTTTTGGTAGGCGAGAAACTTCGACGCAGGCCCGTGCTGGTGCTGTTGTGCTATCAAAATATTTGCCATAGATGGCATTAACAGCGGCAAAATCGTTCATATCTTTGAGATAAATGGTGGTTTTGACGACATCTAACCAAGTAGCACCGGCTTCTGTGAGGATGGCTTCGATATTTGCCATGACTTGTTCTGTTTGTTTGCTTACGTCTTCGGTATAGACGACTTGGTTAATACGGATGTCGATCGCAATTTGACCGGCTACGAAGAGCATTGTACCGCTGGCTGCGATCGCTTGATTGTATGGGCCTACTGGTTTGGGTGCGTTTTCGGTACAGATAATTTTGCGTGTCATAGTTATTGAATTTTCTGATTTTTGGTTAGAGGTTTCTGACTGATACTTTTCTCCGTTTGGCATTATCGCACCTGTGAAGTCGGTATTTTGAATGCTTGCGCCATAGAGATTTGCTCCTGTTAAATCCGCTTTTTTCAGGTTGGCTCCATCTAGGTTTGCCATCATCAAATCAGCATTTTGAAGATATGCTCTCTCTAAATTTGTACCCCGCAAATAAGCTTTTCTAAAAATCACCCCCGCGAGTTCTGCTTCACCTAAATCTGCTTCAGCTAGATTTATACCTGACAAATTATACGTAGAAAAATTTACCCCCCGCATCTTAACTCTGTGGAAGTTTACATTTGGGAGTTGCACGTTAGTTAGGACGGTTTGAGTTAAGTCTGATCCAGTCAAGTTTGCCTCAGTCAGATTTGCCTTTTTTAAGTTAGCTCTAGTTAGATTAGCTTCAATCAAGGAAGATCCTATTAGGCTTGCATGATTTAGCACAGCATCACTTAAGTTTGCCTTGTTTAGGTTGGCATTACTAAAATTGCAATGATTCAAATTTGCATTACTGAAATTAGCATAGCTGAGGTCTGCATAACTCAGATTTGCTGAAGGAGCTCCCAATAATTTACTCAAATTTGCGCCTCTCAGGGATGCCTGAGCGAGATTGGTGCTATTAAGTATCGCTCCAGTGAGGTTTGCCTCATTTAACTCTGCTCCCGTCAAATTTGCACCGCTTAAGTCTATCCCACTTAGATCGACACCGTTTAACTCCACTCCTCTCAGCATTACCGAATGAAATTTTCGTTCACCGTTTGCATATCTTTCTAGCAGTTCATTCGCGTCCATATTTACCTTTGTTATCAATTCTCTCAAATTAGTCTACCACGAAATGCCCAATCGATCGCAAATTTATTTATACTGATATCTTGCATCATATTTAATCGGCCCCGGCGAATAGAATTCGCGGCTACACAAACGAAGTCCGCCTACGCGGACTAATAGAATTTCAACCCGCGAAGGCGGGTTTTGTCTGTGTAGACGCGGTTTCAACCGCCGGGTCTAAATCCGGTCTTCAAGCATGATAAAATTATCCTTGATAACTAATAACAGACACCTCAAATGATTGCTAACCCAGAATTCCGCTACATGACTCCCCAAGAATATCTAGAATGGGAAGAACAGCAACCTCTGAAATATGAATATGTCAACGGTGAAGCCTTCGCCATGACAGGCGGGACTATTCCCCACAACGATATTGCTGTTAATCTAACCAATGCCTTGAAAAATTATCTGCGCGGCAAAGGCTGTAAAGTATCTATGGCAGATGCCAAAGTTATGATCTCTGAAAATGGCCCCTTTCACTACCCAGATGTCATGGTAAGTTGCGATGAAAGAGACAGACGCGCTATCGAATTTATCCAATATCCTTGTCTAATTGTTGAAGTCCTCTCCCCTAGTACAGAAGGATTTGATAGAGGTAAGAAATTCACCAATTACCGCCGCATCAATACATTGAAAGAATATGTACTCATCAACGCTCAAGAAATTAGCATTGATTGTTATCGACTCAACGATCAAAATAAATGGGAACTCACCCACTACCAAATTGATGAAACTACTCCAGAAGGAACTGAACCTGAAGTTTACCTAACTAGCGTTGACTTCCAATTTCCTATTTCCCTCCTCTACGAAGATGTAGAATTTCCATCAGAAAATCAATAACACAAACTTTTTCTATCGAAATCAAAGCCGCCCTTAAAAAACTTAAATACTTGATAAGTAAGTAGACACAAATAAATGCTATAATTTGTAAGGTGGGCGCTCGCCGACTCTACGTTTAATTTACAGGACTTACGCACCCAACCAAAGAAACCGTTTTTTTACGAAAATACTTCGTTATGACCCACAGATCCTCTCAAAAACCCGGTTTCTGGGACGACCTGCGTAAGTCCTACTACGGATGTCAAAAAATGAACGATAACTTCTCTAATTCTATTGCCTTACCCGTAAGTATTGCCGATGTTGAGTCTGCGGCAATGCGCCTGAATGGTCAGGTAAATAGAACGCCTGTTTTCACGTCCCAGACTGTTAATAAAATTACAAATTCTCAGGTATTTTTTAAGTGTGAAAACTTTCAGCGCACAGGTTCATTTAAGTTTCGCGGTGCGTACAATGCTCTATCTCAACTATCAGCAGAACAAAAAAATCAAGGAGTTATAACTTTCTCTTCGGGAAACCACGCACAGGCGATCGCACTAGGAGGAAAATTACTCGGAATTAGCACAACTATTATCATGCCTAGCGATGCTCCCATCGTCAAGCAAGAGGCGACTCGCGGCTATGGGGCCGAGATTATTTTTTATGAGCGATCGCAGACTTCGCGAGAGGAACTTTGCCAACAAATAGCTAGCGATCGCGGCTCTACAATTATCCCTCCCTACGATCACCCCCACGTCATCGCTGGCCAGGGTACAACGGCGTTAGAACTCATAGAAGAAGTTGGGGAATTAGACCTATTACTGGTATGTTGCGGCGGCGGAGGTTTGCTTTCTGGGTGCGCGATCGCCACTAAGGCGCGATCGCCTAAATGTCGAGTCATTGGTGTGGAACCGCAACAAGCAGATGATGCGGCGCGATCGTTCCGCACAAAAACCCTACAAACTGTTCATAATCCTGATACTATTGCTGATGGCGCACGTACTCCTTTTTTAGGTAAATTAACATTTCCTTTAATCCTCCATTATGTAGACGACATCGTAACAGTTTCCGAGGATGCTATTCGTAAAACAATGTTTTTTATGTGGGAACGCATGAAACTTGTTGTCGAACCTACAGGCACTTTAGCAGCAGCAGCGTTGTTAGAAAATATTATTCAAGCTGAAGGTTTACGAGTTGGCGTAATTGTCAGCGGTGGGAATGTCGATCTTAAACAAGTTTTTTCTACTAACTTCCAGAATAATAGCTAGTAATACCAATAGTGATAAAATGCTTTAGTGCTAAATTTTTGATGTTATTCCCAAATGTCTACTGAAACAAACTCAACAGAAAAAACAACAACTGGTGCTGATGCGATCGATGTAGCGATCGCCTCTGGTCTCGACTTTGACGGTACTCCCATCCCCACAGCTAAACTAGAACTATATAGCAAAGTCATGGGTTTAGAAGCCGGAAGACAGCGCAGCGGCGTGTCTAATACCATGCGATCGCGCATCGTGCGGATAGGCGCTAAGCACATTCCCCAATCAGAGCTCAATCAAATGCTTGCTGATGCAAATTTTGCCCCCCTTAAAGACAAAGAAATTGCCTTTTATTACAGTGGTAAGTAAGAATTGGTAATTGGTAATTGGTAATTGGTAATTGGTAATTAGTCTTAATAAGTAGTCGGACATAAATAAACGTAGCTATGTCATTGCGAGCCCAGCGAAGCAATCTCAAAGCGCAAGCGAATTGCTTCGGGATTGCTTCGTACCCTCGCAACTGCGCTTCGCTTGGCTCGCAATGACATTCTTTATTTTTGTCCAGCTACTTAACTAACAACTAACCACTAACCACTAACTACTAACAAATAACAATTAGCTAGATTTTTCTGGCTTCACAGTTCTTTCCATCAGCGCTGCAACTGCTTGCTCAGGGGTAATTATACCATTAATTAAACGATAAACTTGAGTAGAAACAGGCACTTCAATTCCCTGTTTTTTAGCCAAATCGATCAATACATTAGTAGTATTTACCCCTTCAGCAGTGCTCTTTAACTCCTGCAAAACCTGCTCTAAAGATTTGCCTTGAGCAAGTCCATAACCAACCCGATAATTGCGGGATAAAGCACTATTACAAGTCGCAAGTAAATCTCCCAAACCAGATAACCCATAAAAGGTTTCAACTTGTGCTCCCAAACGTACACCTACCCGAATCATTTCTGGTAAAGCGCGGGTAAGAAGAGCCGATTTTGCATTAGTTCCTAAATGCAAACCATCGCAGACACCAGCAGCGATCGCGAACACATTTTTTAAAGTCCCTCCTAACTCAGTACCCAAAGGATCGCTATTAATATAAACCCGAAAAGTTTCAGAATTGTAAATATCTTGTATCCGCTTAGCAGCCTCTAAATCTAGACTAGCAGCAACCGTCGCAGTAGGCAAACCCTGCACAATTTCCTGAGACAAATTGGGGCCAGAAAGTACAACAATAGAACGTTCGGGAAAAGCATCACGCCAAATGCGAGAAGGAGTGCAAGTAGTAACAGGATCTAAACCTTTAGTTGCCGTAACTATGATAGCATTAGCATTTAATTTTATCCGTTTAATTCGCTCCACAGTTTCGACAACTCCCTTCATAGAAACTGCCGAAACAACAACATCTGCCTCAATTAAAACTGATTCTAGATTAAGAGAACTACTACGCGACCAGACACTAACTTCATGGCCATTATCACTAGCTAAATTTGCTACTGCGGAGCCCCAAGCACCCGCACCTAAAACTGTTAAATTTGCCATATTCTTGAAGGAAGAAGGAAGAAGGAAGAAGGAAGAAGGAAGAAGGAAGAAGGAAGAAGGAAGGAAGACTGGGAGAGGGGGAGAGGGGGAAGATGGGGAATCTAGCAGTTAGCAGTTAACAGTTAGCAGTTAACAGTTAACAATTAGCAATTACAAACGAGGTCGTATTCCATAGAAACGGTAACGACAATAATCTCGTAAAATGCGAGCGTGGTCAAAACAAAGTTGAGTTGGAAACTGCCAAGGTTCAAAAATTTCTAAGGTTTTAGCATCATCAGCAGCTTGGGGTTCCCCTGTTGCTGCGGCCAAAAATACAATGCTAAGAGTGTGTTGGCGAGGGTCACGATTTGGGTCAGAATAAACGTAGAATTGCTCAATTAATTCTACCTCTAATCCTACTTCTTCTTGAGCTTCCCGCTTGGCCGCCGTTTCTACGGTTTCGCCATAATCGACAAAGCCACCGGGAATAGCCCAACCGTAGGGAGGATTGCGCCGTTCAATTAGTATAATCGGCCTTGAGGAGCGATCGATTAATTCGATAATGATGTCAACTGTAGGAGTAGGATTGCGGTAAGTCACAGGTTTGCGTAAAATTTATACTAATTTTATGATACTTGGAAGTTATAATTTATGAAAGAGTTGTAGAAAGGTAATCTTATGACTACTAATGTTACTGCCCCATCGGAAAAATCGACATCGGAAAAATCGAGTAAGCTAACTTATCCGGTTATGCTTGAAAAGCAAGAAAATGAAGGATATAGAGCGACAGTATTGGGTTGGCCAGAGTGTCAGGCTTTTGGTTCTACCCGCGAAGAAGCTTTGACCAGTTTACGCCAGATTGTAACAGAGCGCTTAGACAAAGTAGAAATAGTTTCTCTAGAAATCGATCGCCCAAAACCAGAGCATCCTTGGATGAAGTTTGCGGGAATGTTCAAAGACGATCCCTACTTCGATGAGATGCAAGCTGATATAGCAGCTTTACGTCGCGAACGAGATGAAGAGATGGAAGCTTATTACCGTCAAATGGATGCGGAGGAAGAGACAAAATGAGTTTGTGGGTACTCGATACGGATCATGTTTCGCTTTTTCAACAAAATCATCCAATAGTTAGTAGTCGGATTACCGCAGTCAATTCTGAAGAAATTGCTGTTACTGTTATTACAGTAGAAGAACAATTTTATGGGCGGCTTAATCAGATTAGAAGGGCTAAATCAGCAGATGCAATATTATCAGCCTATGCAAGATTGAGAGCCACATTAAATTATTTCAAAACTGTCAATTTGCTCGATTTCGACCAGGAAGCTTACAATTGCTACACCGAATTAGTTCGCCAAAAAGTCCGCATAGGTACGCAAGATTTGCGAATTGCTGCTTGTGTGATTTCCAGGCATGGGGTTTTGGTAACTCGCAATCGGCGCGATTTTGAACGGGTTCCTGGTTTGAGATTTGAAGATTGGACAATATAATTATCTTGTTGGGTTCGGCGCGATCTAATCTCTCCTCAAAATTAAAGTTAAATCACGATCCCCCTTGCCTAATTCAAATATCAAAAATATGAGATAATGAAAGACTGTTCTTAGCCTACTGCGGCCTTGAAAACACAACCGTAAATACTAAGATCACAATTACCATTTGTAGGTAAAAGTGTCAAGCACTCTCTACAAAATCCAAAACTCTATATTTTAGGTTTCTTATGCCTTTTCGCAGATCTAGCGGCCTTTTACTTCACCCCACATCCCTACCCAGTCGATTCGGTATTGGAGACTTGGGATTAGAAGCCTATCGCTTCATTGACTTTTTAGTAGACAACAGTCAACAATACTGGCAATTATTGCCTCTGGGCCCAACGGGATATGGCAATTCCCCCTATATGTGCTATTCAGCAATGGCGGGAAATCCATTCTTAATTAGCCCTGACCGGTTGCGAGATGAAGGTTTACTAACAGATGAAGACTTCGCAAACCTACCAGGATTTCCGATTGATACCGTAGATTTCGATCGCGCAATTCAAACTAAAATTCCCCTGCTGAAAAAAGCCGGCGAAAACTTCAAAGCTCAAGCAACTTCCATGCAGCAAACTGAATTTGCTGGTTTTTGCGAAAGCAAGGCTCACTGGCTAGAAGATTACGCCTTATTTATGGCCCTAAAAGATACCTTTCAAGGTACGAGTTGGCATACTTGGGAACCGGGAATTGCTAAACGTCAACCAGAGACCTTAGAACTGTGGCGGACAAAGCTAACTGCGGAAATTTTTCACCACAAATACATCCAATTCGAGTTTTTCCATCAGTGGACAGAATTAAAGCGCTATGCAAACCTGCGGGGCATTAAAATAATTGGAGACATTCCAATTTATGTATCCCATGATAGTGCAGATGTTTGGGCTAATCCTGAAATATTTTGCTTGGAAGAAGAATCTCGTCTTCCAGCTTTAATGGCCGGAGTTCCTCCCGATTACTTCAGCGAAACAGGTCAATTATGGGGTAATCCCGTATACAATTGGGAGCAACTGGAAGCAGATAATTTTCATTGGTGGGTGCAGCGTTTCCAGAGTATTTTCGATTGCGTAGACGTAACTCGGATCGATCATTTCCGAGGTTTTGATGCTTACTGGGCAGTTCCACAAGGTGAAAAAACTGCTATGAATGGTACGTGGATTAAAGCGCCAGGAATCGCCTTGTTTGACGTAATTCAAGAGAAATTTGGCAGCTTGCCAATTATTGCCGAAGATTTAGGCGTAATTACCCCAGAAGTAGAAGCGCTACGGGATAAATTTGAGTTTCCAGGGATGAAGATTTTACAATTCGCCTTTGGTGGCGCTCGCGATAATGCTTTTTTACCTTTTAATTATGTCCGCAATTGTGTAGTTTATACCGGCACTCACGACAATGACACAACTATCGGCTGGTATGAACAACTCCAACCCTACGAAAGAGACTTCTTCTTGGGTTATTTAGGCTGCGTCGATCCTCAAGGAATCAACTGGTCTTTGATCCGGTTAGCCTTAAGTTCGATTGCGGATATAGCGATCCTTCCCGTTCAGGATATCTTAGGTTTAGGGAATGTTGCCCGGATGAATTTTCCGGGCAAAGAAGAGGGAAACTGGGGCTGGCGGTATCGGTCTGGGGCTTTGAGTCAGGAAATAGGCGATCGCCTTAATTACCTCACCAAAATCTACCGCCGAGACCCGATCAAAGAATAAAAACCCCTGAAGAACGAAGAAAGATTTAGTTATCTAGGAGAGCAGGAAGAATGCTTATACAGTCAGCTTTTTCCCTCAGTAAAACCCCTTTTCAACCTTGATCTTTCCTCTTTTCTGTAGCTGGGGGTTCATTGGCTTTTAAGACCACTTCTTCTATCGCCCCCGGCTTTCCTAGTTGCTTCGCCTCCCCGTTATTCACAGCTAGCAGTACCCCACCAGCGTTACCAGCTCTAAAAAATAGTTGTTCTTTAGCTTGCCAAGTCCGCTGAGCCCCCACAGGTAAATTACCCTCAAACTCAGTTTTGCCATCAACTTCAATCAACACCCAAGTCTCCTCCTTGACAGTGACACTAATACTCACTGGCTGATTCGCCGTCGGTCGATCTGAAGCGTTAGTTGCTTTTACAGACACTGATGGTGATGCTTGCTCTGAAGTATTGGTTACTTTTGCCGATATAGAGTGAGTTGGCTCGTCAGAAGTATTCATTGGCAATGGCTGTGGCGACGAGGCATAGTCATCGCGGAGGGCAGCATCAGGGAATGACGGCGGCTTAGCCTCAGAAGTAGGAAGCTTGGCAGTATCGGTCACTAAACGGCCTTGATTTCCAGTCGATTTGGTAACGCTTCTGCTGTCGGGAATGGATGGCTTAGCTGCGGGTTTTGATGCCGTTACTCCTGTTTCCGCTGTGTCTGAACGACCGATCGCATGAGATAGACCATTTACAGACGCGACAATCACAAATAGATAAAGCAGGTAGAGGTGTACCGGTCGCAGTTGAGCTAGGGGCGAATCTCGCCAAGAGGTTTTTGGAGGTTCCAGTATGGATTCGGCAGGGCAAAAGTTGGCGAACTGTTCGCCATCTAAGCCCATCGCCTCTGCGTATCGCTTGATCAAGCCTTGAGTGTAGACGGCTTCAGGCAGTTCATCGAGTTCGCCCTCCTCAATGGCTTGCAGCAGGCGCGATCGAATCATTGTTACTACCGACACTCGTTCTAAGGAGATTGAGTGCTGTTCTCGGAATTGGCGGAGTTGAGCGCCAATTTCTGCAAGGCTTTGGGCCTGTTCGGTATTGGCTGACTCTAGGTTCTTCTTAGTTTTTTTGAAGAGTAAAAAAAATAAATTCTTCGTCATATGCTGTGCTCCTTGACATCTACTGGCACATTTACTGATGTTAGATTGACTCGGTTCCACAAAAAACTAATTTCAGAATCGAGTAGAGGTCGGTAATTTCCTGTTGGCAATTCCGCCTCTCCTGGCGGCTGCAATAGAATTGGGCCGATGGCTGTGCGGTGCAGATTAATCACTGGGTATCCCAACTGTTCAGCGACTCGGCGCACCTGTCGATTTCTCCCCTCGTAAAGAATTACTTCCAAAAGTGTCTGGGAACTTTTACGCTCTTGCACTCTAACTTGAGCTGGTAATGTCATTCTGCCTGATAGGAGAATGCCTTGACTCCAAGCTTGCAATACCGATTTTGGGGGATTGCCTTCTACCCAAACTTGATAAGTTTTGGGGACGCAATGGCGCGGATGGGTCAAAGCGAAGGTGAGATTACCGTCGTTGGTGAGCAGTAGAGCTCCTGTGGATTCTACATCTAAGCGCCCTACGGGGTGAATGCCGCAACCGGCACGCAGTTTGCGCGGTAACAGATCTAGGACTGTGGTGCGCTGCACTGGATCGGAGCAAGTTGATACGACTCCGGCTGGTTTGTTGAGTAACAAATAGACCGGCTGGGGTCTTTGCTCTGATTTGACGTGCACTCCGTCAACTTCTATGCGATCGCTCGCAGGATTAGCTTTTTGTCCGAGCTGGACGTTATTGCCATTAACTCGCACTCGTCCAGCAAGAATCATCTCTTCTGCTTGGCGGCGAGAGGCAATGCCCCACTGGGCGAGTATTTTTTGCAGCCTTTCATCCATACAGCGGACGGCTTGGGGGAGTTGTCGAATCAATTAAGGACAAGCTAAATCTTTGCATGATTTAGATAGACGACTATGTACAAATATTACAGGAATAGTTGCTGTCTGGATGTTCTGTTTTTGATAAGGATGAGTTGACTGCTGAGGGGTGTGACCCCCTATTACAGATAATGTATCATAACAAATTACTCTGGAAACCCCTTTGAGTAGAGTTAGGGGGACGGCGACAGTGGGTTTAATAAAGTGCCACTTCAGATTAAATTGATATAAGTTCTGAAGTTGGCTATGGCTATGGGTTTTGATTCTCCCCAATCGGGTGATGGTTCTGATGAGGTGAATGAATTGGGGAATGGCGATGCCGACCGCTGGCGTAGCTGCGGCGCTGTATTTTCCGAGGAGTCTCGCGGGGGTGGGGGTAGTAGGATTGTGAGTGCGGTATTGTCCCCGGCGGTACAGTTGTTGTTGCGATCGCAGGTTTCTCAGGTAAAGGAGTTATCTGTGGAGATTTCGGGTAGCGATCGCCAAATTTTGGGCGGTACGGTTCCGAAGGTGGCGATCGCAGCTAAGGGTGCTGTATATCAAGGATTGCATTTAACTGATATTTCCCTTGTTGGTACTGGTATCCGTATCAATTTGGGTCAAGTGATTAAAGGTAAACCGCTACGGTTGTTAGAACCGATTCCGGTTGTCGGTGTTGCGAGGTTAAATGAGACCGATCTGAATACTTCACTTTCAGCACCTTTATTAGCTAATGCTTTGAGTGATTTTTTGTTGCCGTTGTTGGCAGTGGATGTGGGAGATATTCAGCAGGGATTAAATTTGCAAAATCCGCAGGTAAAAATTGAGGCTGGTAAGTTAATATTAAAGGCGGGAATTTTGTTGAATAATGGTCAAAAAATTGCTTTTTTACTGCGAACTGGTTTGGGTTTAGCAAGTTGTCACGAGTTACTATTTGAACAGCCAGAAGTGGAAATTTCGCAGGGATTAAGTAGTGGTAATTTAGATAGTTTTAAGTTAGATTTAGGGTCAGAAGTTGAGCTTGAGGAATTAATTTTGAATCCGGGTGAGTTGATTTGTCGCGGGGGAATTAGAGTATTGCCTTAGTTGTTGGTTGAGTGAGTCTGGTTTGCAGGAGTTTGGGAAGGTTAATGGCTTGGGTGACGGCTTGCAGGTAGATGTCGGCGGCGGCGCGATCGGAGTTATAGAAAAGGATAAAAAAATATGAGCATTATATCTTTTCAAGAAATTATAGATTCTGTTGAAACCCTCTCTCTTGAGGATCAAGATTATTTGTTTGATTTAATCAAAAAAAGAAGAATTGAAAAGCGACGTTTAGAGATTGCTGCCAATGCTAAAGCTAGTTTAGACTCTTTAAAACAAGGAACAGCAAAAAAAGGAAGTGTGGCTGATTTAATGGCTGATTTATGGGATGATAAAGACGATGAAGATAGTTTGGGATAATAGCTTCAAACGGGCTTTCCGAAAACTTATCAAGAAGAATCCTGAAATGAGCGACAGGATTATTAATGTGCTTAATTTGTTAAGTATCGATCCTCTTACTCACTCTTTAAAATCTCATAAATTAACAGGTTCTTTGGAGGGTTTATGGTCTTGTTCGGTAGCTTATGATTGTCGTATTATATTCACATTTGCTCAAGATGAGGAGTCAGAAGAGTCTCTGATTGTTTTAGTTGATGTTGGCAGCCATGATGAAGTTTATTAATGGAAAAACCTTTATAGGTTATGCTTCTAAAACAGTGCGTTGTAGCCAATTCATAATAGTTTGAATCAGTTGCGGATCTTGGGGTGAGAAAGTGGGAATGGTGGGATGGGGTGAGTCGGTAATAACGCAGATTGTCGCGTCGAAGCGAGAGAGAGAATCGAGAAAAGTTTGGCTAAAACCTTGAGGTATCGCGTCTTCGTAGAAAATGAGAATGGGGTGTTTATCCCAGTCTAGGAGTTGCCAGTAGATTTTGAGTTCCGTGAGGGTGCGGGGAGTGCCTTCTGTGGATTTGGGGCAGTGGTGTTTTTTGACGAGTTGCAGGTAGATGTCGGCGGCGGGGTTATCGCAGTTATCGAATTTGCTGCCGTCGATGCAGAAGAGTTGGAGGGTTTGGTGGAGGTTGGTTTCGGTGAGTTGGGTTTGCAGGAGTTGGGGGAGTTGGGCGAGGTTGACGGTTGGGGTGTCGCTATGCCATAATTAGCAAATAAGCAGGTGTTGAGTTACGTTCCCTCAACCCAACTTAGAAAATCGACAATCACACCAAGAGATAAGGTAATGGATTCAGAAAAAGACGATCAAAAACAAACTATAACAGAGATCATCAAATCTGGTCAATTACACAGTATCTATTTTAACGAGTTTGGTATTGGAGTTTCTAAGCATGATATTTTCATATTATTAAGACGCAATGGAAAAGAAGAAGCAATACTTAACGCATCTCACATTACAGCTAAATCACTTGTAAGCTCTCTAGGTGAGGCTCTGAGAAGATTTGAAACTCAAACAAATCAAACAATACCGGATTCAGATGAAATTGAGAAATTAATGGAAGAACAAGACGATGACAATAATCTGTGATAATAAAATTTCTTATGTTAGCGAAAATAAAAACCCTACTTATATTAATCGGGATACAGTAGTTAAAAGTTTGTCTCCTCTTCAACTAAAAAGTCTTCCATTTGTTTATATAGAATACAAATCGCAAAATCTCGAAACAACCAAAAATAAATCAAGTAAAAGAGATGAAATAGATAAATTATCGACCTTTGAAGAAATACTGAAATATGCTATTGATGCTATTAAGTTGAAGGATGATTATTTTTTCAATCGTATTCGTGAATTAAAAGAATTATGCGATTCAGAAGAAGACTATGATATTTCTTTGGAGTCGCTTAAAACGATGTTTTTATTTGTTGAAGTAATTGGAAGTATTTCTAAACCCAGTAGCTTAACGGTAAGTGAAAGTGGCATTTTTTATTTAGAATGGGAGAGAGATAAGAACAATTCAATAACCCTGCGATTCAAAAAAGATTACTTTTTAGACTATGTTATTTTTAAGCCAAGTTCGCATATAAATCAACGAATTATTTTGAAAGGTTCGATGTATGCTCTAGATTTAATCGATCTACTTAACGGTTTTAACATAAAGATACACAAAAAAATATAAACAATAAACATAACAATGACAGAGATACAAACTGGTGATGTTACGCGCTATTGTAAACCTTCAACTTTGGAGAATGGAATACCAAAGAGTTCGGCTTTTGAAAGGCGAAGTAATGAAAATTATTTGTCTGTCTATTGGCTTGACTTTTTTGGCAAAACAACTGAATTAGAAAACATTGGAAAAGTTAAAGCCTATATGGAACAAAAAGGTTTTACTTGCAAACCTAATGGGTCTTTTGCTATTATTAATATACAGCAATCTAAAGAATATATTTTTGAAGAAATATCATCAGATATTTCCTATAGAGAAGAGAACTTACCTCATTGTGGTATTTTCCATGAGGATGACGATCTATTAATAGCAAAGTTACTTACTGAGTGCGTTCAGAACAATTATCTCGTTAGAAATTTAGTTGATTCAACTACTTCACCCCCATAACCGCCTGAAAAATCGGGCGACTTCTCAAAACCTTCACCACCCAACTTTCCCGCAACCGTAACCGCGAAAGCATGGAAAAAGGATCGATAACCATAATCCGAGAGGTGTTGAGAGTTGACAGTTATTCTAGCATTTAGCTGTTAACAAGTGTGGTACTTAAGGTTAATTTAACGAGCGATCGCCCCAAATTCATACCTATGTTCCTCAAGCTATCTTGATTCTAACCTCAGCCTGTAATTCTGTGATTCTATTTTAGTAGTTTCAGGGGCAGAACCTACCCAACAAAAACTCAAAAATAAGAATCAATTAACGGCAATGCCATAGTTACAAAATAGTAAACCAACGGCGCAGTAAAAACATAACTATCAGTGCGATCGAGAATACCACCGTGACCGGGGATTAACTGTCCCGAATCCTTAACCCCAGCATCTCGCTTCATCATCGACTCCGTTAAGTCTCCCAACAAACTAGCAATCCCAATCAACAAACCCAAAACAACGCCAGTATAAGGCCACCCTGGCCAGTTTAAATACCAAGATCCTGCTACTGCCACTGCGACACTACCACAAACCCCAAACACAGCACCTTCAACAGTCTTTTTAGGACTAATGTGAGAAAGGGAAGTGCGGCCAAAGAATTTACCCATGAAGTAAGCCCCGATGTCAGCGGCCCAGATGCAGCCGAAGGCCAGTAGCAGCGTCGTCAACCCTAAAGGCAAAGTGCTGGTATTTGTCCAATCCGCCCACTCACCGTTAACGGGTGCATCACTGGCTACCGCTTTAGACATGGCAAATGCGGTTTGGTCGAGGCCAACTCGTAAGCGTACCCAATAGCTAGGCAAATAACCGCCGTAGAACAATCCTAAGATTGATGAGGAAATGTCCGCGATCGTTGACAACTTGGGCTGGAACAGCAGGTAAAAACAGATTAAGGTTCCCGCCAAGGCAAACATGGCATCTACCAGGTTTGGTGCGAGGGCTGCTGTTACTAGCAAAACTTGACTCACGGCTAAAGTCGTTTTGCCAGCGGGTGCGATACCCTTGGCGCGGGCCAGTTGAAAATATTCCTGCTGACCGAGATAGACAATAATCCCAAAGCCGATGGTGAAGTACCATCCGCCTAAAAAAATCATTCCCAAGGCAAGGGCGATCGCAACTATTCCACTGAGGATACGAGACCAAGACATAAAACGAAGTTCTCTTGCAGACTGCTAGGCGACTCAATCCAGCTATTGAAGCTCTTGATCTTAAGTATGAAGGTTAAATGAACGTAAAAAAGGTTAAGAATTACATTTGTCACTTAATTTTAACCAGTCTACAAAACTCCCTTAGAACTTGGAATCGCACTCGCACGACGGGGATCTATTTCTACAGCCATCCGCAAAGCACGGGCAAAAGCCTTAAATGTCGCCTCAATAATGTGGTGAGAATTAATCCCCTCTAACTGCCGAATGTGCAGTGTCATTTGAGCATGATTGCACACTGCTACGAAAAATTCTCTGACTAACTGTGTGTCGTAAGTACCCACCCGCTGAGTTGGAATTTCTAAGCCATAACTTAAGTGAGGGCGGCCCGAAAAATCTAGCGATACCTGAATCAAAGCTTCATCTAAAGGGGCGATGAAATGACCAAAGCGGACAATGCCTTTGCGATCGCCTAGGGCCTTCCCCAAGGCCTGTCCCAGCGTAATGCCCACATCTTCGTTGGTGTGGTGGTCGTCAATTTCCAGATCGCCAATTGATTGTACATCCAAATCGATCAGTCCGTGAGAAGACAACTGGTGCATCATGTGGTCTAAAAAGGGAATTCCTGTCGCCGCCTTACAAGTCCCTATGCCGTCCAGATTGAGGATGACGGTTACATCTGTTTCTCCAGTAGTGCGTTTGACTGCGGCGGCTCTAGCCTGATGGGTTACGTTTGCAGGGAGAAGAGGAGAGCGATCGCTAATTTGCATAATTGTTAATTGTTAGTTGTTAATTGTTAATTGTTGGTTGTTAATTGTTAGTTGTTGGTTGTTCGCTAAGTGGCCGCACATAAAAAACTATTATTTCTTCGTAGTAGTGGCTTTAACTGCTCAATTTAGAATTTAGTGGCTAAAGCCACTACTACAAAAAACCGACAGTTAACAGTTAACAATTAACAGTTAACCATTAACTACATTCCCATAATTTCGTAGCCAGCATCTACGTACAAAATTTGACCCGTAATCCCGCTAGCTAAGTCGCTGCAAAGGAAAGCTGCTGTATTTCCAACTTCTACCTGAGTCACAGTTCGCCGCAAGGGAGCAACTTCTTCAACATGGTGAATCATGTCTAAAATACCACCAACTGCGGAAGAAGCTAAAGTGCGAATCGGGCCTGAAGAAATTGCATTCACCCGAATATTTTGGGGGCCAAGTTCGGCCGCCAAATAGCGGACATTCATTTCCAAGGCCGCTTTAGCAATGCCCATCACATTATAGTTGGGAATCACCCGCACCCCGCCCAAATAACTTAGAGTTAGAATACTACCACCCTCAGTCATCAAAGGTTTAGCTGCCGCACTCATCTGGACGAGGGAGTAAGCGCTGATTTCTAAAGCTTGAGTGAAACCTTTGCGAGAAGTATTGCTGAAGTCGCCTGAGAGTTCATCCTTGCCAGCAAAGGCTAGACAGTGGATGAGGATGTCTAATTTTCCCCATTTGTCGCGGATTGTCTCAAAAGTAGACTTAATTTCGTTGTCGTCTTGGACATTGCAAGGTACGTAGAGACTGGGATTGAGCGGTTCTACAAGTTCCGCCACTTTTCTTTCGTGTCGGCCCTTTTCGTCCGCTAGATAAGTGATCCCAAGATTAGCCCCAGCTTTGTGGAGCTGCTGGGCAATGCCCCAAGCAATCGAGCGATTGTTGGCAATGCCAGTTACAAGAGCGTTTTTTCCAGTCAAATTTAGCATAGTAGTATATTCTATAAGCAATTGGTACGATCATCAAAGGTATTTTGCCCCTTTCTACTCAAGTTGGGGTTTCGCGATCGCGAGCTAATGCTACTGAGTTGGGAGTTTCTGACCTGACGGCTCTGGCCCGATGGCTCTAACTAGCACCCGGTAGACCTTCTTTACCTTTGTCTCTTGTGAAATTACAGCCGATAACTGTAAGTTATTACAAGTTTTGTTTAATTTAATATTAAATGAACATAATAATCTCAGAGTGCAAAGGAACTTTCGTTTTATAAGAAAATATCCTGAAAACCCCTCGCGTCAAGCTTGGAGATGTAAGGTAATGGCAGGATAAATCCTGTCAGTGAAAAATGATTCAGGTGAGTATCAATCGTATTGGTTAGTACAAAGGATCTAGTCGTGACCCATGATAGACCGCTAGCAGCCGTGTTCCGCCAAATTAGCGGCGGAGCGTTTCCCCCAGTTGTCGAAAGCTTTGAACGGGGGAAGACTATATTTTTCCCTGGAGACCCGGCTGAGCGCGTCTATGTTCTCATTAAAGGTGCCGTTAAGCTCTCTAGGGTTTATGAGGCGGGGGAAGAAATTACCGTAGCTCTACTGCGGGAAAATAGTGTTTTTGGGGTGTTGTCTCTGATTACGGGACATCGTTCTGACAGGTTTTACCATGCGGTGGCTTTTACGCCGGTGGAATTGCTCTCGGTACCCATTGAACAGGTGGAGAAGGCTCTTAAGGACGATCCAGAACTGTCGATGGTGATGTTGCGGGGGTTGTCTTCGCGGATTTTGCAAACTGAGATGATGATTGAGACGCTGGCTCACCGAGATATGGGATCGAGGTTGGTCAGTTTTCTGTTGATTCTGTGTCGGGATTTTGGGATTCCGGGTGCGGAGGGGATTACGATCGATTTGAAGTTGTCTCATCAGGCGATCGCGGAGGCGATTGGTTCGACGCGGGTGACTGTGACTCGTTTGCTTGGGGATCTCAGACAGGAAAAAATGATCTCTATCCATAAGAAAAAGATCACGGTTCATAATCCGGTGGCTTTAAGCCAGCAATTTACTTGATTTTAAGGAGGAATCGGTAAATTTTTGCTCTCTAGAATCTATCGATAACTGTCTATTCAGAGTTGAGCCTTCCTTCATCTAAGGGATCGATGACTGCCGGATATATCCTGGTAATTGTAATGCTAATTTTGGGGGGCGTAATCGCTACCCTGAGCGATCGCTTAGGTACGAAAGTTGGTAAGGCTAGGCTTAGTCTTTTCAAGCTCCGCCCTCGGAATACGGCTGTTTTGGTGACGGTTCTGACTGGTAGTATTCTTTCGGCTACTACTCTGGGGATTTTGTTTGCGGCGAGTAAGCCGTTGCGGACGGGGGTTTTTGGGATTGATGAGATTCAGAAAAGGCTGAATGCTGCTCGTAAGGATCTAAATCAAACGACGCAGGATAAAAATCAAGTTGAGGCTGAGCTGGCTAAGGCGAGGGCGGCTCAAGCACAAGCAAGGGCGAGTTTGGATGAGATTAATCGTTCTTTGGAAGCGGCGAATGCTGAGCAAGCTCAGACTGAAGCGAAGTTGAATTCGCTGAGGATTCAATTAAATCGGGTGGAGGCGGCAAAATCGAGCACTCAGGAGCAGTTGAGTCGGGTGGAGGCGGCGAAATCGAGCACTGAGTCGCAGTTGAATCGGACTCAGAGTCAGTTGAAAACTGTTTCTAAGCAAAAGAGGGCTCTGGGTGCGGAAATTTCACAATTACAAGCGGAACAGGAGGAGTTGAGGGAGCAGGGGGAGCGGGTTAAGGCTCAAATTGCTAAGCGCGATCGCGATATTGCTCAGCGGGAGAAAGATATTGCTCAGCGCGATCGCGATATTGCTCAACAGGATCGGGTGATTGCTGAACGGGAGCGCGATATTGCTCAACGTAATGCTGAAATTGCTCAGCGCGATCGCTCTTTGCAGGAACGGGAACAGGCTATTGCTGAGCGCGACGGGGTGATTGCGGAACGGGAAGCGCTGTTAAAAAAGTTGGGGGAGGAACAAGCTTCGTTGGAAGATCAGCAAGCATATTTGCAGCAACAGGTGCAAATTTTGGAGCGAGATTTTCAGGCAATTCGCAGCGGTACGGTGGCGATTCGGCGGGGTCAAATTTTGGCGGCGGGTGTGGTGCGGATTCTGGAACCGAATGTGGCGCAGCAAGCGATCGATCGGTTATTGCAGGAGGCTAATCGCTTGACTGTGCGGTTGGTTCAACCTGGTAAGCCGAATGGGAATGAGCAGGTGATTGATATTACGAAGGCTGAGGTTGAGCAGTTGATGGCTCAGATTAAGGATGGTCAAGATTATGTAGTTAGAATTTTGGCGGCTGCGAATTATCTTCAGGGTGAAAAACGGATTCAGGTGTTTGCGGAGGCGGAAATCAATCGGGTGGTTTTTCGTGTGGGAGATGTGGTGGCGGGGACTTCTATAAATTCGACGAATTTGACGAATGAAGATGTGCGGAAAAAGCTGGAAAAGTTGATCGATGCTTGCAATTTTCGTGCTAATTTTATGGGAATTGTGGGGGGGCGAGTCCAAATTGCTGATGATAAGATTGAAACTTTGTTAGGTTTTATCGATCGCTTGCAGCAATATAAGAAACCTTTGGATGTGCAGGCGATCGCGGCTGATGTGACTTATACGGCTGGCCCGTTGAAGATAAATTTGGTGGCTATTGATGATGGGGTGGTACTTTTTGGTACGGGTCAAGTAGGGTCGGGGCCTGGAGGTTCTGTGCAGAAGGTTGACGATCATCTATGATATTAATGTGATAATAATGTCATTGCGAGCCAAGCGAAGGAATCTCTAGTCCCTGGGATTGCTTCACTGCGATCGCAATGACAATGATGTTAATGGGATGATAATGTCATTGCGAGTTCTGCGAAGCAATCTCTAGGCCCTGGGATTGCTTCACTGCGATCGCAATGACAATGATGTTAATGGGATGATAATGTCATTGCGAGTTCTGCGAAGCAATCTCTAGGCCCTGGGATTGCTTCACTGCGTTCGCAATGACAAGAATTAGGTTGCAATGACAATGACAAGAATTAGATTGCAATAACAAAGTTAGTGGTTAGTCGTTAATATAAAAATACAACTAACTACTAACTACTAACTACTAACAATTAACAATTAATGATTTTAGGTTTCGATCCGGGGCGCGATAAGTGTGGAATAGCTGTTATGGGATTAGATGGACAAGTTGCCTATCATCAGGTGGTGTTGGCTGAAGATGCGATCGCGACTATTGAATCTCTATGTTCGCAGTTTCCGATTGAGTTAATTGTGATGGGGGATCAGACTACTTCTCGTAGTTGGAAACAAAAAATTTCTGGTAGTTTGCCGTTGGTGGATGTTGTGCAGGTTGATGAGCGCTATAGTAGTTTGGAGGCACGCGATCGCTTTTGGGAGATGTTCCCTCCCAAGGGTTTTAACCGCTTGATTCCTCAAGGGATGCGTACTCCTCCCCGGCCGGTTGATGATATTGTGGCGATTGTGTTGATTGAAAGGTATTTGAATCAGGGGTTAGGGGCTAGGGGCTAGGGGCTAGGGAAAGAAGGGGAAAACAAGGGTTAGGGGCTAGGGCTAAGGAAATAATGTAAGTTCATCATTCAGAGTTGCGATCGCAAGTGAAAGATTTGCATCTACCCAGCTTAAATATAGGCTATGGGTTGAGAGCACAACTTGCTTCATCATCAGCAGTTTTTATTGCTCCTAAAAGTGTTGTCACTACCGCACATTTTCTGGCTGTGCCAAGCTGAGAATGCTCTAAAGTTATACGCTGGGGTATTGTAAATGCTGTCACCGCGTCTGTACACTCTTTCTCTTTATCGTCCACTAAACAACCTTGACGATTAAATATGGCTATGTACGTGCCACTTCCAGGTAGCAAATTTGTCGCTCCTGTACCAGTAGTAGATATAGAAATCTTATCCTCTAGGCTGTACCATACATTAGGTGCAGAAGAGGGAGATGTTGATACTGGCAAACTCGTCGGATCTGTAGTTGCAGGATGAACAGCCCACTGCACTAAGTTACCTTGTGTTCTAAAAGTCGCTTGCCATGCTACTTTATCACGTTTAGCATTACTTTGAGCTAACTGCAAGGCTCCGTAAACTCGGCTTTGGCTAGTGCGTAAACGTTGATTATTAATGAAAGCTAACCAACCTGGAGCCGCGATCGAGCTTAAAATACCGATTATCAGTAGGAGAATTAGCAGTTCTATTAACGTAAACCCTGTGTCATGTTGCTGATGTTTTTTTCCTAATCCTATTCTTGACTGGCTAGAAAGTCCGCTTAATTGTTGCAGATGTGGCTTGCTGGATGCGGCTAAACTTGTCTGCCAAAGTTTTAATAGTGTTGGGTTTTTCATATTCCTCTCTGGTTTTTATACCTTAGTTTGACACTAATTGATCTATTTTAAACTGAGATATTGCATTATTGCCAAAGCCCCTCATATTAAGTCTGGTTAATTAGAGATAATTTCTGTAGGGGCGGGTTCGCCAAGATATCCAAATATAAGCGATAACTCCAGAAAACCCGCCCCTGCCCAATACTTACGCTGATATCTTGCACCAATATCAATAAAGGACTCGATCGCGGGGTGGGGGCGGGTTTTTTAGTCTTTACAGTACCGTTAAAGCTCTTGGCGAACCCGCCCCTACAGGCTTTTGAAAATGTACAAGATGCGAACTTTAAATAAAGATTACTGCGCTAATACCCCCAATCCTTGAACTTGAACGCTTGCTGTTGGGAAAAATGCTGAATTGCTGCTACTGTAATTAGCGGTATTTTGCATTTTCCGTAAAGCACTTCCTCTGATCGTAACTCGTGCTACTGTTTTAGATGAATCTACACAAGCGTAGAAACCAATTTTTGTAGGATCTGCGATCCTTAATTGGGCTTCAGATACTGCCTGAGTAGTCCCATTTGCTAATGTTGTTGTTGGATTACCTAAAGCCTTCTGGCATTCATCAGACGTTGGATATGTAGCTGTAACTGCACTTGTATCAATATAATTAACTAGCACTGGTACTTCCGCTGCTGGAGGTGCACTAATAGCGGGTGTCGTTCCATCTGGCTGAAGCGGCCATTTGTTCATTTTTTCCTGAAGATTAGCTCCCGTTATAGAGAGGTTAAATGGTAAAAAATCAGTAGGTTTAGCCGCTCGCGGATCTGGAGCTGTAAAATAGACGGGTGGAGTAACATTAGTATTTATTACTCCATCCCGATATTGATACCTTGTAATTCGGGCTGGGCAAGTTCCACCACCAGGCTGACACCAGATATTACTAGCACTATTATTAGTATCTGGTCTTAAGTAGTAGGCAACTAATGAATATACATAAGAGTCATTGCAGGTGTTATTATCATTGTTAGGACAAGTTGCATCTGTTGTGGCAAGAGTTGGCAATACCTTTTTCATCAACTGTCGCTTCCAAAATACAAGAATCGGCGTTCCATTAGTAATAGGATCGTTGGGCAAACTATCTACAATTGAATCAACTCCTGTTTTATCGTAAATATAAACTGCTTGACCCAAATCTTCAGCAATAAAATCAAGGGCCGCTTGAACTTCTTGCTCTGTATTTGACTTAACTTGTTCTTTTCTATCAGTATTCAGGACATCAACAACAAAACCTAACAAAGGTGTCAAAATTAAGAACGTCATAATCATTGCTACTAACAATTCAATCAGCGTAAAACCGCTAACTGTTCGATCGACCTTAGAGCAATTTGGCTTGAAATTAGTTTTTAGTAGCAACCTGAGTAAACTTTTCATAACGATTTTTTCCTGTGCTTGAGAGTTCATCGACCTTAATTAAAATCTAGTAGCAATTCAGATTATGGCGTTGGACAGCCAACGCGAGCGCACAAATTCTGAAATCCCGACTTTGCGGCTCCGCTGCTAGTACCAATCTCCGTAGTCATTTGTACTACTGGAATGCTGGGATTTCCTATTCCTCCTGAGATTGTTGATTGTTGTTGTTCTTGGGGATCAGTTACCAGGGTTACTCCCGATTTGAAGGCATCGGCTCTGTAAACTCGAACACCCAGTAAGTAGCCTTGTCTGGGGTCAGTTTGATTTGCTGCGGGAATGCTACGGTAAGCTTGGATCAGCATATCTTTGACACTGTTAGGATCGCATCCGGGCGTGTCGTCAAGATTAACGCAGTACAAACTATTAGGAGAGGCTGGAGTTGTGCAGTACCCATCAGTTTGGCAGTCCAAGCCAGCATTATTGGGAGCAGGAACCTTAAAATCCTCTCTGTCAGGGTTAGTATCTGGATCTACCACTGTTGTCTCAATGATTGGTGTGCTGGGATTAACGGTGGTATCGGCGACTAGGATCGCACCGCTTCTCACGCCGTCAATGTAAGTTCTAGCAGCTTGGGTTGCTAACTCCACCCGTCGAGCTTGTACGCGAGTCCCTGTGGAAAAAACTAGGACTGGCGCGATCGCAATCATCAAGACAGCAACTACAATCATCGCCATTATTGCTTCGATGATAGTGTAACCGGAGTCTTGAGACTGCCGTAAATTTTCCAGTGGTGTAAGTTTAGTCATAGTTTATCCCAATCGGTTGGTGCATTGTCATCGCAGAATTGAGTTGGTCTTTGGTCATCGCTGACGGCATTTTCTGTGGGAGTTTCATCTTTTTTCGCACACAGTAAAGTTTTCACCCAAACGTCATCCCGACCTACTTCTCTGAAAAATTTATCAGAGTTAGTCTGTGTGGTAGGAGTGGTGAAAAGTTGAGTAAACAAGTCGGGAGATTGAGATAACAGGCCGACATCATAACCCCATTGGCGGTTCGGCGCTACGAAAGTCGGAACTGTTCCGCCGGCGTTTTGAATTTTATAAACACTAGGGTAGTCAAAAAGACTAAATGTAGGAGTCTTGTTCAAAATAGCAACGTAGGGTGCTGTGGAATAGGCACTACGGCTTAACTGAATGAAGGAACCCTGAATCCTTGTATCTTGAGTTCCAAGTGTTGTAGGATTCCAGTTCTCAATGAAACGGGTTAGGTTTTGCATACCCCCATTGGAGTCACCGTTGGGACGAGAGGGAATGTCGCTGGCGGCGACAACGAGATTAAAGTCTGTAGTCTCAGCTTGTGAGAGCCACCTGGTATTATTTAAGTCTGTTCTACCTGTATTCGCACCGGTGGGATCGCCGGTTTGGGTTACGTGGATTTGTAAGACTGGTGCTAATTGTGGCTGCACAGTTCCAATGGGCGCGTTTTGGTAAAAGAGCCGATCTGTTGCTGTTGCAGTGTAGGTAGCAGTTGTGCTTGGAAGAGTAGTAGAAGTAGTAGTCTTAAATCTAAGACCATTGTTATTGGCAGCCAGATCGGGTATCCCAGTCTGAGTTGCATTCGCATTCAGGGTAACTCCAAATTCTTGTATATTTCCACCTAGGATTCCTATGGGAATCGGAAGAGGAGGGGTGCTACCATCGAATAACAGTTGATTATTAGCTGGATTTCGTCGAAAAGCTACGCGACGTGGATAATGTTGAAGTCTTTGCTGAAGTGGTACATCCGCTGGAGTAGTAGTACCGGCAGGTATAGCTGTCGTACCTGAACCTGAATCAACAACACCGCGTGCTTGACCTATTACATCGCTTGCCTTCACAGGGGTACCAGTTGCATTAACCTGCCAATCACCAGGCCCGCAAGCTGAAACAGGCAATTTCAAACACATTTCCATCACATACTCTGGAAATGCTCCTCGCCGCTGAACAGGGGTGACGAAGTTGTTAAAGTAAGAACTATTGGGAGCCGTACCACCAGTAGCCGAATAGTTAGGATCTGGTGTTACGCTATCTGTTGGTGAAACGTCAGTACCGTTAATATTGAATGTTGCACCGCTACTCAGACCGTTGGTAACAAAATTATTGTTATAAAAACCATTGAGTAACCTAGCTGCCTTGGCCGTGATTGGTGTAGTCTCTGCACCAGCGATCGTACCATCTCCATCTAAGTCATAACCACCAGTTACAGCCGCCGCACCAGCATTATTTCTTAGGTCAAAGTCTCCCTCATTGCGGAAACCAGGGCGGAAATTCCGAGAAAGGACTGTCACAGCATCCGCCAACACTGTTGCAGCTCGCCAAGTGTCACCATCAGTACAATTAGGAAGCCGGGGATCTCCTGGCCGACAAGCAAAATTTGGATTTAGAGGTAAAGCACGGCTGTAAAAGTTTCCCCATGATGGCTGATTTAAGTTGCCTACTGGTCCAAACTCTTCTTGACTATGCACGTTAAAGTTATCTTGGACGTAAACTGGCAAGTTAGAAACCAAGGTTAGTCCCTTCTCTTTCACCACATCCGAGATATTTGTGGGAGCCGTATCATTTTGACCATCGTTATCTGCATCATTCCGAGCGAGGAATCTGCCATTAATCAGCATAATCCCGTGAGGGCGGCGGGTGGGGTCGAGTATAGAGTCAGTGCGGCTGACTATCCCACTTTGAACTGCATCAATTCCGTAGGGAATTACGGCAGTGTTAGTGGCATCGGCTGCGCGATCGCTCCTATCCGGCGCAGCATCGTCACGACTGGCATAAATAATGCCGCTATTTGGCAACAAATACTCTGGGGATGGCCCTTTAATCCCACTTGCCAAGGGGATAGTTGTATTTCGCAGCAGATTTAGGTCAATTTGAGTAACCCGAATTTCCAGCGGCATCCGTTCTTCCAAGGCGAGGTTATAGTTACCACTATTTGCAGAAGTTGTACCAGGGGGGTTCAGGGTAAATGTTTCATCTACGGTGGTGGTTGCTGGATCGTCAGCATCTACAGCCTTAACTTCTCTGGAATTGAGCAGCGCCACTTCCTTGATCGCACCGGCAGGAATAGTTGCCGGCGTACCCAAGGTAAAATCGGCCGACGTATTCAAAATGCCAAAGGCGCAGGCAGTAGAATCAATAGCTGCTTGTTCTGCCAAGTTGCGGCCTGTCTCAGGTTTCATCAAAGCCGTTCTTAACTGCTCGTTGACGAATCTACCATCAGGAAAGACCATATTCGCCTGATCGTAAAGTTCCTGTGGAGTACCCGTAAGTATGCCATTGGCAGGAATTGCCGCAGCAGTTGGTATCGTGTAAGTAGGAGGCCCGTAGACTATACCATTGTTGGAGCCGATGTTAGCGTCCCGTGTCCCTGATGTGATTTCCCCACTGACATCATCAGCAAGAGTGCTGAGGTTTCTGGCCGTTGAAGCGGTACTTGGGTCGTAGTAGCTGCTGATGCAGGCAATGGGAGCTTGGCTCTTCTTTAAATATACTTCGGAATCAAAATCTGGTTGGTCGTAGTAATCTTGGGCATAGTGATATACCGCCGTTGCCCGCATCCGTAGGTCGCCTTTGGCATACTTGAGAGTATTAGGGTCAATAGTAGGGGTAGTTGCTGGTGGCAGAGCGGCGGAGGTTGCAGGTAGTGGAGTGGTAGCCCAACTGTTAGCTGTTGTTACAGTGTCAGTCGTTCCGTTGTTATAAACCCTTTGACTTTCCAAGACTGGTGACATCGGCATACTGTCTGGCCACACCACTGGATAAGCTTCTGTTACAGTCGTCGTTGCCGGATCATCGTAGCCATCGGTAGGGGCAGTTTTCATCGTATTAGTAGTTTGATCCAACCAACTGGGAGGCGGTAAAAAAGAATTTGTGCGCTCATAAACCCCTGCACCAGTAATCACGCGCAAACCACCGATGGAAGTTAAAGGATTTTCTGGTTTTTGGGCTGCTGCTTTTTCCCAGTAGTCACCGCGATCGCTAATCCCCACAGCCGCAAGTACCTGCTTTTGGCTAGTGCGAGTCCGCTGGCTACCGTCTGACCAAGTACCGCCATCAACTTCCTGTGCTGTTGTCCCACCAACAAACTTAGTGCCATTCCACCATTTGAGGGGTAAGTTGTTCCCGGCAATGATGCGATCGCCCAAAAAATCCTCTTTTGAAGGTTTTGTGCCTCCATTTGGATTCGGGTTTTGAGCTGCTAACTGATCGACCCTGATATTTAGAGTTGTTGGCCCGTCAGACTGTGCAATGCTTGCGTCAGCATTAACATTTGTAGGTAGTGCCCATGCTTGAATTGGTCGCAGCGTGTCACCGCTAGAGCCTGCTTCGATCACCGTACCAGTAGTGTCTTCCAGAACCCCCACCCCAACTTCCGCAAAGGGAACTTTCCGAGTCAGAGTTTCAAAATAAGTCTGTAATGCTTTATCACGGTCTTTATCCCCGGATACTGCTTTTTGCACCGATGTGGGATCGTTAGCATTTGGTGGGACTGGCGTTACTACTGGATCGGGAAATGCCGCAATCTGTGCATTTACTAAAGCAGCGATCCGTCTGGCATAAGCATTGCCGTTGTAAAGTACGGCGGTTGCAGCTTCGTTTACCGATTGATTTGTGGTGGTAATTGTATCTGTTTCGGGTAGGGGCGTGCTACCGGCTGGCTGAAATAGATGTATTGTACTTGTACCAGTGGGAGCACCACCAGCCCAGCCATTCACGACATTACCACCGACAAAAATCTTGCTATTTTCTTGTTTGTAGTAACAAGAATTTTCACCGCTAATTAGGAATATATCTACAGTCTGGCTGTTCGTTGAAGTAACCAGAAGATTGCTGTTTGTCAGCATCCCGCCATTGATCCGAAATGCAGGCCCAGGTGATATTTCTAAATCATCTTCATAGACTACTGCATTATTTAACAAAGGAACCCGTACTCTATCTTCCTGATACTCCAGAGCCGAAAAACCTTTAGTACCTTTGTATTGTTCAAGTTGTGTCGCATCGATACTAGCATTATGTGCCGCTGGTGATGAGTCAGTAATGGGTACTGTCACCGTGTAAACATAAAAGCTTTTCTTCAGTTTACCATCGGATTGATACCAGCCTGAATCTCCCACCAAACTAGCGCTAGTACCAAGGGCGGCTGCACATTGTTGATTTCCCAGCGTCCCTGGCATCGGTGGAGTTCTTGTCTCTAAAGGCTTTCTTTCTGCGAGAAATTGTCCCGAAGTTGCTCCTGTAGCATTGCTGCGAGGAGGACTGCGAAAATAAACCCCGTAGATGGTATAACTATCAAACTTACCGTTGTTATCTGTATCGACTGGAAATCTCCAAGCCGTATTTATTACTTCTTTATTTTCAACTAACTCTTCATTAGTGCTATCCCAATCTTGTAGTGAACTCCTCTCAAGCTTGTAGCCTACTCTCAGACGAATCTCATCGTTGAAGGTATAAGTATCCGCTCCAGTTGAAGGCTTTGAAAGTGCTCTTTTAATAGATATATCAGAGGGTGTTCCCGTAGGTCGTGTGGGGTCTTCGTTTAATAAATATTCTATTTTCGCTTTCGCTCGTTCTAAGGCCGGAGTAGCCGCAGCTAACACCTGTTGATTCACCCTCACATTCCGAGCATTTTGCGATCTGTCAAACGATCGCAGCGTAATTGCCAAAGTCAGCAATACCACCACTAACATTACCATCGTCACAGTCGGCAAGACAAATCCTGCTACAGGCAACTTGGCACGTCGTCCCATCGCCATTAGCGATCGCAACATAGCTCTCATCAGCCGCTTCGCACCGGCCCTAGATACATTCGCAATCCGTCTCAACAGTGATACGATAACTTTAGCTAATTTGCGCTTAAACATAGACGCTTTCCCAAACTAAGGCAGAGATTGTCTTGCAGATGGCTGCTTGGCAGTAAAATTCCTACTTCTATAGTTCCCACTTTTCCCAGTTTTGACATCACCTCGTTACATTTTGTAACAGAGGGTTAGACCCCTAGGAGCTGTAAGCTACTATTTCCCATAGCTTAAAGCTTTACGCCAAAGCTTGTAATAGGTTGCTAGAAAACTATAAATCTAACTTTAATCTAATGGTATGCAGTCAGTAGGAGAATCGGGGGCTATGGATCACCGCCAGCCTGTGTTTGCGATCGCACTAAACTAATTTAGTAAAATTATCTATTAAAAGGAAAGTTAAATAATGTTCAAAAAGCTTTTAGAGGCAGTCAGGAAGCAGTTTAGCAAGCCATCCCCCCTAGGATGGAAACCAGATTTTATCATCATCGGCGTTCAGAAAGGGGGAACCAGTTCCCTTTATACTTACCTAACTCATCATCCCCAAATAGCTGAAGCTCGTCAGAAAGAAGTACATTTTTTTGACTTAAACTTTGAAAAAGGAATAAAATGGTATCGATCGCAATTTCCCAGTATTGGTGACGGAACCCAAAGACTGAACTGCGAAGCCAGCCCTTATTACATCTTTCACCCTTGCGTTCCCCAACGAGTATACGATCTATTTCCCCAAGTTAAGCTGATATTATTACTGAGGAACCCAGTAGACCGAGCAATTTCTCACTACTACCATGAAGTCAGACTAGGATTTGAATCTCTATCACTAGAAGACGCGATCGCAGCCGAACCCAGCCGACTCGAAGGCGAAATCGAAAAATTAATTGCCAGCGAAACCTACTACAGTTATAACCACCAACACCACACCTATCTATCACGCGGCATCTACGTAAATCAACTGCTAATGTGGATGAAACTCTTTCCCAAAGAACAAATTTTAATCCTCAAAAGCGAAGACTTATATACAGATCCCGCCGCCACCTTCAACACCACCCTAGAATTTTTAAACTTACCCCCTCACCAACTAGAAAACTACGAAAAACATAACAGCGGCGAGTACCCCTCCGTCAGCGAAGAATTATATCAACAATTAAAAGACTATTTTCGACCTCATAACCAGAAATTAGCAGAATATTTAGGCAAAGACTTCGGCTGGGATTGAAGATTTTGGTAATTGCTAATGGCTAATGGCTAACGGTTAATTGCTAATTCAAAACTTACGCAAAAGTATCCGTAACGCCGCCATCCTGGCGGT
>NZ_JARFTR010000181.1 GCF_029167235.1 Kamptonema sp. UHCC 0994 | reverse complement strand
AACTTTATTTGTTGAACGTAACGCCGCCTTCTAGGCGGTGCCCTAACCGCCTAGAAGGCGGCGTTACGGATATCTGTCCTAACTGACGAAAGCGGTTGCTATATCTAGTAATAATCTTCAATTTTTCATAGAAACCCGGTTTCTTTGGGTAAGCCCTGTAACAGTTAACAGTTAACAATTAACAATTAACAATTAACAATTAACTTCTGGCAAAATCAACATCGCATCGCCAAAGGAATAGAAACGATATTGATGCGCGATCGCCTCCTCATACAACTCAAACAACCGCTGCCTCCCAATCATCGCACTGACCAACATCAGCAAACTAGAACGGGGCAAGTGAAAATTTGTAATTAGCCCCTCTACCACTTGCCACTGATAACCGGGATAAATAAATAAATCCGTATGTCCGCAAAAAGCTTGTAGCGACGGCAAATTTTGCTTTTGCGCTGACGCTGCGGCTCCCTCCAGAGCCCTCACTGCCGTCGTACCCACTGCAATAATCCGACCACCATTTGTCTGAGTCTGGCGAATTTTGTCTGCCGTTATCGCGGGTACTTCCACCCATTCTCTGTGCATCTTGTGAGTAGTAACATCCTCTACTTCCACCGGTCGAAACGTCCCCACCCCAACGTGCAGCGTCACAAAAGCTTGCTCGATGCCCTTCTCCTGTAATCCTTTAAGCAATTCATCAGTAAAGTGTAGCCCAGCAGTCGGCGCTGCGATCGCCCCCAATTTCTCAGCATAGATCGTCTGATACTGTTCCCCTAAAGCCTGAGAATTCTTAATATAAGGCGGTAACGGTACGTAACCATATTCCGGCAACAATGGCACCAGAGACATTCCAACAGGCACGTCAAACTGCAACAGCCGCCCCCCAGTTGCCTCATCCCTTTCCAAAACCGTTGCACTCAATGGCTCAGAATTAGAAATTTCCTCTGGATTCAGCGGCTCAAACTCAATTCTAGCTCCAGGTTTCAAGCGTTTTCCCGGTTTAACCAAAGCCAGCCAGCAATTGTGTTCTCGCTCTTCCATTAGCAATGCTTCCACCGGGTAGCCATTAGGTTTGCGGCCTTTGAGCCTAGCTGGGAGCACGCGGGTATTATTGAGAACCAGTAAATCTCCGCGCTTCAGAAAGTTCGGCAACTCCCGGAAAATGGAATGCTGGTGGCTATGGGGAGAATCCACCACCAGTAAACGAGAGCTATCCCTTGGTACAACTGGATTTTGGGCAATTCGTTCGGGGGGTAGTTCGTAGTTGTAAGCCTCTAATTTCAAGTCTAAGGACGGATCGATTTCTGTCATTTCTTATATCTCTGTAAAATAAATCTGTAAACTTAGCGACATAATTGGGTAAAACCCCCCATCCAAAGTCGGGGGCTTCTCCCCTAGCGGTGGAAGCTAAAGTCCACGAATATAAAAGTATAGCGTCGGCTTCTCACCTCAAGGAGAGCTATGGAATACCTCTACTACATTGCGAATACCAGTCTCACTCTTCGGGTGGTTGATTACCTCCGAACCCCCAGAGACCTACCGGTTCAATTTATCACTGTCATTCATCAGATTGATGGTTGGGTGGTGAAAGTAAAAATGAGTCAATATTTAACTCCTCAGCAGCACGGAGATTTCCGAGCTTTTATGAATGAACTGGGGATACCTTACGAACCAGAAATTCGTATGCAAATGGCACTTTGGAGCTTGGAAACAGGACAGTCACCTTTGAGCGTCATGCGGCGTTACCAGGTGGCAGTTGTTTGTCATGGCAGTCCCGATCGTAAAGAAATTGAAGCGTTTCGTCAGCAATTTGTCAAGGGACTGGGATACTGCCCGGAAACTCTTGCTTAAACAAATTAAAAATTAATAAGTGGTATTTCCTATTCCCTTTAATTTTTAATGGCTAAAGGCTGACTGGATATACTCTTGCAGAGTAAGACACCAAGACTCTACTATAACTGGTTCACCGATCGCCACAGTTAAGCTAGATTTTTGCTGACGATCTGATTGTAAAGGTTCGCAACAGACGAGAGCAACATCAAATCGGCAAGGGTAATCTGCTAATTCTGGGCGATCGCTTAAAAATATTTCTGCCGCTTGCCAAAGTTTTGCTTGCTTTGTAGCATTAACAGCAAGCATTCCATCAGCATCCCAATTTCTCCGACGACGAGTTTTAACCTCTACAAAGATTAAAGTTGGTAATTGGTAATGGGTAATTGGTAATTGGTAGTTGGTGATTGTGCTCCTCTCCCCCGCTCCCCATCTCCCCTGCTCCCCATCTCCCCTGGCGATCGCGATCGCGTCTATTTCCCCGTAGCGACACCGCCAACGCCGATGTAAAATTTCCCAACCTTGCGCCTCCAACCACTGCGCGACTAAGTTTTCTCCCAAATTACCAATATAGTTGGCAGTTGAGGATACGGCGGTAAAGTTAGCAGGAGAATTTGCTGAACTCACCCGATCGTTGCTGAGCTTTACACGCTTTCTGGTAGAATTAAAAGTTGATCTATCACCGCTTCCCATTAGCTTTTAATTCCATGATTTCTAGTATTCGCCAACATATTTATACCTTTTTGTTCAGCTTAGTTCTTTTATCTGCCGTCAGTCTGGTAGCAATTGCTATTAATCCGCTGCCTGCCTTGGCTCTAGATTACAACAGAGAAGCGCTAATTGGTGCTGATTTCTCTGGGCGCGATCTCACTGACGCACAATTTACTAAGGCGAATCTCCGCAGCAGTAATTTTAGTAATGCAAATTTGCAGGGTGTAAGCTTTTTTGCTGCAAATATGGAGGATGCCAATTTTGAGGGTGCTAATCTTAGAGGGGCTACTTTGGATTTAGCGCGGATGATTAAAGTTAATTTAACTAATGCTGTCCTTGAGGGAGCTTTTGCTTACAATACCAAGTTTGAAGGGGCGATCGTTAACGGTGCTGATTTTACAGATATACTAATCCGCGATGATATGGTAAAAAAGTTGTGTAAAGTGGCGCAAGGAACTAATCCAGTTACGGGTAGGAATACTCGCGAAACTCTGTTTTGCGATTAGTTAATACCAACTCTAAGAAGTATTGCTAGAATCCTGATGTTGGGTTTCACTTCGTTACACCCAACCTACTATTTTTAACGTTGCAGAACTTTTTAGAATTGGTATAATTTTGCGATCGCACGACTGATTACTTTTCGTAAAAAGGGCAGCGATCGCATGGCCCCTCTGGATTAACCGCACAGCGAATGATCTCCGATCGCGCACTATAGCGACAACTAGCATCGCCTATAACCCAGTGTCCCTCTACAAAACTCTTCTCTGTAGGCCGTTGTGCAGACTGCACGTACAAGTCAATTTTTTGCAAGCGATAGCGCCCCGATCGCAATTGATAGCGATGATGGCGTTCTAAAACAGCATAAGTTTGACCTTTTAAATCGAGATAATTTCCCGGTTGCGGTGTCCAATCAAGCTGAACGCTTCCCAGAGATTGGCGCGGGTGAGTAAGTATAACCTCTGTCGGTAGAGTTTCTTGTTCCATCTGCTATATGTTCTATAATATTGCTGACTACAGGTCAAAGCGATAAAAACATTTTAACGCAGATCGAGGTTAACTTTTAACCATTAACTATTAAAAATTAACTCTTACCAATTAGTATACTTTTGATTATCAGACATAAAAACAACAGAAATTGTACCGTTTTATACTATAATAAGGGCTATCGCTTAAGTAGTCGGACATAAATAAACGCAACCATGTCCGAAGCGAAGGTCACGATAGTGAAGTGAAGCATAAGCCCTTCGGGCAGGCTATGCCAACGCAGGGGTTTGGGATTGCTTCGGGATTAGTTTGCTTCGCTTCGCTCGCAACACCCTCAGATTGCTTCAGATTGCTTCGTACCTCGCAACGCTTCGCGCCTCGCAACGCTTCGCGCCTCGCAACTGCGCTTCGCTTGACGCGCTTCGCTTGGCTCGCAATGACATTATTTATTTTTGTCCAACTACTTATAGGTAAATACCTGTTTTTGAAATGACGGAAATTGTATATCTTGCTGTTAATGGTACTTTAATGCGCGGGTTAGAGTTGAACCCTAACTTATTAGCAGTTGGCGCTAGCTTTGTGCGAGAAACAGTAACGGAACCCAGTTATCGCTTGTGGTCAATTAATGATTGTCATCCTGCTATGCTGCGAGTTGCAGATGGGGGAGTTGCGATCGCAGTTGAAGTTTGGGCCATACCTGCTGATGGTATCAGCCAAATATTATTAAAAGAACCCGCTGGATTATGCGTAGGCAAAGTACGTTTAGCTGACGGCGAAGAAGTTCTAGGAGTTTTAGGCGAAGCTATTTTATGTGAGGGACAACGCGAGATTACGGAATGGGGTGGATGGCGAAAGTACCTAGTTGCGCTTCAGCGCTCTTGATGCGATTAACGAAGGAAAACTGCCCTAAGTATGGAAAGAGGCACTAAATTTTAACGGCGTTGCTGGATTAAGGTATGATTTAGCGATTGAGCGATCTTCGTCTCCCTCGATCGTAATGATTAATTGAATAGGGAACGGGAACACTATTAAACTTAAGATAGTGAATGAGTAATCGAATTGAATGTTTGAGCATTTGTTCTGACGCGAGAATAACACAGAGTTTTTCTTTTTAAGCGAGCTAGATAATGTCTGAGTCTTGTATTTTCTCCTTCTACTCTCGATCGATCTCTATCATACCTCAATCCAGCAACGCCCGGCGATCAATACCACACACTCAGCGGGGCAGTGAAAAGGATTGAACGCGAACACTTACCCCTAGCAAAGAATGTGTTAGGAAAATGAGCAGCTAAAGGCACTTGAGGGGTTTGAGTAGCAATCGTGCAGAAACTTACGCTAAAGCTGAAACTTTAGACCACACTAAGAACGGCAAGACTTCCACAGGTAAGCAAAAGTTCAAGTGTAAACAATGTTCTAAAACTTTCAGCATCTAATTTATTCAGCCTAGTAATTGCCTAGGCGGGTTTTCGCTTCCCGCCTAGGCAACCTACAAAGGGGAAATCAAGACTATACAAGATTAACTACTATGCGAAATTAGTAACCCTGTCCTATCAAGTAGTCTGCAAGCGATTCAACTGTAGCGCTAGCATTACCAGCGATTTGGGTTCCAAGGTGGGTTCCAATTATAATTGTTTGTTTAGTTGCGGATGCAACAACTCCATCTTTGTTCATTCTTGCATACATTGAGCGATCTTCCACCCGTGTAAGTACATATTTTTTTTCATTAAAAGTAATACCGTGCTCATAGGCTTTATCTCTCGCCTCATCATTACCCTTCAGTACATCAGATAATACCTTCCTTTCATTTGCTGAGAGTTCAAATCCTTTACTATTCGCCCATATACTCTTACCATCGCAGCTAATAATAGCGGCTTGAGCTATGTGCCCCGACCCAATAAGCGAAACATCAATGTAATCTTGCCAGACATGGTTAGACATAAATCTGATTTTCCATGTGTATATAAAAACATTTAAAATGTTAGCACTACTAAGAAAGGAATGCAAGGACAGTTAAAACAGTTAAAAAATATTTAATAAAAATTTTAGGTTTCGAGAGCATAGATTCTCATTCTCATACGATTAACTCCCAGTCTCCCGGTGCGATCGCCCGCTCTTGTAGGTCGGGTTGAAGGATGAAACCCGAAACCCATCGCTACTTCTCCACCTCAACCCTGTGCGCTCAACCCATCGAGTCATGTTTGGTTTCACATTACCTTGATTCACAAGTAAGAACGTGACAAGCTCGGCGTTGCTGATTTACGGTATGAAACGTTAAATATGCTCGTCATAGAAACCAGTATCCACAAAGCTTTTGGATTTTCAAGTGATTTTTTTCATACCCTGATTAAGCAACGCCATTTTAACTATTCAATGCTTTGAATAATTGCGTCGCCGTTGTCGTCCAGCCAATGATACCACCTTGGGCGCGAATCATCTCTAAAGTAGCTTGTTTAAACTCAGGAAAATAGCTAGCAGTGGCATCTTCTATTAACAGACATTCATATCCTCTGTCATTAGCTTCACGCATAGTTGTTTGTACGCAAACCTCTGTTGTCACTCCCGCAAAAATCAAGTGAGTAATGCCTTTTTCCTGCAACATAGATTCTAAGTTAGTGCGAGAAAAAGCACCTTTACCTGGTTTTGAAAGCGCAATTTCGCCCGGTAGCGGCGTTAACTCTGGTATGATACCATTTCCCGCTTCGCCTAACACGAGAATGCGACCCATTGGGCCGACATCTCCGATAGTTAATTTACCTTTTCCCCGTTTAATTTTAGAGACTGGACAATCCGACAAATCGCTATTATGACCTTCGATGGTATGAAAAATAGGAAGGTTAAATTTGCGAAATTCATCTAATAATTGCTTAACTGTAGGCACAATTGATTGCAGAAGCGTGACATCATTTCCTAATATTTCTCCAAAACCTCCTGGTTCTAGAAAATCTCGCTGCATATCAATGACAATTAAGGCGACACTGTTTAGATTTGGCAATTCATAGTCATAGGGTTTAGCTGGGATAGAAATCATTTTATCACCTCTAGTTTTAAGCTTTAAGAAAGTATCTGTAACGCCGCCATCTTGGCGGTATCTTTACCGCCGGGACGGCGGCGTTACAAATTGATAGTTCCAGATGCAAGATTAATGTCCGGCCATATAGTGACCTATTTCGTGAATATCGACATCTGCAATCGGACTTTCATAAACCAGTTTACCCCCAGACATCACCACAATTCTGTCAGCCAATTTCAACAACTCATCCAAATCTTCACTCACTAATAGTACACCAACACCTTCATTTCTTGCCTCAACTAACTGCGAGTGAATGTAATCAACCGCCGCGAAATCTAACCCAAAACAAGGATTAGCTGCAATTAACAGATTAATGTTATGATTTGAAAATTCCCTTGCTAGTACAGCCCGCTGTACATTACCACCAGAAAGATGACTAATGGGCGTATCTACCGAGGGAGTTTTTACCGAAAACTTCTCAATTAAAGCCATTGCAGCTAGTCGAATTTCCTTCAAAATCAGAAACAAATTGCCTTTAGCCATTGGCGCACGGTCGAACTTTCGCAAGGCCATATTGTCGCCAACACTCATTTGAGGAACGCAAGCATTTCGTAGTGGTTCCTCTGGTAAGCAAAAAACCCGATGTTTGACTATTTCTGGACGAGTTGCTTTATAAACTTCCCCATTCACCATTAATAGTCCAGATGTCGCAATTCTCTGTCCTGCTAACACCTCTACTAATTCTCGCTGACCATTGCCAGAAACGCCGGCAATCCCGACAATTTCTCCCCTCCTAACTGTCAGATTTACAGATTTCACAGCAGCCAGTCCGTTGTCACCATTAGCACAAATATCTTCAATTTTGATGACAGGTTCTCCCGGAAGTTCGGCAAGTTTTTCTATTTGAATGGCGTTGCGTTCCTCACCCAACATCATCTTAGCCATTTCGGAAGTAGATAAGTCTTTAACTGACCCACTACCTGCAAATTTTCCCCTTCGCAAAACCGTAACTTCATCGGCAAATGATGTTACCTCCCGGAATTTATGGGTAATAAGTAACACGCTTAAACGTCCCGCACTGACTTCTTGTTTGAGTAAACCTAAAACTTCATCCGCTTCGTCTGGCGTGAGTACAGATGTGGGTTCATCTAGAATGAGAAACCGATTTTTGAGGTAGATTTGTTTGAGGATTTCTACCTTTTGCTTTTCTCCGGCTGCAAGTTGATTTGCTGGTTTGTACAAATCAACTTTGAAAGGTGCAGTTTCGAGAAATGCTGCTAATTGTTCATATTCAGCTTTCCAGTTAATCACGTTAGGAGTATCTGGTCGCGTCAGCACTAAATTTTCTGCTACTGTCATTGATGGAATGAGAGTAAAATGCTGATATACCATGCCAATACTGTATTGATAGGCATCGTAGGGACTGTGAATAGTGCGCGGTTCTCCATCAATTATAATCTCTCCACTGTCAGCAGTGTAGAAACCCATGATACATTTTACTAATGTACTTTTACCCGCACCATTTTCACCTAGTAGAGCGTGAAAAGTTCCTGGTTTCAGCCGTGTTGAAACATTGTCAAGTGCTAAAAGCGAACCAAATCGCTTGGTGATATTTACCAATTCGATATCTGGTGGTTGAGGGAGTTTTGAAGTTTGAGTTTTGAGTTCTGGATTTGGAATTTCTAGCATGGTTTTGCTCCTTGAATTAAAAAAGGTTGATTTTGAAATAACTATTGTTTGATGGTGCTAATTAATGCTTCCGAATCAGCGACAGCACCGAAAACGCCGCCTTGCATTTTAATCATCTTGAGTGCGGCCAGATGATTGCCATAATCTGTTGCACCGGTGCAGTCAGAAAGTAGCAAACATTCGTAACCTCTATCATTTGCATCCCGCATTGTTGTGTGGACGCAAACATCAGTTGTTATTCCTGCCAGAATAATATTTTGGATGCCTTTACGCCTTAGTAACATATCGAAATCTGTCGCGTAAAAAGAACCTTTTCCGGGTTTATCAATCACAGCTTCTCCAGGTAAAGGCGCAAGTTCAGGAATAATTTCCCATCCAGGTTGACCGCGAATTAAAATTTTCCCGCAGGGGCCAGAGTCGCCAATTCCTGCGCCAATTCTACGACTTCTCCACTGTTTATTTTCTGGCAAGTCTGATAAATCGGGGCGATGTCCTTCGCGGGTGTGGATGACATGAAAGCCGAGATTTCGTACTATTTCTAATACCTTTTTTATCGGTTCAATAGGTGCGCGGGTCAGCGACAAATCGTAACCCATTTTATCTACATAGCCGCCAACTCCGCAGAAATCTATCTGCATATCAATAATTAGCAGCACTGTATTTTCTGGGCGCAAATCACCGTTAAATGGATATGGATAGGGTTCAGATTCAACAAAACGTCCCATAAAAAATTTGAGATTGTAGTTTGCGAGTGAACATCACTAACCTTTATAAAACTTACACGGGCTCGATGTAACGCCGCCATCTTGGCGGT
>NZ_JARFTR010000265.1 GCF_029167235.1 Kamptonema sp. UHCC 0994 | reverse complement strand
AATGCGGGGGTTTTTCTCATTTGACGAGTATTTTAATGCCGATCGCGATCGCTATTACCGTTCCCTACAAATGGGGCTGCCCGTGGACTTTTATGAAGGCCGCCACGACCCAGACCACACGCCCTGGCTGCTTTATTTTGTCGAGACGATGGCGCGGGCAGCGGATGAACTGCAAGCTAAAGCTAAGTCTCTCTACCAGCAAGTGACGGCAGATGCGCCCCCTTGGGAAAGCTTACCGCGACGACAACAGCAAATCCTCACCCGACTCCTGGCGCGAGTTCTCGATGGAGTCGAAAATCCCTTCGCCATCAGCCCAAAAGACATTGAATCTTGGTTTGGAGTTTCAGACAAGACAGCCCGCGAATGGCTGCAAGAGTGGGCTGAAAGTGGTTTTGTCAGCCCCGTATTAGCAGGTTCTGGGGCAAGAATCCGCAGCTATACACTAGCTTCTGAATGGGTCGAGGCGTGCTTCACGCATAAGGGTAGCAGTTTTTGATAATAGCGGAAATAAATAAACGCATTACCGCACAACCCCGGTAATCTTTACGCAATCTCAATTGTTTAGACCTGTATAGGTCAAAAAATAGCGGAAGTAATGTCAGCAGAATAACACTTAATTAGTCCATCAAGACAGGCAAGTGATTGTTCTGTTCTCATACCCAGACCACCCAATTTTCAACCACTCAACTCCCGCCGCACAGGGAGTTCAACAATACTACCCTAATGACTAACTCATGCTAACGGTGACACAATTCCGAGTTTAATAAGAGTGGAGTGCGCGAGGGAAAAAGCGTGAAAACGCGCTTAAAAGAGAATCTGACCACCGCATCCGAGCAGCTGATCAATTTGTGGACTGACGGCAAGTCGGTTCACACGGCTGATTATTACCACCGGGTGGCGCTACAGTTTATGGAATTTGTGGGCAAGCCCCTGCACTTGGTATCGCTGGCTGAGGTACAAGCGTTTGCCCACAATTTGGAGGAACGAGGCATTAAGGCTTCAACCAGGCGCACGGCGATCGCGGCGGTGAAGAGTTTGCTGTCGTTCGGGCATAAAATTGGGGTGTTGCCTGCGAATGTGGGGGCGATCGTCAAACCACCGAAAGCACCGGACTGTCTCCACCAGCGCCTGCTGTCGGAAATGGAGGTGCAGGGGATGTTCTTGCTGGAAACTCATCCAAGAAATCGGGCGCTCCTACGGCTGCTCTACTACGGCGGATTGCGGGTTTCGGAACTGTGCGCTCTTAAGTGGGATGACATTGATGTAAGTGGGTCGGAGGTGCGGGTGACGGTAACGGGGAAGGGCATTAAGACGCGAACGGTACTGGTGCCTCTCTCTGTGGGGGTGGAAGTGCTGGCACTACAGGGAGATGCGTCAACTTCGGAGCCGATGTTTCGCTCGCGCCAGGGCGACCATTTCGGTCATTTGGCGAGAAGTCGCGTTTACCAAATCGTTAAGGCGGCAGCTCAGAGGGCGGGAATTAAGGGAAATATATCGCCTCACTGGTTGCGCCACGCCCACGCTTCTCACGCCATACAGCGGGGTGCGAAGCTGCATTTGGTCTGCGCTACGTTGGGGCATTCCAGCTTGGCGGTGACGGGTCGCTACCTTCACGCCCGACCCGATGAAAGTTCGGGGCTGTACTTGCCCACGTAAGCTGCAATTGGGTTAGAAATAACTTTTTGCCAGCCTTGTAGTTAGGTGGCTGTTGCCACAGGTTCTGAAGCATCTTTCGGTTCTTTTGGCTTCTTCTCAAACACTTGGATATTGGGTTCTGCTAGCACGAAACCGTTAGGTGTAGCTTCTCCCATTTTACCGGCGATCGCCGCTACCCACATCGGGTAATTAGCCTGCGCGTCTTCAAGCTTCTTAAACACTTTCGGCTTGACTTTAATTGTTGCTATCTGACCGTCGCAATCCACTTCAAACTGCTTCCAGTTGTTCTCGACTGTGTTTACATTGTCGGGAAACTCGTTAATCTTAATGGTCAATTCTAACTTACCTGCTGTTGCCATAGCTGCACCGAATAAACTTGATGGAGTTGAAACTGCTTGTGAGCTTAGTTGCTCTTACATTTGTCCAAGTCGGACGATAGTTTTGCCATTTTTATCGAGTTGGCAAGTATTAGTTTCTAGCAGCAGATTTTCTTCGTCGTCATCCCACTTCTCCAGCCAATCTCCCTCTACGTCTTCGACATAAAGTTTGACATGATCTATACCGAACTTAATTCGGTCATCTTGTAGCTTTTGAGCTTTTTCTACTGCTTGAAGCATCTTTGATAATCTATCTTGACCTCTTTTGCTCGCAAATAAACCCCCTGCTAACTTTTATACCTCAAAACTATTTGAATGTGCCTATCCTAGACACCTATCCCAATAAGGATAAGGCAGCTAGAGAACAAACTGGCTCATATCAATTAGTAGGCGATCGCTTGACACAACTTGCATTCGTCCCACTCCCAGCACTAACCCAAAAGCTCTTCAGGAGTCAGCGGCCGCAGGAACGACAGGCGAGATTCCGCAACAAAACCATCCGCGTACTTGATTTTGGCAAACCAAAGGTTCGGCAGAGCTTCAAAGATTGTAAGCACTTGCAGCCGCTCTCCCGTTGCCGTCGAAATGCAATCATCCCCAGCTTTCAGTGCAGGCAAAGACTCCAGCTCGTCCTTAACGTAATGTCGCGCCAAGAGGTTGTCATCACTTTCTTTGACAGTAGCCGCCAAGAGGTTGTCATCACTTTCTTTGACAGTACCCGCCAAGAGATTGACATCACTTTCTTTGACAACATCCACCGAGGAAGTCCTCATCGGCTGCGGAGCCAATTGCTCAGTCCCAAAAAGGTCTAACTGCTGGTAATTTACATCAGAACTAGCAGAAGATGAAAGCGATCGCTTTCCTGTTGCAGCATTTGGCATCACCCAGCCACGAATTTTTTGGTAAGCTTCAGGGTTGCGGCGGGCCAGCACCACCGACGCTGCTCTTAGTTTCTCCGAAGCAAATGCTTGCCGCACTTCATCGAGTTCTTCTGAATTCTGACACCGCTCTAACCGCTCGCTGATAGCTTCAACCGCAAGCGTTGGCGTGTATTCTGCCAACCATGATGGGGGATAGCGCAGCGGTTTCTCAAACCCTGGGAAGTTAACTAGACAAGTCATTGAACCGTCTTCTTGGAAGTTAAAGCCAGCAAGGGTGCCGACAGCAGCCAGGAACTTTGAAGTTTTCTCAATCACCAGCAGTTGTAGTCCCAAGTTCCAGTTGTCGTAGATGTCCAAATCGGTCATATCTACTTCAGTTTGGAAGCTGACGGCCTCACTGACGACCTCTCTGACGGCCTCGCTGACAGCCTGAAAGCTTTGTTGCGATTCGGTTGTGACGGCACTGACGGTTTTTGGGCTACTAACTTTTTCAAGTTTTACACCGCTACTTTCAAGTTTTGCGCCGCTACCTTCAAGGTTGACACTGCTACTTTCAAGATTGACACTACCTTCAAGGCTGACACTACTTTCAGGTTTGGCACTACTTTCAAGTTTGGTGCTACTACCTTCAAGGTTGACATTGCTACCTTCAAACTTGGCACTGCTACTTTCAGGCTTGACACCACTGCCTTCAAATTCTGCTGTTCCATGTTGCACAGTTGAGCCACCGAAGTCAGAGCAAGAATTGTCCTGGTTGCGAGACTCTTCTAAACTTCTCTCACTGGCACCAGCCTTTTCATTAGCACTTGCATTTTGAGAACAAGAATTTTGAGAAAAGTTTTGAGGCAATTTGCCGTCAGAGTCGTCAGAATGCTTGCTGGATGAAGGTTTGGAGCTGTCAGAAAGGCCGTCAGAAGGGCCGTCAGAAAGGCCGTCAGAGGGACTATCAGTCGAACTGTCAGAGGTTTGAGAGGCAGCTAACAAGTCATCAATAGCAGGAATGTGCCTATCACCGTCCCCCCGTAGCCGCAAACCTTTAATGCAGCGGCGGCCTGAAGAGTCCCGCACCTTTTCCACCTTTTCCCATCCCAACCCTTCTCGACATAGTTCGAGCAAATTAGGCGTAAAGTTGTTGCGGCTGACTGGATGTTGACCGGTGCGAGTGCAGTAATAGTGGTACGAGCCGTATAAAGTGGATTTAGTTGGCTCATACTCACAATCCTTCCACTCATCCTTATTGTCCCCAATCCGGGTTGTCGCTGTAGCGTCATGGATAGTTTCTTCGTTCATCCACGAGGCGATACTATCAGCTCGCACTCTATCTTCCCAAGCTGTGGAACTCATGCCCACTCCCACTCCATTTAAGACACGAGTGATGGTTTCGTTGGGAATGGACACCAGGTACAGGGTGAAGGCACTCATTTCCGACTCGAATTCTTTGATGAGATTCCGCACCTCAGAAGCGGGTGGCTTATAGTCAAATTTGAGCATGAGCAGCCGCCGCGCTAGCCAAGATGCGCCTACACCTTTGAAGATGGGGCCGTTGCTGGTGACGATTGCCATGCCTTGAAATTTGAACTGTACTCGACTCTTGTAAAGCATCCGACCTTCTAAGGTATCTTGACCGGTCAGGCGTTTGAAGTTCTGCATTTTGTTGGGAGAACCGTCCTCGTCGGCAAAGATGACTAGGCGTTTAGTCATGAGTTCGGCAACGGCATCTTTCTCGGTTTCAATTTCGGTAAGTCTGGGAGTAGCGGTGTTTTCAGAGCCGATGAGCATTTCCATGACGTTGGCCCAGGTTGATTTGCCGGTGCCGCCTATGCCGATGAGGTGCAGGAATTTTTGCAGGTCGTTGCGGCCTCGCAAGATGGCGGCGGCGTAGCACAGCAGGATATTCATAGCTTTGGGGTCGTTGCGGGTGGCAGATTCTAGCCAAGCTCGAATTTTGCTCCACCCTGCTTGCTGTTGGATGGCGGGAATTTGATAGGGTCGGGGTAAGCACCAGCTTAGCCGGAAGTTGGGGTCGTGGGAGTGCAGGATGCCGGTTGCTAGTTCGTATACGCCGTCGGTAAAGGGTAGGAACTGGTTGATGGGTTTTTCTTTTAAACTCCAGTTGGGTTCGTGCAATATACGCTTCATTTTGCCGACGGTGTTGGCAATGTAGCTGTTGTTGGCACAAATTCCCTCGGCGGTCAGGGTTTTATCGATGATGCTTTCAAGGTGACAAACTGTGATGGGTTTCCAGATGCCGCTGCGTTCTTGCTCGTAAGCCATCCAAGAGCAGTGTTCGCTAGACCATAGCAGTTTGTTGCGGTATTTGTTGGATAGGATTTGACCCATTAAGGCTGGGTTGGGTGGTTTGTGGTTTCCACCCTCGCGAGAATTGCTGCCATTGCGGAAGAAGTCGGCAACTTTTTGCCAGAATTCTTCATGTCCTTGGTACCACTGCCATTGTTGTTGACCGGGTTCTTGTTCGTCTGCATATTCGCCTTCCCAGGTGGGGATGTGGATGATGTGCCGCGCAACTGCGGTGGCGTTTTCGGCTGCGGTTTCAAAGTCTGACCAAGTGTAACCGACATCTAGTGCGTTGCTCACGTCCCACCCCTTAATTGTAGAATCTGTTGGCATTGGTACTTGGGCGATGTAGCCGCGTTCGCCGAGGGCGGTTTTGAGTTTTTTGGCTCCTTCATCGCCGGCGCGGGTGCCGTTGGTTTTGAGTTCGTCTAAGCGGTCGTAGAAGATGAAGATTTTTCCTGGCAGTTTGTGGAGTTGGTCGGGTTTGGGGACGCTACCACAGCCGCAGGTGGCGCAGGCGATCGCCACAGATTCTTGGCGTTGTTGCGCTAGCCAGCCGAGTCGGATGGCATCCCATTCGCCTTCGCAGTACCAGGTTGAGGTGGCATCTGGGTGGTTGTGGGTGAGCCATACGGTGGCGGGGACTCCGAGTTGCACCCACCTGGGTAAGTCGGCGGGGCGTTCTGAGTCAGATAGCCAGGGGGCTACTCGTTTTTTGAGGTAAAATTTGCCTTCTTCTCCAGAGGGGATGGGGATGGCGATGCAGGGCCAGTAGGTGTTGCCTTGTTTGTAGTAGGCTAAGCCGAGTTGGTAGCGTTCGATGATGCCTTGGTGGATGCCCCGGCGGTGCAGCCAGTTGGTGGCTTGTTTGGTGTCGGCTGCCAGTTGTGGGTTGCGATCGCCGGGAGCGGTTAGGCGCTGGTGGTATTCGGCAATTTGGTTTTGGTCAATTCTGTAGTCTTTTTTGGGTTGGGGCGGTTTGGCGGGTTGGGGATGCTGCTGGGGTGGCTGCCAGTTGGGGTCGTATTGGCCGGGTGGGGGTGCGCCGAGTGCTGCACGGATTTCTTCTGGGGTGTGGCTGGCGTGGCATTTGTAAGCGCCGTCTGTGTTGGGGATGAGGGCGAGGTTGGTGTTGCGTTTGCCTTTGGAGCGTTCGCAGCAGGGGCAGTTCGCCCGACCTTGAGAGTTGAATTCTAACCAGTTGCGGATGTCGAATTTTTGTTCGTTAGATTGCACCATTGTTCCGTCCTCCTGTGGTGTGTAAGGTTTGCTGGAGTCGGAGTGGTGCGGTTTGAGGTTATGCTTGCTTGATGCTTGGGGGAATTTTGACCCCCCAAAAGGGTGGTAAGATGGCTCCCTTTGCGCTACTATTGGACTAGCAATAGCTGCTGTAAATTTACAGCTAGCGAAACTTGACACTTGAAAAACAAGTGTTTAGCTGAGAGTGCCAAAATGCTATCTCAGTAAAAATTGCACCAAGAATACCTCCGCAGCGATACGACTTTGAGTAATGGGAGTTTCCGATTCTGCACCATTACTTCATCTAATCGTCTCGACTCCGACTTTTGTATTACTTTTCTATTACTTTTTCGAGAAATTTTTGTTTTGAATCTTAGCCTCACCTCCTGTGGGGTTTTTTTGTTGGTTACTAGAATATTGGTGTTAACGCCATACGATATAGTCCATCCCTATTAGAGGGTTGATTAAGTTGTTCCAACACGTCAACTTCAGTGGGATGAGCATCGCATCAAGGGTTAGCTGGCTTTTTCCAGGTGTTCCTTGTTCGCAAGGGATACGAGTCCTCGTGTTGCACGTTCCACTACCTCAGAGCGCGAGATATTGAGCTGAGAAGCTAATTCATCCAGACGGTGCAAGGTTGATGGGGTTAAAGCCAAACTAATTTTCGCCTTAGACTCCGCATACAAGCCTGGGCGACCACCTTTGTTTTTTACCTTCTCTTCAGACATAACTCGTTATTTGTTATCGACAGATAGATGATCTAATCCTTTCGCAGTTTGGTACGAAACAACTTTTATTGATCATAGTACCTGCAATGTAGTTCTCAGATAAATTTTCGCAGCCTAATTGTTAAATTTTGCGATCGCTCTTCAAATAGGTTGAACCGTACTCAGCACTTCTGGATCTGACAGGGTACTTAGTGAGTGACAGTGGCAACGACCGTAACATAAAGTCTGGTACAAGCAAGGAAACATAGTTGAAGCTCCAGCACAACTTTCTCGTACTCGCCCGACGAATACGTTTAAAAGTCACACATCTGGAGGACAATTGACTTAGCTCAGTGAAGCCTCTACATTGTAAAACTTAACCTTTACAATGTCAAGGATTATGAAAGCAGTTTTATTAAAGGTTCGTACACATCCCTATCAAATGACACCCCAGGAGTTTCTAGCCAAATACCCAGAGTTGAATTACAGTGACTTGGCTGATCTACTAGGTGTAAAGTTAAGCACAGTGCAGGCTTGGATGTCCGAAACCCGCAACCCTACAACCCCTGTGCTATTGCTTTTAGATAGGTTCGACCGCGATTTTGAAGACTGGGCGCGACAGAAAAGAGAACAAGAACAGTCTGTTGCTTACCGGATCTGGGAAACTAAGATCAAAGACGAACCTTGACTAATTTCTTTACAATGTAAAGCTTTTGCTCTTGACTTGCTCCTCTACGGGTTTTATGTTGTGAATTAAAAGCCAGCGACGCGACGACCAATCACAACCGCTGGCTCAACTCCCATTCACACAGGAGCTAATTCACTATGACGCAAAATCAGGCGGTCGCACAATTCGCGATCGCTCTGCCTCAACCCAATCTCCCGCAGCAACTGGGACAGGCTAACCAATTCACCGCCATCCCAGAAAACGATCGCGCCCTCAAGCTTGTTGAACTCAAAGCGATCGCGCGCGATCGCCCTATCAGCTAAATTTTTTACCCCATTTGTGAGCTAATTCAAACCGAAAAAATAACACTTTCAATTAGCTCACAAATTAGCTCACGAAAGTGATGAAAAGACACCGCAAGCCAATTACAGTCAGGGCTTTCGACACTAGCACAGGAACGCGCTCGTGGTGGGAAAGAACAGAACTCAAACTTCTTCTCGGCGGTCGCAAGCCTATGTCAGAAGCGACATTTAAGCGAAGGCTGTCCCTCTTAGAAGAATGCCCGGAGTTCAATCGCAAACTGCACGAGCGAAAGTTCTCAGACTTCCACAAATGGTGCTTAGTCACCCTCGAAAAATGGCTGATTGAAGCCGACTACCGCATTGACCCAGTACACAGGCGTTTAATTGAACAAGGATTGCCAACCCATGAATATTTCCAGAACAGAACTCAAAAGTGAACTCGGACTCGCCAAAGTTGCCGACATCACCAATGTCCGAAAAGCATTAGGTCAACCCAATTGGCAAAACTCACAAGTTGACGAAATTGATGCTACTGAAATTCGCCATTATTACTCGCTAGTAAGGGATGAAAAAATACCCCCTGACGACGCACTTTTGCAGATAGCAGTAGAGCGCAACGGTCGCTCTGAATACTGCAATGAAATCAATGCTGAATCTCTCAGTAACCCCCACGATGCCAAGCGAGACGAAACTGAAGACAAAGGTGCAGCCATGCAAGCACTTATTGAAGCCACACAGCAAGGCAACATTGGCCTCGCCGAAACAGGCTCACAAATGGCCAAAACCAACGTGCAAGCCTTAAAAGTAGGTTACGTCACCACTTTAGTCACCGAATTATCCGACTTTGGCAACAACCTTCGCAGCAACTTAAACAGTTTATCCGAGGCAGCAGCAGCCACCCCTTTAGACTTGAGGGAAGCCAAACTTCCCACCCCAAAGTTAGCAGTACCCGTAACTTCGAGTG
>NZ_JARFTR010000133.1 GCF_029167235.1 Kamptonema sp. UHCC 0994 | reverse complement strand
CTGGGCGGTAACAAGACCGCCCAGAGGGCGGCGTTACGTCAGTATTGTTACCGCCCAGAGGGCGGCGTTACGTAAGGAATGAAAAAAATAAAATTGTCAAGAGTCATGGCGACTGTTATAAGTAAAGCTAATCAATACCAGATTTTAGACGCGATCGCCCCTACGTAACTCCTGTTAAAATCAGCTTTAAGAAAAAAAGTTTGTTACAGGCATCAGGGAGTGCATCTAAGTGACAATCAAGACACCAGCCTGCCGCAAAGCAATCAACTTAGCCGCGTCAGGCTTTACAATCATTGAAATATTAATTATACTTTTTATGCTGGGCATATTCAGCGCGATCGCAGCTCCTAGTTGGTTAGCATTCATCAATAACCAAAACCTTCGCACCTCCCAAGATAGAATTTTCTGGGCAATACGCATCGCCCAAAGCAACGCCAAACGCGATAAAATTTCCTGGCAAGCCAGCTTTCGAGAACAGGGTGGAATAGTACAATGGGCCGTTCATCCAGCTCACATTTTCCCCGATCAAATGGAAGAAGCAATATCCGATCAACTTGCACAATTAAAATGGCATAGCTTCGCGCAAAAGATCAGAATAGATATTGATAATACAACTTTAGATAAAGTCAATCCCACCAATAATCAGCGACCATCAGGTAACGTCTACAGATCGTTATTTAACCACAAAGGCTGTCCCGTTCCCGATCCTGAAGATGATTGTACCGCAATAGCCAAAGGACAATTGGGAAGAGTAACGGTAAAGCACGAACAATTAGGTCAAAAAAATAACCGCTGTGTGATTGTTTCAACGATTATAGGTGCAATGCGAACTGCACAAGATGCAACGAAAGCTCTTGATAAGGGAGGATGCAATAAAAACTGAAGATTAAAAATTAAAAATTACATCGCTATCCGCTCTAATTGTCATTGCGAGGAACGAAGCAATCGCAAAGGCTTGGATTGCTTCGTTCCTCGCAATGACGTAATGTTTGGGCAAACCGAACTTAATCTTACTCCCCAACAGCCGTTTGCATAGCAGCAGCAGTCTTAGCGCGATCCAATTTCAACACCAAAACTCCCAAGGGTGGCAAACACAAATCCAGCGAAAAAGACTTATTGTGGAACCACCACTCATCCGTCCATTTTCCGCCCAAATTCCCCATATTGCTGCCCCCATATTCGCGAGCATCACTATTAAACAATTCCGTATAGAAACCAGCTACAGGAACACCTACCCGATAATGACTGTGAGGTTGTGGTGTAAAATTGCAAACCGCTACCAAAAACTCTTCACCATCCTTAGATCGGCGGACAAAAGCTACCACGCTGTGGCGATTGTCGCTACAATCAATCCATTCAAACCCTTCTTGACTGAAATCCTGTTCATAGAGGGCTGGTTCACTGCGGTAAAGATGATTCAAATCCGTAAAAAATTGCTTGATCCCTTGGTGAGCCGGGAATTGCATCAAATTCCATTCTAAATCCCCCCAGACATTCCACTCCCGCCACTGGGCAAATTCCATGCCCATAAACATCGTCTTCTTTCCAGGGTGAGCGAACATATAAGTAAATAATGCCCGCACATTAGCCAACTTCTGCCAATCATCCCCCGGCATCTTGCCTAGAATATTGCTCTTCCCGTGAACCACTTCATCGTGAGATAAAGCCAACATAAAATTCTCGCTGTGGTTATACCACATACTGAAAGTAATGTTGTTTTGGTGAAACTGGCGGAACCAGGGGTCCATGTGGAAATAGTCCAGCATATCGTGCATCCAGCCCATATTCCACTTCAGGTTAAAGCCCAAACCTCCCACATAGGTAGGCCAAGATACCATCGGCCAAGAAGTAGATTCTTCTGCGATCGATAATACCCCTGGAAAATAGCTAAAAATTACATGATTAGTTTGCCGCAAAAACTCCGCTGCTTCAATATTTTCTCGGCCTCCGTATTGGTTTGTCACCCATTCCCCAGGTTCGCGGCAATAATCTAAGTACAGCATTGAAGCTACTGCATCCACGCGAATGCCGTCAATGTGGTACTTGTCAAACCAGAACAGGGCATTAGCTACTAAGAAATTCCGTACTTCGTTGCGGTTGTAGTTAAAAACCAGTGTTCCCCATTCTTTGTGCTCGCCTTTGCGGGGATCGGCGTGTTCGTATAAGTGCGTGCCATCAAAGAAGGGTAAACCGTGACCGTCTTTGGGGAAATGACCGGGAACCCAGTCTACAATTACGCCAATGCCGTGTTCGTGGCATTGGTCAACAAAATACATGAAGTCTTGAGGGCTACCGAAGCGAGAAGTCGGGGCGAAGTAACCTGTGACTTGATATCCCCAAGAACCATCAAAGGGATGTTCTGCGATCGGCAATAGTTCTATATGGGTATAGCCCAACTCCTTAACATAGGGGATTAACTTGTGGGCTAATTCCCGGTAAGTTAGAAAGCGTGCTCCTGGATTTAGTTCCGAAACCTGTACCACTGGTTCCGCTTCGCCGTTAGGTAGCAAGGCTGGTTCCCCAGAGCTCGCGTGTAGCCAAGATCCCAAATGGCACTCGTAGACGGAAACTGGCTGAGTCAGTGCATCTGTATGTCTGCGGTGTTCCATCCAGCCGCTATCGTTCCAGGTGTAAGCTTCTAAGTCAGTGACAATTGAGGCTGTTTTTGGTCGTACTTCTTGCTGGAAGCCATAGGGGTCAGACTTTTCGTAGGGATGCCCCTCCATGTTTTTGATTTCATACTTGTAAGACTCTCCTGCGCCCAAACCGGGAATAAATATTTCCCAGATGCCAGTTTGCCCTTTCCGCATTTGGTGTTTGCGGCCATCCCAACTGTTGAAGTCTCCCAATAATGAAACGTTGCGGGCATTTGGAGCCCAGACTGCGAAGTATACTCCTTTCACCCCATCTACCTCAGTTAGGTGCGCCCCTAACTTTTCGTAGATGCGGTGGTGGTTGCCTTCAGCAAATAGGTGCAGGTCAAATTCGGTCAGTTTGGGAGAACGGAAGGCGTAGGGGTCGTAGATGAAGCGATCGCGATCGCCTTCTTTGACTCGAAACTGATAGTTAGCTAACTCTGGCGCTTCAATCGTACACTCAAAAAAGTGAGGGTGGTGCACTGCGTGCATTGGGTATTCTGTCCTTGCTTCTGGCAATACCACCGACACTGCATCCGCGTTTGGCAGGTATGCTCGCACCGCCCAGGCTTTTGTGCCATTCTGCTCAATTAAATGTGGGCCGAGCACTTCAAAGGGGTCTTGGTGCTGATTCCAAATAATCCGGTCAATCTGTTCAAAAGGGATGCTCGTGGCCATAAAGTTACCTACCTGAATCACTTATCATTTAACTAAATTGACTTAAAAAACATGAAGGGGCGAGTTCACGTTTGGATGAGAATAGGGTAATTGCTAATTGCTAATTGCTAATTGCTAATTGCTAATTAGATATAGTAACTACCCAATTGAAAAGTGCGATAAATTTCTCACTATCAGGAATTACGCAAAAGTAGTTGTAATATCGCCTAGGGGGCGATATTACTTTAAGCGTAAGCTCTAACTATTCCTACTGGCTGCATCAATTATGATTGCAATTACTGCAAGTTATTGATGCAGAAAGAACTCTATTAATAATTATAAAGTGAATGTAGTTCAATCGTAAATTTTATCCAAAATTATGATACTGCTTAACTCGCATTGGCAGTTATAGCAACCGCCAAGGGGGTTAGGAGACGATTGATTGCTGAAAACCTTGCTACGATCGGCCTCGACCTTCTGCCTCCTACCTCCTGCCTCCTGCTATAGCAACCCAGGGGGTAGGGGTTCGCGGCAGAGTTTATGAATTTCGACAATGCGATCGAATAGCCAGGGATAGCCTTGGCTGTATTGGGGAATCAGGGCTAAGGGAGATAACAGAGCTGCCGCAGCGATATCGGCAACACTTAGGCGATCGCCAACCAAATAGGGTCGATCGCCCCAGCGATTCCCTAAAAACTCGATAGCAGTGGCAAGGCGGCCAGCAGCCAGTTCCACCGAGGCTTGATTGATGCGGTACTGTCGGCGTACCGCTTGAATTACGATTTGGCTCAACAGAGACGGGTCAATAGCTTTGCCGGGGCCTGCGCGAAACTCGTAGTAAACAAATCGGGTTGCCGTGCCAATGCTTTCATCAAGCCAGTCTTCCAGCATCCAGGCCTCAGCTTGTAGCTGGGGATCGGGGATTAACAGAGGAGGAGATGGACAGTAAGACTCCAGAAACTTGAAAATTTGGGTGGAGTCCGCGATCGCGGCGGGTTGACCCTCTAACTGAGGGAGAAGCACCGGCACTGTTGTCAAACCTCCCGTCAGCGGTCGGATCTTTAACAAGTGCAATCCCGGAGTCAAATTCTCAACTTGGTAAGAGATACCTTTGTAACCCAAAGCCAAGCGAGCTTTGCGACAGTAGTGAGATGTACTGAATTGCAGTAATAGCATCAGAGACAAACTAACATTTTCATTTCGGCCCTAACTGATGCCATTTAAAAAAAATATGTGAGGAGCGATTAGTTAAGCAGGTGAGAGGCTATACCTTGAGGGAAGGTATGGCGCGATCGCCCTGACTAGGGCTTCTTAGGTGTAGCCGAGGGAGAGGCCGAAGGAGAAGCTGGTTTAGGACTAGCGGCGGGAGATTCCGCTGGACTCGGAGAAACTGCTGGAGACGAAGGACTCGGGCTAGTTCCGCTTTCGCCAGCGCATGACCCTAAAACCGCAGCCAATCCAATAGCCAAAGTCAAGCGAATAAAGTTTTTGCTCATAATACACTCCTTAAGGTCGAAAACCGCTTCTAAAAATGTAGGCAACTTTTTAATTTCTACAAGAGACTCTACGGTTTAAGTCTTAAGCGTTTATTTTTAGCCTTAATGCTTCCTCAGTTTTGAGGTTGACTAATCCTCCGTTAGAGGCAGTCAAAAGACTGAAACGCCTGATGGGTGTTAAATTTTAGTGTAGAGAGTCGGGACTCTAGGTGTTTTTCCGGTTTGACCCGGAATCAGCGGTTAAAGCAGCGACTTTGTTCTCTACCGCACTCTAAGGTATCATAGTTTTTGCCGAGATCCGGTGGGAGCGTGAAAACTTTTTGCGGGATGTTCGCCAGTAAAATCTACGTATACTAATTTATTTAACGAACGGCAAAAAACCCTTCAATCTGAAGGGGACTTAACAACTGAATCTATAGAAACTATGCAAACTAATTTAAGAGTAAGCTGTGAATTTGTTTCTGAGCTATGGTTGGTAAGACGGCTGAATGCCTCCACACATAATTAAAACTAAAGCTGCTGCACATAACATATTGGTGAAGCCTATGACCCTTGCTATTAGCTCCCCAGATTCTACCCAACGCCGTCCTTCTCGCCTAGCCGCTGTTTCCTCAACGGAAAGTAAAGTTACTCCGATTGGGCGTGCTCGGCGGAAAAATGTATCTCCTCAACCAGCTAGCATCTCCGTTCCCACTATCGGTCGAGGTGCAACTCCGACTAAGGTAGCCGCTGTCAAAATTCTGCCCAATCGTCAGTTAAAACCAGTCTGGCTGCGATCGCTGTTGAGCATACAGCGGACTTCATCGGTGATAACGTTTCTACTATTAAGTTGTACTCTTACGGTTTATGGTTGGACAGTTTACGGCCAACAGCGCTGGAGTGAAGAATACCAAAAGCTAGAAACATTGCGGCGTAGCGAACAGCAATTAAGCGCTGCTAGCGTTGTCTTAAAACATCAAATTGCTACGGCGGCGGAAAATCCAGAAACGGGTTTGGCACCGCAGCAACCGCAGGACATGATTTTTCTAGAACCTGCGCCAGAACGCCAGGTTCCTGCCGCTAACCTAGATCCTCAGTCTACTCAGAAATCTACTGGAGAGACACCTTTGGGATACTAGAAAATTGTTAACAGTTAACAGTTAACAGTTAACAGTTAACAGTTAACAGTTAACAGTTCGCTAAAATCCCCGATTCTTATGACTTACGACTCCCGTTTTAAGCGCCGTAGATCGCTGACTTCTTCACCCCCAAAGAAACCGAATCAGCGACAGATGGGTTCTGTTTCCCACCTCAGAAGCCAGCCTCAGAAGGCTGTTGGCGACACCGATCTTAGGTATCGTCAGCAACCGCCTAGAGAACGTTTACAAAAACGGGACAAATACCGCCCTTATGTTGTTTGGGGGATATTAATGCTGTCTGGGTTGGGTCTGGCTGCAAATTTGTTCTACTTGCAAGTTAGGGAAGCACCAATTTTGCAAAAACGGGCGCAACAACAGCAGATATCGCGATCGCGCCCCTTTGTACCGAGACGACCAATTATCGATCGTAAGGGGGATATTTTAGCCCTAGACCGCCCAGTTTATACGCTCTGGGCTCACCCGAAGCTATTTAAGCAAACGAAGGGGGCGATCGCGGCTAATCTCGCGCCGTTGCTGGCGGCTATCGGCGGTGGACAGACGATTACTGAAGGGGTACTGCTACAAAAGTTTAATAGTGCTGAAAGCGGGCTGAAAATTGCCGACGGACTAAGTGAAGAAATAGGCGATCGCATTGCTAACTTGTTAATCGAAAAACAACCAGTTGATGGCTTAGAATTGATCCACCAACAACAGCGCTTTTACCCGCAGCAGGAACTTGCGGCTGGTGTAGTTGGCTATGTAGATAGCGATCGCAATGGTCAAGCAGGGGTAGAATACAGCCAGCAAAACTTGCTAGAGCGCACAATGCCGTCAATCCGTTATAAGCGGGCGGTTAATGGCAACTGGATTCCCGATCGACTCGCCGCAGGATTTGTCCAGTTCGATGACTTACAATTACAAGTGACAATAGACACCCGCTTGCAGCGGGTAGCGCGATCGGCCCTCAAGCAACAAATGGAGAAATTTAAGGGGAAGCGAGGGGCTGTAATTGTAATGGATGCGCGGGATGGGGAATTGCTGTCGCTTGTGTCTGAACCTTCCTACGACCCCAATCAATATTATAAATTCAATGTGGAACGGTTTAAAAATTGGGCAATCACTGATGTTTATGAACCGGGTTCGACTTTTAAACCGATTAATATTGCGATCGCCCTAGAAGCTGGCGCAGTTAAACCCGAAAGCGTTTTTAACGATGAAGGTCAAATTTTTGTCGGCGGCTGGCCGATTTCCAATTACGATTACAGACAAGCAGGCCCGCGTGGCGCTGTTACTGTTACTGAGATTTTACAACATTCCAGCAACGTTGGCATGGTACATATCATGCAGCAAGTCAAGGCTTCAGCTTACTACAATGCCTTGGAACGTTTAGGACTAGGACAAACCACAGATTCCGACTTACCTTTTGAAGTATCCAGTCAACTCAAAAGCCGAGAACAATTTATTAGTTCGCGGGTAGAAGCTGCAACTACCGCTTTTGGTCAAGGTTTTTCCCTAACTGCACTGCAACTGGTACAACTGTGCGGCGCTTTAGCAAATGGCGGTAAAATTGTTACTCCTCATGTTGTGCGAGGACTTTTTAGCGGCGATGGACAGCCTTTTTGGGAACTCCGTAGGCCAGCGCCGAGACAGGTGTTTTCACCAGAAAAGACGAAGCAAGTGTTAGCAATGATGGAAACAGTAGTGAAAGATGGGACGGGAAAGGGGGCACAAATTCCCGGATATCGCATTGCTGGGAAAACGGGAACTGCTCAAAAAGCTAATCCTAGTGGTGGTTATTCGGAGTATGCTAGCGTCGCTAGTTTTGTGGGAATTTTACCTGTTGAATCTCCCCGTTATGTAGTGTTAGCAGTAATTGATGAACCCCAAGGAGGAACGGGAGGAGTAGTAGCTGCACCTGTTGTCAAGTCGGTGATGGAAGCGTTGATTGCTGTGGAGAAGATTCCGCCTGCGGAGGTTGAAAAGGAAGGAGTGAAAGCAGCAGAATAGGTGTGAGGACGAAGCAATTAGGTGGGTTTGGACGCTAAAAAATTAGCAACAAAACACAATGGGAGAAACAACTTTTGAACAATCTCGAACTTGAGGCCATCGCATACCTAAGAACACCAAGCGCAATTCGCGAAAAGTGCGATCGCCTCTTCAATTTAGCCTGCGAAGACAAACTGCGTTACTTTCGCGTTGATTTAACTCAATTAGACAAAGCTGCTAATTATGTAATTGAAGTAATTCGCCAACAATATCCCGATTTTAACATCCCATTTCACAGCCGTTGGCGACATTTTGAAGTCGGGGAAATACCGCGTCTGGCGGAACTAGATAAAATCTTAGCACAACTCACCCCAATTGACAAAGCTAAAGTCAAATTTGACTTAGCAATTATCAGCGTTTTACTCGATGCAGGCGCAGGTGCAAATTGGGAATATTACGAACAGGAAACTGGACAAATTTATCGCCGTTCCGAAGGCTTAGCAGTGGCCAGCTTTCGGATGTTTTGTCAAGGCATTTTTTCCAGTAATCCTGATTTCCCTTTTCAAGCTGATGCCGAAGCACTTTCCCAGCTACAATTACAGACATTAGCCACAGGATTACAAGCGAATCAAAATAATCAGTTAGTTGGTTTAGAAGGTAGGCTAGAATTGTTGCAAAAATTAGGAAAAGTTCTCAGACAAAATACTGTATTATTTGGGAATGAGAATCCGCGTCCTGGGAATTTAGCCCAATATTTGCATGATGGTAAATACTCAGGAATGATGACGATCAAAGCTTCCGAAGTATTGAACGCTGTTTTAACAGGAATGGGGGAAATTTGGCCAGGAAGATATACAATTTCCGGTGTGAACTTAGGCGATGTTTGGTTGCATCCAGCGTTACAGAGACAAAATTTAAGTGATGGCTATGTACCCTTTCACAAACTTTCTCAATGGTTAACTTACTCTCTATTGGAACCGCTACAAGAACTTGGTTTAGAAGTAATTGCATTAGATGAATTAACAGGATTACCAGAATATCGTAATGGTGGGTTTTGTTTAGATATAGAATTGCTACAGGCAAAAGATAGAAGGATTTTTTTAGAAAGTCATTTACCTGGTTCTGAAATCATAGTAGAATGGAGAGCGCTGACTGTCAATTTGTTAGATAAAATTGCCGAACTAATTCGGAAAAAGCTAAACTTAACTACCGCAGAATTACCCCTAGTGAAGATTTTACAAGGAGGAACCTGGACTGCGGGAAGGAAAATTGCCACTGAATTGAGAGCCGGTGGAGTGCCGCCAATTCAGATAGAAAGTGATGGTACTGTATTTTAATCCTAATTCTGAAAAATATTGCTACAGTCTTGATATTGGATTTCACTTCGTTTCACCCAACCTATCAGTAACGCCGCCATCTTGG
>NZ_JARFTR010000201.1 GCF_029167235.1 Kamptonema sp. UHCC 0994 | reverse complement strand
TCGATGTAACGCCGCCATCTTGGCGGTTCCTTAATACCGCCAAGATGGCGGCGTTACGGATGGTTTTGCGTAAGTCCTACTTTAATCATTGTCAGTTCCCAAAGCACCGGGAGCACCAATTGCAGTCCGAGTTGGCGAACAGGTGATAATCATTACTGCTAGGGTTAAAATGTAAGGCAAGGCATTAAATAAGTAGTAGTAAGAATCTACTCCTACTGATTGCAAAGCTGGCCCGATTGCTTGTGCTCCTCCAAACAATAAAGCTGCATATAAACATTGCACGGGATTCCAACGGGCAAAAATTACTAAGGCAACGGCCATTAATCCTTGACCGCTAGAAATCCGTTCTGTCCAACTTCCAGGGTAATAAAGAGATAAGTAAGCTCCGCCAATTCCTGCTAAGAAACTCCCTACCATAATGCAGGCTGTCCGCACCAATTTTACAGGAATTCCCATCGCTCTAGCGGCAGCAGGATTGTCACCAACGGCACGGATAAATAACCCCCAGCGCGTGGATTTAAAAAACCACTGCATTGCTGGTGCTATGGCAACGCCGATGATAAATAAAGGGCTAATTTTTAAGGCTGATTGAATTGCTGGCTGATTAATCCAAGCACCTAATTGAATCGTGGGTAATTGGGGTGCTACGGGTTGAATGAAAGGTTTGCCAAAAAAGAAAGCTAAACCGCTTCCGAAGATAATCATGGCAATGCCAACTGCGACATCGTTAACGTTGGGACGTTGGGATAGCCAAGCGTGAATTGCGCCTAATACCATCCCAGAAATTCCTGCTGCTAAAACGCCTAACCAAGGTGACTGAGTAAGGTAGGAGATGGCGTAGGCACTCATCGCACCCATTAATAAAGTGCCTTCTAAACCGAGGTTGATTTTGCCACTTTTTTCAGTGAGACATTCGCCGAGACTAACGAATAGAAAGGGGGCGCTTCCTCGCAGTGTTCCTGCTACGATTGCGACCGGGACTCCCCACCACCCTAAAGTTTCTGTTGACATGATTGGTTAGTTGTTAGTTATTAGTTATTAGTTGTTGGTTAAAAGAAACCGGGTTTCTTAGAAAAATCTTCGATTGTAACTAGATATCTATGAAGAAACCCGGTTTCTGACCGAGGCTCACCCACTCTAAGTTATCTTTCGTTTATCTGTCTTGTTGCTTGAAAAATGGTAATTTTCCGTAAAGCGATTCACTAAATAGAATCACTAAGAAAACTAATCCTTGAAAAACTAAAACTGTGGCATCTGGGAGGTTATGCGATCGCTGCAAAATTCCTCCACTTGCTAAAATTCCACCTAACAAAATCGAAACTAGGACAGCAGCTAAAGGATTTTGTCGGGCAATGAACGCTACTAAAATACCGCTGTAACCGTAACCTGCATTGAGGGATTCATTGGCTTTTCCGTGTACTGCTGCCACCTCTATCATCCCGGCTAAACCTGCACAAGCACCTCCCAGAAAACAGATAATTAATGTTAATTTTCCTACGGGTAATCCTGCCATTCTAGCTGCGCGAACATTACCCCCTGTTGTCCGAACAGCAAAACCAAAGGTAGTTCGCTGAATCAAGATATATGCGATCGCGCACACAATTAGCCCAAAAATCAAGCCGTAGTGAACTCGCGTTCCCGGCAAAGTTCCCAGCATATTAACATCAGCAAGGGGATAGCTAGAAGGTTTGTTCAGGGAACTAGGATCGCGCATGGGGCCGCCGACTAAATGATTCAAAAGCGCGATCGCGATATAATTGAGCAATAAGCTGCTAATGGTTTCATTCACGCCTCGGTAATAACGCAGCGCCCCAGCTAAGGCGATCCACAAACCACCAGCAATAATTCCCGCGATCGCCATTCCCAACTGCACAATAGTTGGCGGTGCACTGTTTAAAGCTAAACCAGTGGCGATCGCGCCGATTCCCCCGATGACGATCGCTCCCTCATTACCAATAATCACTAAGCCTAACCGAGCAGGCAAGACTGTACAGAGAGAACTTAACATCAAAGGCGCAGCACGAATTAGGCTATTTTGGAAAGAAAACCAACTCCCAAAAGCTGCTTTATAAATCGAGCCATATACTGCTAATGGATTAGCACCTGCTGCCGCGCAAAAAATCCCGAATAATAATAGCGAAAATACTAAAGCAGCTACGGGAATAGTAACCTTTTCTAGTACCGAACGCCAGTTTATTGAGGATGGATTTCTTGATATAACTTGAGTAGTCATAGGCTTAATTGGTAATTCCTAATTGTTAACTGTTAACCGTTAACTGTTAACCGTTAACTGTTAACCGTTAACTGTAATTTCTAATTACTGCCACTTTGTTGTTAGTTGTTAGTAATTGGTGGTTGCTAATTTGTAGTTGCCAATTGCTAATTGCACCTAACAACTAACACCTAACAACCAACAACTAACAATTTATAATCAACTCGTACTTCCCAGTACACCTTCCACCAACCAAGTCATCTTTTCTAGTTCTGGATCTTGTTGTTTTAAGTCCTTGCCAGCAGGAATTATAACTTTTCCAGTATTGTCCTTCATTTCCCCCTTATAAATTACTAAAGTTCCATCTATTAACTTCGCTTTTGCCGCATCAGCATCCTTTTTCGCTTGCTCGCTTACCACTGCACCATAGGGTGATAACTTACAAAAACCTTCCTTCAAAGCACCACGTACTAAGTGCGGAATTCCCCCATCCATCAGGTTTTTGCCCGCTAAAAGCATCTCGGCATATTCTGAATAAATTTTAGCCCAGTCCCACTCAGCACCAGTGAGATATCCTTTAGGAGCCAAAGCTGCTTGATTGGTATGGTATCCCGTACAATAAATACCCCGTTTTTCCGCAGTTTCCATGATCACTTTCGGGCTGTCTACGTGACAAGTAATAACGTCAATTCCTTGATCTGCCATACTATTAGTAGCTTCAGCTTCTTTCACAGGCAAAGACCAATCGCCTGTAAAAATGACTTGCGTTGTAATCTCCGGTTTAATGCTCCGTGCACCCAGGGTATAACTGTTAATATTTCGCACTACTTGGGGAATAGGTTTAGCTGCAACGAACCCTAACTTTCCGCTTTTAGAAGTATGAGCTGCTACAATTCCCGCTACATATTGGGCTTCGTCAATATAGCCATAATAGCTACCTATATTGTTAGGATGCTTGGCTGCATCGTAAAGCCCTCCTGCGTGGAAAAATTGAATAGTAGGATTCTCTTTTGCTACTTTGATAATATGCGGATCGAAATAACCAAAAGAAGTAGGAAATAGGACGGTTGCTCCGTCCTGATTAATCATATTGAGCATGGTTTCTTCGGCAGCATTTGTTTCAGGCACGCTGGCCTCTTCGACTGTTTTCACTCCGGCGAGTTTGGAAACTCCTTCTTTTCCTTGCGCGTGAGCCTGATTCCAGCCATAATCATCTTTAGCGCCAACGTAGATAAAGCCCATTGTTACTACTTTGGCCCCTGTGCCCGCAGATGGCGACTCTCCTGTAGGACTTTGGCTTTGTTGGGGCGCGGTAGTCGGCGTGCATCCTGTTCCCAGACGCAAAGTAACTCCAAAAGCCCCTGCGGATAACAAACCGCGCACTACCTGACGACGACTTAAGGGTAAGGAACGTTTATTGCTCACTGCTGCTACTTTTCTCCGCAAATTTTTGAATTTTATGTAAATAATGAAATAAGATTAAAGCAGCTTCACTATATTTTGTTTGTAACTATTGATACAATTAATGTAGATGTTGAAAACTCTAAAAACTGTCAACTTTTTTCATTTCCACCAAAATCTATCTTATTGAGCTTCAAAAAGCGGGTTTGACTGGCATTAATGTAGATGATCTGTCGTTTTAAGAGTAGTGGCAATGCTGGAAATCTGGACAAAATTTATAGACAGCCAATTAATTGCGTCTAGCTCATTTATTTTACAAAGAGACTGCTACCTTTGGCAGCCAAAGTTAGTGTGGTTGCACGCAGTTTCAGACTCAGCAATAGCTATGGGTTGCTACTCGATACTAGCTATGCTGGCCTATTCGATCCACAAGCGCCAGGATCTACAATTTAGGGGAATTTTTTTGTTAATTGCCGCCGCGATCGCTTGCTGGGGAACTGCTAGCCTTGGGCATTTGTGGACGCTGTGGCATTATAACTATTGGATCTCAGGCTTTGCCAAAGCGATCGCGGCTGCCATCTTGATGTTAACAGCAGTGTTAGGAGTAGCCGCGCTCCCTAAAGCTCTAGCTATGCCAAGTTACGCCGAATTAGAAGCGGAAATTCGCGATCGCAAAGCAAAAGAAGCAGCCCTAACAGCAAGCGAACAAAGATTCCGAGCGATCTTTGACCAAGCTTTTCAACTAATTGCCCTAGTTGCCCCAGACGGTAAACTATTAGAAGTTAATCAAACTGCCTTGGATTTTGGAGGCATCAACCGCATTGGTGTCATTGGTAAGCCATTCTGGGAAACGCCTTGGTGGACTGGGAAGAAGGAAGAGAAGGAAGAAGGAAGAAGGAAGAAGGAAGAAGGAAGAGAAGAGAGGGAAGAGAAGGAAGAAGGAAGAAGGAAGAAGGAAGAAGGAAGAGAAGAGAGGGAAGAAGAAATAGAGAGAGAAAATAGAGAAATAGAACTCTCCGTTTCCAAACTTAAAACTTTAGAAAACCCTACTCAAAAACGTTTGCAAAAAGCGATCGCGGCGGCTGCCAGGGGTGAACTGATTCGCACAGAATTTGACATACCTTGTATAGACGGAACGATCGTTACCCTCGATGCTTCCTTCAAACCTGCATTTGACCAGACAGGGGAATTTAATCCGATCATCATTGAAGGGCGCGATATCACCGCACACCTCCGAACAGAAGCAGAATTGCGGCAGTACAAAAAACACCTGGAAATGATGGTAGAAGAGCGCACAGCCGCCCTGACAAAACTCAACGAACTGATGCAGCAGGAAATAGTCGAACGCCGACAAGCTGAGTGGGCTCTGCGACGTAGCGAAGAACGCTTTCAGAAATTGGCCGCCAACGTGCCGGGAATGATTTACCAGTTTTGCCTTTCAGCAGAGGGCACCATCTTCTTCCCCTTCGCCAGTTGTGGTACTCGCGAAATCTATGAGATCGAATCAGAAGAAATTCAGCAGAATGCGGCGCTGGTGATTGAGATGATACACCCAGAAGATAGCCAAAGGATATTGGACTCGATCGCCATCTCTGCCGAAAATTTGACACCCTGGACAGAGGAATATCGAATTAACACGCCTTCTGGCAAGCTCAAGTGGCTGTGGGCCTCATCTCGACCCGAAAAACAAGAGAACGGCGATATTCTCTGGGACGGTTTGACGATGGATATTAGCGATCGCAAGTTGCGCGAAGTTGAACTAGAGAAAGAACGCCAACAACTACAACAGATTATCTCTTGCACCCCCGTAGCAATGGCAATGTTCGACACGGAAATGCGCTATCTCGCCCACAGTGAAAAATGGATCGCTGATAGCCGCCTGCCAGTTCAGTCCGCGATTGGGATGTGCGAGTACGATTTGTTTCCAAATATGCCCGAACGCTGGCGCAACAAGTTAGCTTCTGCACTGCAAGGAGAGATATTCTCCTGTCCAGAGGATGTCTGGGAATGGGGAGACGGCATCAAAATTTACTTCCGTTGGGCAATTCATCCTTGGTATAATGCCAGCGGTGAAATTGGTGGTGTTGTAGTCGTCACTCACCAAATCGGCGAATTGGTGGAAGCTAGAGAAGCGGCGATCGCAACAGCCAAGCTCAAATCTCATTTCCTCGCAAATATGAGCCACGAAATCCGCACACCGATGAACGGTGTATTGGGAATGGCTCAATTATTGTTAGAAACTGACCTCGCACCCAAACAACGAGACTGTGCCGAAATCATCCGCAGTAGCGCCCATCATCTACTAAGCGTCATCAACGACATCCTTGACTTCTCGAAGTTGGAAGCGGGAAAGATGCAGCTAGAAGAGATCGACTTTGACTTAAACTCCTGCATTGAAGAAGTAGTAGAATTACTAGCAGCTCAAGCGGAAATTAAAAAACTGGAACTAGCAATTTTAATTTATAGTGCAGTGCCGCGATCGCTAAGAGGCGATCCGAGTCGTTTACGCCAAATCCTGTTAAATTTAGTCGCCAATGCGATTAAGTTTACCGAAGAAGGCGAGGTCATGGTGCAAGTCGCTCTCCGCGATCAAACTTCGACCTCAGTTTTCCTCCGCTTTGCAGTGACAGATACCGGCATTGGCATTTCCCCAGAAGCTCAGAAAAAACTATTTCAATCCTTTTCTCAGGTAGACGCTTCTACCACTCGCGAGTACGGAGGTACGGGTTTGGGATTAGCGATTTGCAAGCAGTTGACCGAACGAATGGGAGGGGAAATTGGGGTAGAAAGCGAGGTGGGTAAAGGCTCAACTTTCTGGTTTACAGTAGAGTTAAGCAAGCAGGATAACATGATTTCTCCCGCTGTTCCTTTGGCTCTAACTGGCCGCAGGTTGCTGTTAGGAACGGCCCCTCCTAGAACTCGCCAAGTGCTGCAATATTTGGCTCATACCTGGGGGATGCGATCGGATGCAGCGGCAGACTGTGCAAGGCTTTTGGCTACTTTGCGAAAAGCTGGTCAGCAGAAAAGACCTTACGATGCAGTTTTGCTGGATTTACAGTTAGTAGAACAGGGAGAAAATTTGTTAGTTGAAGTCATTCGCTCTCATCCTGAGTTTGCCCAGACCAAGTTTTTATTAATGACTTCTCTGCAACAGCGAGATTCTGCGATCGCAGACAGATTCGCCCACCATCTCAGACAAATATTAGGAAAAGACTGTTGCGACTATATCCTCAAACCTGTTAGACCTTCCCAGTTATTCGATCGGCTTTTAGGAATGACTGAAAAACTGTCAGTTGTACAAACTAAATTACTGACAGACAACAGCAAACTGAAAATATTAGTAGCAGAAGATCACCCCGTTAACCAGCAAGTGATTCTGGCTCAGTTAGGAGTTTTGGGCTATGAAGCTGAGTGTGCTGATAATGGTCAGGAAGCTCTGAGATTGTTGGCAGAGAAAAACTACGACATCGTATTAATGGATGGTCAAATGCCAGTATTAGACGGTTATGAGGCCACGCAAGAGTTACGGCGGCGGGAAGCAGCAAATAGCGATCGCCACACCGTAGTAATCGCTCTGACAGCTCACGCTCTACCACAAGATCGAGACAAATGTTTAGCCGCCGGTATGGATGACTATCTCAGCAAACCCGTCGATCTCAAAAAGTTAGAAAGGATTTTAGGGCAGTGGAGTGGGGGAGATGCGGAGCTATTGAGCGGGAGAGATGGGAGAGATGGGGAGACGAGAGGAGATGGCGGAGAAGAGGAAGTTAAATCTTCCCCAGCTTCCCCATCCTCCACATCTCCTATAGATTTGGAGCAGTTGCAAAAATTCTCTCTAGGGAAGGTGGCTTTGCAAAAGCGGCTTTTAGAGGCTTTTATTCAGACTTCTGAGGCGGATATAGCAGATTTGGAGAGTGCGATCGCGGCTAATGATTGTCTTGCTGTCGAGCAGCGATCGCATAGGATTAAAGGTGCTTCAGCTAATTTAGGGGCGCGATCGCTCTTAGATGTCGCTGCTCAATTGGAACAAATGGGGCGATCGCAATCCCTCGTAGGAGCCAGCGAACTTTTGAGCCAGTTAAAATCTCACTTCGATCGCATCCAAGATTTCATCGCAACTTTTCTCGCCGAGTAGTTCCAATTACCAGCTAAGCTACTAATTTCATGATTTTAATTATCCGCCAAAGGGCTACCTCAAAACAAATCGAGCAAATGGCAGAAATCTATTTTGGACTCTGGATTAAACTCGCCGTTGATATTAACCGAGAAATTCTAGCCGGTGGCGGTGAACTGCACTATGACTGTGAACAAATCTTATTAGAAGATGGCAGCTTACAACCCGATATCTGGGGTGCTGACTGGTACACTGAAACTAGGCAAGTTGGATTTGAATCTCTCATCAATATTCGACCCCGCCTAAATCGCAGTATGGAAATTCAAGACTTTGGTATTAGAGAAAAAGTTGAAACCATAACCCGCTGCTTATTAGAGGTAAACTAATGGAACGTCAAGCACTCTATCAAAGCTTTAAAACTTTAAACTGGCAGCAACAGTTAGGTAATTTAGCCTCAACTATCGCCACTATCTCCACCCAATCAATGATTCCCCAACACGACAAACTTACCCATCACCTCTTGCGAGAAGCCGCATTATTAATCGAATGGTGTGCTTTCAACGTACCCCCAGATTTACAGTTAGAACTCGCCCTGCTTCAAAGAGAAATAATGGCGTGGCACAAAATTTACCCCCTGGAAGAAGCGCGAAATTTGCTATCCTTACAAACTCGCCATCAATCTGAGCGGATTTTACAGATGTCTGGCTTATTACTACAACACACAAACGAAAATGTTAAACCGTTAACGGTTAACAGTTAACCGTTAACTGTTAACCGTTAACAATTAAAAAAATGACTCATCACCTTCTCAAAGCTAACTGCAAAACTGTACATTTAGGCGGTTTCTCCTGCGGATTAGAACCAGCCTTAACCATTGATTCAGGCGATCGCATTGATGTCGAAACTTATTCGGGATTCTACGTCTATGACAAAGCCCCTTCCGAGTTTCTCACCCCGGAATTCCTAGATATTTGTGAAAATTTGCCGCGCGATCGCAAAGTTGGCCCCGGCCCTCACTTGCTCACAGGCCCAATTTATGTTAACAATGCAGAACCAGGAGACGTTTTAGAAATTAAATTAGAAAAAATTTATCCTCGTTTGCCAATCGGATTCAATGCAATTCGTCCCGGATGGGGAGCATTACCCCAACAATTTGTAGAACCCAGACTGCGTTTTCTTACCTTAGATTTAAATAAAAACGTCGCTCATTTTCCCATCATCGAATCTGACAGCAAAAATCTAAAATTCCAAGTCAATATCCCCCTGCATCCCTTCTTCGGCATCCTGGGCGTTGCTACAGCAGAAAATAACCGTTCCTCTATCCCCCCTGGAAATTATGGTGGCAATATGGACAATCGAGAATTACAACCAGGCTCGCGAATATTTTTACCAGTTTTTGTGCCTGGTGCATTATTTTCTATTGGCGATGGACATTCTGCCCAAGGTGACGGCGAAATAGATGTAACGGCCATTGAAACTTCTATGAACGGCACTATACAGATTAAAATTCGTAAAGACTTAAAGCTAAGTTCTCCCGTTGCAGAAACAGCTAATGATATTATTACAATGGGATTTGCTGAAACCTTAGATGCAGCCTTTGAATTAGCACTCAAACAGATGCTTGATTTTCTAGAAAAATTTATCGGCATGAGTGCAGAAGAAGCCTATGTCTTGTGTTCCATTGCTGTAAACTTTCGGATTACCCAAGTAGTCAATAGCCCTCATAAAGGAGTTCACGGAATGTTGCAAAAGTCTATTTTGCCTCCCAGGAGTTTACCATTTTAGTTGATTGCTAATTCAGGACTTACCGTAACGCCGCCCTCTGGGCGGTTATTGCACCGC
>NZ_JARFTR010000295.1 GCF_029167235.1 Kamptonema sp. UHCC 0994 | reverse complement strand
CGATAGTTGTCTGGTTCGCCTGACTTGATTTTTATATATTAACATCTATCTTAAAATCTACTGCCCACCCTTGAATTAACTTTTATTTCTAGGTAAATCTAGGTATTTTGGCAACTGCTGACAACCCCTCTCGATTTTCTAAATATCTAACTTTAGATCGTGCATCGTTGCTGGTACTTTTAGGTAATAATATTAAAAAAAGCTGGTGTGCTTGCAGCCCCAGGTATTACTGTTACACTTGACACACTCTAACTCAATCAATGCACTTTTTATGGATAAATTTGGCTTGAGGCAAAACAGAAAGGCAATAAAAGATCAAAGGGGTAAAGGAGAAAAAATTATGCTACCAGAGCAATTACAGCGAATCATCGGTTACTTTGTCGAAGAAGCTACAGAACATATCCAGACCATTGAAATAGGATTTGTAAATCTACAAAGCACTGTAGAAAATTCCGAAAGTATACACCAGATAATCCGCTCTGCTCACTCGATTAAAGGGGGAGCCGCTATGCTGGGATTTAGCAGCATTCAACGAATTGCTCATCGCTTAGAGGATTATTTCAAAACTCTTCGAGAGTGTCCGTTAAGAGTTGACAGTACATTAGAATCCCTCTTGTTACAGATAGTTCATACTCTAGCAGCGCTAATACAGCAAGTTTCTAGAGTTTTTGGTCTCAATCAAGAAGTAGGAAACCAAATGATACTAGGATTGGAACCTATTTTTGAAGAGCTCAATACTCACTTAAGATTGCTGATTCCCACCCGCCTAACAATTAGAGCTACCACTGACGATCAAGTTTATATTTTATCCGGTTATTGTCTATCGTTAGCAAGATTTTCTGTTGCGATCGCAGAGAGTTTTCATATTCTCGGAGGTACTATCAGTCGCCAAGAACAAGATCCCCTAAATCAGCGCATGGCGATTGAGGTGCAGCTACAACCAGGTATTCGCCAAGAGACAATTCGCTCAGCCGTTGAATTTGCAGGGGGTATCATTGGCACAGTGCAAACGCAGCAAGGTTTTTCGCTGTTTGCAGGCCCAGAATATACTATTCGCCAAGCGCCTCTAGAACGCCCTCAAACCTGCATCGGATGCCGCTACTATTATGGTAGGAGCGACGGTGGCTATTTGCTCAACTGTACGGTACATCCGCAAGGCCCAGAAGAGGAAAACTGTCGCGATCGCGAAACCGATTAAGTAATTCGGTTAACGGTTAATTGTATTTTCCCACACTAGCAGCCTGTTGACGTAATTCTCCTGCCAAGACACCCGATCGCATTTCCAAATAAATCAACAAAGCCGTCACATCAGCCGGATTTACCCCACCAATTCTCGCAGCTTGACCAATAGTTAACGGCTTCACCTTCGCTAACTTTTCCCGCGACTCCTTCGAGAGAGTTTCAATGGTCATATAATCCAAATCCGGGGGTAATTGGCGATGTTCGTGTTTGCTAACTTGGTCAATCTGATGTTGTTGGCGTTGAAGGTAGCCAGAATATTTAATATCAATTTCTGCGCCTTCCTTCTCAGCCAACTCCAAACTAGAATTAGCTAAATTATAGCGTTCCAAATCTCCATAGTGGAAACCCGGACGGCGTAACAAATCAGCCAAGGTAATCGAACCTTTAATGCTTTGCTGCATATCAGCAAAAATTGCCTTTCCTACCTCCTCGCCTTCTTTTACCCGCGTCGAGTAAAGCCGTTCTTTTTCAGCGATAATATTAGCTTGTTTCCGTTGAAATAACTCCCAGCGACGGTCATCAATCAAACCAATTTCTCGGCCCAAAGGAGTCAGACGTTGATCGGCATTATCCGAACGTAATAATAACCGATATTCAGACCGAGAAGTAAGCATCCGATAAGGTTCCCGTAGGTCTTTTGTACACAAATCATCAATTAGCGTACCGAGGTAACTGTGCTCGCGGGGAAAGACAATCATTTCTTGATGATTGACAAATCTGGCAGCATTAACCCCGGCAACAATTCCCTGCGCTGCTGCTTCCTCATACCCCGTTGTCCCGTTAACTTGACCAGCACAAAATAACCCCTCAATTTTCTTAGTCATTAAGGTTGGAAAACACTGAGTTGCGGGTAAATAATCGTATTCAACCGCATAAGCTGGACGCAACATTACGCAATTTTCCAAACCCGGAAGAGTCCGCAACATTTGTAACTGCAAATTTTCAGGTAAACCAGTAGAAAATCCCTGAATATACAACTCAGGAATATCCCGGCCTTCCGGTTCAATAAATATCTGATGACTGTCCTTATCTGCAAAGCGGACAATTTTATCTTCAATGCTAGGACAATAACGCGGCCCCTTCGCATCTACCCAGCCGCCGTAAACTGGAGAAAGGTGTAAATTTTCTCTAATTAATTGATGGGTTTCTGGAGTGGTGCGGGTGAGATAGCAAGGCATTTGTTCCCGTTCTATCCAAACATTAGGATCGAAGCTAAACCAGCGGACATCGGCATCTCCAGGTTGAGGTTCGAGGTTGGTGTAATCGAGGGAACGTTTGTCAACTCTGGCGGGAGTTCCTGTTTTCAACCTTCCCGTTTCAAAGCCTAGTTTATTGAGAGTTTCAGTTAAACCCACAGCGGCAAATTCGCCGGCACGTCCCGCCGGCATGGATTTATTTCCCACCCAAATAATGCCGCCTAAAAATGTGCCAGTGGTGAGAATCACGGCTTTACATCCGAAGGCGACACCGAAGTAAGTTTCGACACCGATAATTTCATCATTAGCGCCTAAAACTAAATCTGTCACCATGCTTTCGCGGATGCTTAAATTGTCTTGGTTTTCGACAATATTCTTCATTATTGCCGCATATTCTCGCTTGTCAGTTTGAGCTCGTAATGCCCAAACTGCGGGGCCTCGTGAGGAGTTGAGAATGCGTTTTTGTAAGTAGGTGCGATCGGCCATTTTGCCGATTTCTCCACCTAGTGCATCGACTTCATTTGTAAGTTGAGTTTTCGCGGGGCCACCGACGGCGGGGTTGCAAGGTTGCCATGCAATTTTATCGAGATTTAGGGTTAATAATAGGGTGCGACAATTGAGGCGGGCGGCGGCGAGGGCAGCTTCGCAGCCTGAGTGTCCGGCACCTACTACGATGATGTCAAAATGGTCTTGGAATTGTGGGGGAGTTTTTGGGATCATGGCTAATTCAATGGAAGTGCATAGGAGAAACGATATTTTAGTTTTTTCTTTAGCTTAATCTAAGTTCAAGGTTAAAGACCATATATAATAATGTAGCACTTATTTTCAAAAGTTACGAGTGAGCGATATGACGATTTTATTTTACGTTGATGAGGGTGGCACTGGCTGGAACGATAGACAGACAAATTTCTTTTTTTTAGCTAGTTTTTCTATCCATATCCAGCACTGGTCACAAATGGATAGAGAAGTTTCAGCACTTAAGAAGGTGCTATTTAGTGGGAGGGAACCTGAAGACTGGGAACTTAAGGGGCGCGATATTTGGCAAGGTGTGGGTGCATTTAATAATTTACGAAGGGAAAATCGTCTTCGAGCTTTTAAGAAAGTTTCAGAAACTCTGAGTAAGTTACCTTGCCATATATTTGCTGTTCAAATCAACAAAAAAAGATTGCGCGAGACCAGCGAAGATATTAAAGATGACACTGGGTTATATCGCTTAACTTTCAATCAATTATTAGAGCAGCTAGATGCTTATCTAAAGCAATATAACGAAACTGGAATATTACTTATGGATTCGCGTTCAACTCAGCATACCAGTGTTCAGGATGGGAGATTGCTCAGAGTGTATAAAAATTGGAAGTCACAAAAAGAATCTTCTAACTTTGTGGAACTACCTTTGTTTGGCTTTTCAGAATTTTACACTGGTTTGCAGCTAGCAGATTATGTAGTGTACTTGATCGATCGTAGTTCAAAAGAAGCAGGTACAGCCAGTGGCAATACCGAATTGCAGGAAGCCTTGAATTTTATTCAATCGAAAATTAAATTAGTTGAACTCCCTTAATTTGGGATGATTGTTAAAAAATCCACGACACTCAAAAAGTAGTCGTGGATTAAAGCTAGGAAACACGACCCCTGCTTGGGGGTCAGTCAAGATTTTTTTGGTTTTAAAGGTTTTTCAACAACTGGCGCACGGTATTTCAACCGCGCTATAAATTCCCGTGCAGTTCGGGATACCTGTTGTTTAGACAGGCGCACGGCATCTCAACCGTACCATAACTCCCCGTGCAGTTCGGGGCACCTTGTCTCTGACAGGCGCACGGTATCTCAACCGCGCCATACCTCCCCGTGCAGTTCGGGGCACCTTGTCTCTGACAGGCGCACGGCATTTCAACCGCGCCATACCTCCCCGTGCAGTTCGGGGCACCTGTTCATTTAATATCAGTATATAGTATAATAACCACTTTTGTCAAATACAGATATAAAGAAGGGTTGTGCAGTAAGGATAACAAGGAGAAATGATGGATTTCCTGCTCTATAAAGATGTCATACTCTTAAGCAATGTGCCTGAAGAAAATCTCCAGGTTGGCGATATCGGCACAGTTGTAGAACGCCATGAAGTCGCCGGACTAGAAACAGGTTACAGTGTCGAATTTTTTGATATGCTTGGCAACACAGTTGCCTTGGCAACTTTACCCGGAAGTATGCTACGGGTTCCCTCCAAATTCGATCGCCCTCCTATTAGGCAAGAAGCATTTACAACGGCTTAGGAGTTATAATCATTTCTGAGTAAATTTCCTTGCTTTTCGTAAGTCTTGCAAGGTCATTTCTTCAACCATTAACTCAAGCGATCGCTTTTCGACTATTGCTCGTTGTTCGGGAGGCAAATTCTCCATAATAGTCTTCAGGCTAATTGTCATCTGTTTCTTGCTCCATTAACTTATTCAAATGACCGGCAAATCTACTATCTGCTATCTTAATTAGTTGCTTATAAAATCGCTGTTCCATGTCATTTGAGTAAATTATGCCTTATATAGAATATTATAGGCAATAGTCGATCGAATAACAATACAGTTGGGAGATAAAAATGGTAAATCAACTATTCTACGGTGACAATCTCGAAGTCTTACGCAAACACATCAAAGACGAATCAGTCGATTTATGCTATATCGATCCGCCTTTTAACTCGAAACGTAATTATAATCAAATTTACAACAATATTGGCAAGGAAGATCAAGCGCAAGCACAAGCTTTTGTTGACACTTGGACATGGGATGATTATGCTAATCAAGGTTTAGCTGAAATCTTGGAAAATTACCAAGGAAAATTTACATCACAAAGTATTGATTTAATCGCAGGTTTAACCAAAGTCTTAAGCAAAGGCAGTTTATTAGCATATTTAATTCATATCACCTTACGAGTAGTCGAGATTCATCGAGTCTTAAAGCCTACTGGTAGTTTTTATCTACATTGTGACCCCACAGCCAGCCATTATTTAAAATTAATTTTAGATACAATTTTTTGTTCCCAGGGTGGTGATTTTAGGAACGAGATAATTTGGTGTTATCGAGGTGGTGGTTCTCCTAAAAAAGACTTTAGCAGAAGGCATGATGTCATATTGAGATATTCAAAGACTAACGAATACAAGTTCAATTCAGATGCAATTAGAATACCATATCAAGCCGAAGGAATTGGTAGAAAAGATGATGCAATGTGGGGCAAGCATAAAGGAACTAATAAAGTATATAAGCCTCATCCTTTAGGCAAAATTCCTGAAGATTGGTGGCTGATGAATATCTTAAATGCTAACGATCCAGAACGTCTGGGCTATCCTACACAAAAACCCGAAGAATTATTAGAACGTATTATCAAAGTTAGTAGCAATGAAGGCGATGTAATTTTAGATGCTTACTGTGGTTGCGGTACAACTGTCGCAGTCTCCCAGAGATTAAATCGCAAATGGATAGGAATTGACATTACTTATCAAAGTATTAGTTTGATTCTCAAACGCCTTGAGGATGCCTTTGGTAACGAAATACTCAACCAAATCAAATTAAATGGCATTCCTAAAGACATGGAATCAGCCCTAGCCTTAGCCAATAAAAAAGATGACCGCACGCGCAAAGAATTTGAAAAATGGGCTGTACTTACCTATAGTAATAATAGAGCAACTATTAACGCCAAAAAAGGTGCCGATCGGGGAATAGATGGCATTGCTTACTTTCAGGGTGACAAAGATGAACCTGAAAAAATTATTCTGCAAGTTAAATCAGGGAATGTAAAAGCCGGAGATATCCGCGACTTGCAAGGAACTATTACCCTCGAACAAGCAGCACTTGGGATTTTCATTACCTTAAAAGAACCCACTAAAGAAATGATTAAGACAGCGAAGACAGCCGGAATTTATCAAAGTAGATATATGAGTCAAAGTTGTGATAAAATTCAGATTGTGACAATTTCAGAAATATTAGAAGAGAAAAAACGACTAGAGATGCGCCTGAGTTTTGAAGTCTTAAAATCAGCAGAGAAACAAATGGAAGTAAAATCAGTTCAGTTAGAACTAGATATTTAGACTTGATTTGTCTAAAAATTTTTAACTGTATAAAGATTATGATAAACTTAAAGTGTGACCACAATTGAAATACACATTAGAACTCTCTTAAGCGATCGCACAACCCCCTACCCCTCAAACATCCTCAGCCACAAATCCCCTCAAAGCCCCATTTCGCGCTATCCTAAACACCACATTCTAAGTAACCGTACCTAGTTAAGTTCGTGAAATACTTTTTCTTATCTGAAGGGTGGACGGTCGGGCGCGTCTGGGGAGTTGGCGGGTTGTGGAGCGAAACTGCCTGGAGGCGATCGCCCGACATAGAGAAACTCAACCTCTGCCTTTGGGATCAAAATGAGAAAATGTGGCTCTACCGCGTAGAAGAAGCCGTACTCATGGTAGAAGTAAAACCCACAGATCCAATCATAGAAAGCGATCCCACCAAAAACATCGGCAACGTCGTACTCACCCGCCTGATCGCCGCCGAGCAAGTTCTAGAACGCTTAGGCAGCATCGAAGCCCGATGTCAAATTAGCAAACCCCACTTGATGTAGCCCAGAAATATTGCAATCGGTTCTAACACTCGATACACTTCTTTAAATAACTTTCATTTTTATGCCTCCAGCGTCTTACCATCCCTAAGTCTAGGCAATAATACCGCCAGACAAAACGGCAGCAAGCGTCGGCGGCTTAATAAAAAGCTGAAAAGCCGTCAAAGTCAAAATAAACATCTCTCACCTTTGGAGGAGCGTAGTCAATGGGACTACCTTGGTATCGCGTACACACAGTCGTTTTGAACGATCCAGGCCGATTGATTTCAGTACACCTGATGCACACTGCCCTCGTCGCAGGCTGGTCAGGCTCAATGGCCCTATACGAACTAGCAATTTTCGATCCTAGCGATCCCATCCTTAACCCCATGTGGCGGCAGGGGATGTTCGTGTTGCCATTCATGGCTCGCTTGGGCGTTACCAAATCTTGGGGCGGTTGGAGCATCACCGGCGAAAGTGCCGCAGATGCAGGCATTTGGTCTTTTGAAGGCGTTGCCGCCGCTCACATCATCCTGTCAGGTCTACTATTCCTCGCCGCCGTCTGGCACTGGGTTTACTGGGACTTAGAACTCTTCAGAGACCCCCGCACCGGCGAACCAGCCCTCGACTTGCCGAAAATGTTCGGCATTCACCTATTCTTGTCCGGTCTACTCTGCTTTGGCTTTGGAGCCTTCCACCTATCGGGACTTTTCGGCCCCGGAATGTGGGTCTCTGACCCCTACGGTTTAACCGGTCACGTCCAACCAGTCGCGCCAGCCTGGGGCCCAGAAGGATTTGACCCCTTCAACCCTGGCGGCATAGTCGCCCACCATATCGCGGCTGGAGTCGTAGGCGTGATTGCTGGACTGTTCCACCTGACAGTACGCCCCCCCGAACGGCTCTACAAAGCCCTGCGGATGGGTAACATCGAAACCGTACTCTCCAGCAGTATTGCTGCCGTCTTCTTCGCCGCTTTCATCGTGGCTGGTACGATGTGGTACGGTTCTGCCGCTACTCCCATTGAGCTATTCGGGCCAACTCGTTATCAGTGGGATAACAATTATTTCCAGCAGGAAATTCAACGCCGAGCACAAACGACCATCGCCAATGGTGGCAGCATTGAGCAAGCTTACGAGCAAATTCCTGAGAAGCTGGCTTTCTACGATTATGTGGGCAACAGTCCTGCTAAAGGCGGTTTGTTCCGGGCCGGCCCAATGGACAAGGGAGATGGCATTGCTAAAAATTGGGTAGGCCATCCCGTGTTCAAAGATAGCGAAGGTAGGGAATTGTCGGTACGCCGTCTGCCTAACTTCTTTGAAAACTTCCCTGTTATTTTGACAGACAAAGATGGGATAGTTCGCGCTGACATCCCCTTCCGTCGCGCCGAGTCGAAATATAGCTTCGAGCAAGCTGGCGTTACTGTCAGCTTCTACGGTGGAGAATTGAACGGTCAAACGTTGAATAACCCCGTTGAGGTCAAGAAGTACGCTCGTGCGGCCCAGAAGGGTGAGGTGTTTGAATTTGACCGCGAAACTTTGAAGTCTGACGGGGTGTTCCGCACTTCTACTCGCGGTTGGTTTACTTTCGGACACGCTTGTTTTGCTTTGCTGTTCTTCTTTGGCCATATTTGGCACGGTTCCCGCACTCTCTTCCGAGATGTGTTTGCTGGAATTGACCCAGATTTAGAAGAGCAAGTTGAGTTCGGTCTGTTCCAGAAATTGGGCGACGTTACGACTCGCAGACAGGAAATTTAAACTTCTGTGAGAATCTGAAAAACCCGGTTTCTTGAAGGAACCGGGTTTTTTATCATCTGTAACGCCGCCATCCTGGCGGTAACATACCGCCAAGATGGCGGCGTTACGGCTATAATTACTTTGTCCCGTACAGGCGATCGCCTGCATCTCCCATGCCCGGTACAATATAACCATGTTCGTCTAAACCTTCATCAATTGCCGCCGTGTAAATTGGCACATCTGGGTGTTGTTCGTGGAAGTGCTTAATCCCTTCTGGTGCGGCGAGCAAGCATAAAAACTTAATAGACATGGCGTTAACTTCTTTAATTCTATCTACCGCCGCTACTGCTGAATTACCAGTTGCTAACATCGGATCGACAATTAACACATCTCGCTGTTCGATGTCGTGGGGAACCTTAAAATAATATTCAATTGCCATCAGAGTTGTAGGGTCGCGATACAAGCCAATATGTCCTACTCTTGCTGACGGTATTAACTCTAATATACCATCTAAAAGACCCTGACCTGCTCGCATAATTGAGACAATTACCATTTTCTTTTCCGAGGCTAGCATGGGAGCGATCGTTGAGGCAATTGGAGTTTGGATTTTCTCATATTTGAGTGGCAAGTCGCGCGTTACTTCATAAGCTAATAAGCTTCCCATTTCCTTAAGCAGTTGGCGAAATTTTGCCGTACTGATTTTTGTTTGGCGCATAATGGTCAATTTGTGCTGCACCAATGGATGATCGATGACGATAACTTTTGCAGTCATTTTAACAACATCTTAGTAGTAGGACTTACGCACGAACCACGTAACGCCGCCATCTTGGCGGTG
>NZ_JARFTR010000091.1 GCF_029167235.1 Kamptonema sp. UHCC 0994 | reverse complement strand
TTCGGCAAGGTTATGCTTAGAACTGATGTGTAGTTATGCGATCGCTCATACCAGAAATTAGGTAATCCAGCCTAAACGCTCGGCAAACTTTTCCTTAAAAAATGGCAATCTTTTCCCTTAAGTCACATTCGGGTTCTGTTAAGTAATATTTCGCCAACGGTATCGTATCCCGGCTTTACCCCTAAATGAATTCGTGGAAGCACAAGCGAGGGAAAAGCAGGGCTATTGTATCAACCTGTCATATACCTTCCTCAACATCCATTCCTTGACTGCTTCGCCAAAATCTTGGTCGTCTATGATTTTTGTAAAAATGTCCTGATTGCCTTCCATTCGTTCAATCAGTGTTGTCAGGAATATGTCCTCAAAGCCATATTTGAAATTTTGAATTGAGTTGCTTTTGGCTTGCTGGGACAGCGATTCATTCCGAATTAGCTCTTCTTCAATTTGACTAAAGAAGTATTTGTCTGCATTGGTGAAATCAGTACCGAACCGATTATTGAGGATATCAATAATTTCCGAAAGCTTCGCCTGGGTTTCTTTCTCTCTAGGTATGCCAGCTTCAGTGATGGGTTGCAAAGCTGATTCTGTATCTTTCTGCAAAACAATCCGACCCTCGCGGATTTTTTGCAATCGGTAATACTCTAAGCTTACTTCATCCGTTAACTTAAAGACTTCGCTCTGAAGCCGCTTGGGTAACTTTGTTTGGAGCAGGCGAGCAAAGGCATAGAATTTCTCCAGATCTTCATCCGCAAATGGCATGATCTGTGCCAGGAATGCATAGAGTCGGATAAATGCGCCTAAAGTATTTTTGAACTCATCTTGCTGTTCTTCACTGAGACCCTTAAAACGCTCTACCGCAGGGTCAACTAAAGCATGAAGCTGGCTATGGTTTCGGTGGCTTGTTTTTTCTTGGGGCTCGAAAAATACCTTAGCAAAGTCATCAACTTCACTAGACCCAATTATTTGATAGCCATCTAACCTGTTCTTTAAGTCATAAAGTCGGTTTGGATCGGTCGTGGATGCCAGTATTGTTTGCTCGTAGTAAGGCTGGAAGGCATCAACGATTTCTTGCTCTTCATTAGCAAAATCTAAAATAAAGGTATCTTCTTTTCCAGGGCAGGTACGATTTAGACGAGATAGAGTTTGTACCGCTTTGACTCCCGAAAGTTTTTTATCCACATACATGGTGTGTAGTAGTGGTTGATCAAAGCCAGTTTGGTATTTATCCGCAACGATTAGAAGTTGGTACTCAACCGTTTCAAACTTTTCCGGTAGTTCTCGTTCGCCAAAGCCATTAATGTCAGATTCTGTGTATGAAATTCCAGTTTCTCTATCGGTAAAAGCAGTAAACGCGACTAATGCTTTAATGTCTTGGTATCCTTGTTTTTTTAAATATTTATCAAATTCATCTTTGTACCGAACGACATGAGGACGAGAGGCTGTAACGACCATTGCTTTTGACTTCCCGCCAATTTTATGCATGACGCATTGACGAAAATGTTCGACCATAATCTCGGTTTTTTGAGCTAAGTTGTGGGGATGAAGTGACAGGAAGCGGGCGATCGCACGGATTGCTTTCCTCTTGTGAATCTGAGGATTGCCTTCAATCGCTTTTGTGAGTTTGAAATAAGTCTTATAGGTTGTGTAGTTTTGCAGCACGTCCATAATGAACCCTTCTTCAATTGCTTGCCGCATGGAATAGAGATGGAAGGGTTTGGGTTGTGCCTGGAGGTTGAGATGCCCAAAAACTTCCAGTGTTTTTTGTTTGGGAGTAGCAGTGAAGGCGAAGAAGCTCAAGTTTGGTTGTTTACCACGGGCAAGCATCGACTTACGAACCATATCCTCCTCGTCTTCGTTCCCATCGCTGTCGCCTTCGTCTTTAGCGGAACGGCTCAAGTCTGTCACTGTGAGGACTTCTTTCATTTTCTTAGAGGCTTCTCCACCCTGAGAACTATGAGCTTCGTCCACAATCAGAGCGTAGTTTCGTTTGGGTAATGTGCCAATTTTGTCCAGGACGAAGGGAAATTTCTGTAAGGTGGTAATGATAATGTTGGTGCCGGAAGTCAGTGCCTCTACCAGTTGCGAGGAGTTGCGATCAATTTTTTGCACGACTCCCTGCACATGATCGAACTGGTAGATAGTGTCCTGGAGTTGTTGGTCAAGGACACGGCGATCAGTGATGATGATGACGGAATCAAAGACGCGCTTATCCTGGTCGTTGTAGAGATTGGCAAGTTGGTAGGCTAACCAGGCGATTGAGTTACTCTTGCCACTCCCGGCAGAATGCTGAATCAGATAGTTTTGCCCAGCTCCTTTCTCTTTAGCATCAGCAGTTAATTTACGAACGACATCCAACTGGTGGAAACGGGGGAAGATAAGAGTTCCTTTCCTAGCAGGTTGACTGTTGAGCTTGGTAGTTTCTGGCTCTAGATGCAAGAAACGCCCCACAATGTCTAGCCAACTGTCTTTTGTCCAGATATCTTCCCAAAGATAGGCAGTTTTATAGCCGTTTGGGTTGGGTGGGTTGCCTGCGCCCTCGTTGTAGCCCTTGTTGAAAGGAAGGAATCGGGTGTTGCCGCCATTAATGCGGGTAGTCATCCAGGCTTCATCTGGATCTACTGCAAAATGCACTAAGGCACCGCGCTTAAATTGGAACAGTAGTTCTTGGTTATCTCGATCACTACTATACTGCTGCTTGGCGTTTTTCACATCCTGTCCAGTAAACTGGTTTTTCAGTTCCACTGTGGCAACAGGTAAGCCGTTAATGCTCAGCAGCAGATCAATGGAATTTTCATTGCGGGTGCTGTAGTGGACTTGCTGAGTTACAGTCAGGATGTTTTGTTTGTAGAGTGCCAGAGTATCGGGGTTGAGACCGCTGGCAGGTTTGAAGAATGCCAGTTTAAAGCGTACTGCGTGGTCGGTAATCCCGTAACGTAGGACATCCAGCATTCCACGATGAGTTAACTCCTGGCAAAGCCGATCAATAAACTTTTGCTCTACTGTTTCCCCATGAATATCGGAAAGCCGTTTCCATTCTTCCGGCTGAGAATTTTTAATAAACTGCAAGAGGATTACTTGATCGAATGCCAGTTCGCGCTTGAAGTTGGTAGCATTGCCCAACTGGTAGCCACCACCGTTCGTCAAAGAATTGACAATGGCATCTTCAAAGGCTTTTTCAGTAATGCGAGCAGTCGTTGTCATGATTCCGCCTCTGGCTGTTCAATCATGGTCACAGTGTTCAAGAAATGCTTGTACGCAACCTGACGAAGGATTTCTTGCAATTTGCCGCGCTGGAATTCATTTAAGTCTAACTTCAGGTCGTCGTCCTCGTTGTAGCAGAGGCTGATAAACACCTGTTCATCCTCATTTAAGAAGTCACCTACATCGGGTTTCCTACCAGGACAGTTGTTAATGAGTTCACAGGTATCTGGATCAAAATACTGATGCACCATATTTTGGATACCAAGAACAGGTCGGCTTTGATAGTGAGGCTTGCCTTCGATAGATTGCCACATGACACCAAACAACTTAGAATTTCCAGAGCGATAAATTTTCCCAATTTGGGGTGCGCCTCTAATTCCAGAGGTAGCGCGGGAAATATCACGAATTTTGCGAATCAGCAGTTTTAGCGGTTGCATATTCAACTGGATGTCTGCCATCCCGACCTCTTCGTAAATCTCCACGATTAAGTCATCGCTTTCAAGATCGCCAATGAAGCAAACAGGTTCAGAATCATCTAAAAAGCAACGTTCTGTGACAAAGCGCTCAGAAGTCGAATTATACGCCAGTCGCCAAACATAAAATTCGCTTGTTTGCCAGCGCCAGCCCCCAAAGATAAATTTGGCTGCACCTCTGGCATCGTCATAATCACGACTACTAAGGTCGCTGAGGTCGATAGCTTGGGCAAGATCGGTAAATAGACCTTCAGCATGGCGCATTACGTCGAGCAAATCGGTTTGGGGGTTTTTCAGGGTAGGAGACGCTTCAATAGAATGAATTAGATTGAGGATCATTGGGTATGCCCGTGACGTTTCTCCGGCAAAGCAGATGAAACAGTCTTTTCGAGGCAATTCAAACAGTTTGACTCCGGCTTCCCATCGTTCTCCTGCGGAAAGACAACTATCCGTCGCAAAGACTAACTCTTGATCGTCTGTGGAAGTATGATGTATCCAGGCTGCACACAGGGTCATGCAGCGTCCTCCTCCCCAATATCAAGTTGACCTGTGACGGCGGCGGTGATTAGAGAGTACCGATATTCTTGGAGTTTTTTAATTTGCTGTTTTATCTGAGAAATAATCCGTTCAATTTTGTTTCGATTTTGAATCAGATAATTTACAATTTCATGCTGCTCATGAAGTGGAGGAATGGGAGAAGCCATTGACTTCACATCATCCATACCAATAGTCGGGATAGTTGATCCTGCTGTAAGTCGGCGCAAGTCCGACTTCATTGCGTACATCACATGAAGAATAAAATAATTATTAACTTCCGATTGGCATACCCAAGCAATTATATGTTGAGAAACAGCCATCGTTTTCGTGGTGATTGCACAAAGACCCACACGCGCACCGTCTCTATTAAATACGACTGCTCCAGCATTGATGAGATAAGCTGAAGAATTAGCTATGCCGATCTGACTAATTTTTAACTTTGTATCTTCAATAAAATCATTTGCTTCAAGTGTTTTTGTGTCGTTAAGCGACACCCAAGGTATATTGCATTCCTCTGGAATCCAATAAGTAGGCTCAGATTTACTAGGAGTATGACCAGTTTCCAGCTTACAAACAAATTTGAGGCGTTTAACACTCCAATGCTCTGGAATCTCGCCCATCCAGGGGATGCCGGAGTCTTTCATCGGGACGTTTGGGTTCAACCCTTTGGTGACTGCCTGGTTGAGCAGGGCAGTGCGTTTTTCTTCGAGGAGCTGGATAAGGCGTTGTTTTTTGGCGATGAGGGTGTCTATGGCTGCGGTTTTGCGATCTAGGAAGGCGGCGATCAATTCTTGCTGCTCACGAGGAGGAACAATTATTGGTATATTACTCAATCCCTCTCTCGATAGTTCAATCTGATTAGTTGCTCCTGAAGCAAGAACCGAATAGATGTAACCCTGGTAAACATTAGTTTGCAGAAGATAGTAAAGATATTGAGTATATATTTCCTTAGTAGGTCTAACGATTGTTACGTGGCTATCTGCTAAATATTCGTCATCAAGGTTAAAAACACCCATACGCCCTAATGTCCCAGTACCAGTTGAGTTAATTAGTAAGTCTCCAGGATAAAGTTTTCCTCCATATCCATTAACCACATCAGGATTTTGTAACTTAATGTTCCCCAGCCTTAAACCATCCCAGTAGATACAAGCCTGATTAATAATGGGTATACCTTTTTCCTTGTCATCTGTATAATCAGGACTTCTACCTCTGGAAATGTAAGAAGCATATCTTTTAAGCGCAATTACACTCCAATTACTTGGCACTTCGCCTAACCAATGCACCCCAGAATAGTTAAAGGACGAATTCATAGCGTTATCTCCTCAAGCATTCCCCGAATTTCATCCTCCAAGCTTTTTATTTCTTGCTCAATCTCCGCTAACGGACGTGGCGTCACATACTCATAAAAATGCCGTGTAAACGGAATCGCATAGCCTATTTTGGTCTTACTGTCATCCACCCAAGCATCCGATACATGGGGTAACACCTCCCGCTTCATGTACTCATGAATGTCATCCTTTAGCGGCACATTTTCATAGTCCCGCAAGTCTGAATCAGGTTCCGGGTTGCCATCCTTGTCAGTACAAATATCCGCCGTCTCATCCCGTTCTGCTAAAGCATTGAGAATAGCTTTTTTCATTGGGGCTGCAATTTTTCCATCAGCCGTTTTCAGTGCCTTATTTAAGACTTTTTCAAACTCATCTCGGTTTGTGTAAAGGCTAGTTCCTAAACTTCGCAATGCCGTTCTGATTGACTCTTGTAACACCTTGCCTACTTCAATCTCCTTTAGCGCCGCCCCACCGCGCTTTTTCGACTGTGCCAGGTTTACAAACGCCGATTCTGTCTCGAGTCGAGCCAACCGTTCTTCACTTGCCTGAAAATTTAGCCGCAACGGACGTTCTACTGTAATCCGCCAGTAACCAAAGTCCTCGTTATCAAAGATTTTACTAACAACGACCTTCCCTTGTTTGCCATCTACCTCTAGAGTGCGGGTAGCATTCTGTTCAAAGTCGCCATAGATACGTGTGATTTCAGCAATCTGATCGGGTGTCACCTCAACTCCATCTCCGATCACATTGCGCTTATTACCCAGACTACGGCTCATCTTGCGGTAATAGTGGATGCCGTTGACCAGTTGGATTTTGCCCTTACGTTCCAGTGTCTTGGCATTGCTGACAATCCAGATATAGGTGTAAATCCCGGTGTTATAGAACAGTTGGTCAGGCAATGCCACGATCGCTTCTAGCCAGTCTTTTTCTATGATCCATTTGCGGATTTCACTTTCGCCACTTCCAGCACTTCCTGAAAATAGTGGCGATCCGTTAAACACAATAGCAATTCGAGAACCGCCATTGTCCCACTTCATTTTTGAAATCATGTGTTGCAGGAACAGGAAAGAACCATCTGAAATTCGGGGTAATCCGGCTCCAAAGCGACCGTTAAGTCCTTTTTTCTCATGCTCGGCTTTAACGTGAGTCTGTACTTTCTTCCACTCCACCCCGAACGGTGGGTTGGACAACATATAGTCAAATGTCATGCCCTCAAAACCATCATTGGTAAAAGTATTACCAAACTTGATATTGCTGACATTCTGCCCTTTAATCAGCATATCCGATTTGCAAATAGCATAGGATTCTGGATTAATCTCTTGTCCGAAAACTACTAGCTTGGCATCTGAATGTAATTCCTCTGTGAGATACTCTTCTGCTACTGAAAGCATCCCACCTGTTCCACACGCTGGGTCGTAGATGGTTTTTACAATTCCCGGTTGAGTCAGAATTTCCCTATCATTTATGAACAACAGGTTCACCATCAACCGGATAACTTCACGCGGCGTAAAGTGTTCCCCCGCTGTTTCATTCGACAATTCTGAAAACTTGCGGATCAACTCCTCAAACACATAACCCATCTCCACATTGGAAACGGCATTGGGATGAAGATCAATCTCGGCAAATTGCTTAACAATTAGAAATAATAGGTTTGCCTCATCCAGACGGTTAATATGGTCATTGAAGTTGAAGTATTCAATAATTTCTCGTCCTGCAGCAGAGAAGCCATTGATAAAGTTTTTGAGATTTGCCGCGACATTATCAGAGTCTTCTTTCAGCTTCTGAAACGTGAACTGGCTGATGTTGTGAAACGGTACGCCAGCTTTCTGATTGAGTACTGGTTCTGGATTCTTCAAATTCATGAACTTTACTTTGTTTTCGTAAAAGTCCATCACTATAGACTTAGTTGGCTCTAGAACGCAGTCTAGCCGACGTAGCACTGTAAACGGCAGTATGACTTTGCCATAGTCCGCTTGCTTATAATCACCACGTAGAAGATCAGCGACACTCCAGATAAATCCAGCAAGTTGTCTCACGTTTTCTGTTTTTGCCATTAAAAATCTGATTTAGAAAAGGGGAATTTAAGCCTTTTGGTTGAAATCTCTATTGATAGATAGTGTTTGACATAGAAGCTCTTAATCTGCAAAATATCGGTCCAACAGCATCTTGACCTCAGCTTATCAGAAACGGTCGTTTTTGAGAAACCCCTCCCCACCCCTGTACATCTAGGCTGAGTTTGAGGGTTTGGTGTTTTTGGATTGTGGCAATTGCTGCCTTTTGCAAGCTGGCGATCGCAAAATCAGTCAGGGTGAGCCCTTCCAAGTCTGCCGCTTTTTGCAACAAAAATTTGATTTCGGGGCTGATGCGGGCTTCTAGCCGTGCCATCGTTTTTGTGGTGGATGGGGTGGTCATGGCGTTAGGTTCGCTGTTAAAGCTGAACTTGTGAATTTGATGCTTAACTCTAGTCTATGCGGCAATTAGCCGTACCATCAATGGGTGGCCCATCTCTAACGTCAATTTTGCCGCTTTTCGGCCCCGAGTCTGGCTTTATTTTACCTCCGGTGAATTGCGATGGCACGCTCAGTTCCTATGCCCCAATCAATTACATCAGTATCGGAAATTTAAGAAAACTCAAACGAAGAAATTGAGACACTTCGCTTTTTTGTACTAAAGTGCGGTAGCACTGCCTTCAATAAAGCCAAACAAACTGAACTGCAACTCTTGCTATAAATGCTACCACTTTTGATCCTCTGCTACAATCGCTGAATTTGGGAGTGCAGAGTTTGCTGTTAAATTGTTAAATAAATCTTAAGTGTACCGGGACAGGAAAAAACCTCAAAATTAACTTTTTGGGGCTGAGTTTTCGTGAGTTTTTTGCTGTTTTTCGCTGTTTTTTCTGAGAATGTGCGAGTAAACTTGTACTCGCCTCAGCTTAATTATTAGCTGAATTTGAAGTGATGTTAGCAACAAAAACCGCATGAGAACTCAAACTTATGCAGATAGAAAGCTTGCACAAAAAGCAGGAATGGGCAGTAGCAATAGCAATGTTCAGAGATATATTTATACTGGTAGAGAAATTAACAGCCGAATGGATGAAGTGGATGGTGCGATCGCCTTTGAGTTCAGAACCAAAAACAGCTCACCATTCCCAAAGAAACCCTACAATAACGGATATATCCTGCATTTGAGGATTTTACCAGTGGCAACCATCACCATTGAAGTCCCCGACGAACTCTCAGAACAACTGGCACTTCTCGGTTCAAGCCTGCCAGAACTCTTGCGCCAGTGCGTTGAGCAACCAGTGCTGCCTGCGGGCACCTACCGCTACATTTTAAACTTTCTCGCCAGCGGGCCGACAACAGAAGAAATCGCCGCTTTCCGCCCCACGGCTGAGATGCAAGAGCGGCTGCGGACATTGGTAGCACATAGCAAATTTGGGGAACTCACCCCCGCAGAACAAGCCGAACTCAATGAATATGAGCGGATTGAACACTTAATGATTATGCTCAAAATGGGCAACCTGCCTTACCTCACCCGCCAATCTTAACTCGTGACCTACATTTCTATCGGCCTGCGTCGATACGTTGAAGAACGCGCTTCTCACTGCTGCGAGTATTGCCTACAGCCAGCAGACCTAAGTTTCTTTCCCCACGAAGTTGACCATATAGTTGCCGTCAAGCACAGGGGAACGACGGATGCCGACAATCTCGCCTTTGCCTGCTGGCGGTGCAACCGATACAAGGGGACAGACCTCGGTTCCTTCGACCCCCAAACAGGGGCTTTCAGCTTTCTGTTCAATCCCCGGACACAGCAGTGGTCTTTCCACTTTGCTTTAGAAGATGCCAGGATTGTCGGGCTCACTCCAGAAGGGCGCACGACTGCCAACTTGCTCCAGTTTAACAGTGAAGAGCGGCTGGCAGAACGCAGGCGCGCATCCTCAAGTTCATAGGGTCAAGCTGATTTTACGTGGGAGCCCCAAAAGGTTGAGGTAGCTTTCCCCCAAAGAGAGGTAAGTATTGTTATCGATCATTGGCGAGAAAAATGGGTAAAATAGATCAAAAGCCCCGATTTCTTTGGACATCAAACTTTTTTATGCTTCTTGAGTCCTCCCAAATCTCAACAGCGC
>NZ_JARFTR010000120.1 GCF_029167235.1 Kamptonema sp. UHCC 0994 | reverse complement strand
CGGTATGTTACCGCCCAGAGGGCGGCGTTACGTAAGTTTCTATAATTTAATGGGCGATTGAAATCGATGGGTCAATCTAAGTCCATTCCTGTGATTCTTGTACTTCTGCTTCGATCAAACTTTGTCGCAAATTTACCCAATTTATTTGACTTACGATCGCATTCTCAATCAGTTTTCCGGCTTGTAGGTGTAGAACTTGGGTAGAAAATTGCTCTGCTAATTCTAGTTGGTGGTTTACCATCAGTATAGTTATGCGATCGCTAGTAGCTAGCTGTGCTAATACTTGTAAAACTTGGTGGGCTCTCCCAGCGTCTAGAGCGCTTGTGGGTTCGTCTAGGAGTAAAATTTTGGGTTGGATAGCTAGAGCACGGGCGATCGCCACTAATTGCCTTTGTCCGACAGATAACTGTAACTCTGTCCGCTCTAACCATTGTTGCGGAATGTGGAGCATTTCCATTGCTAGGTTTTGCCGATTGAGGATTTCTGAAGCCTCTAGTCCCCGCAATTTCAAGGGATAAGCTAAAGCCTCTCGTACTGACATCCCTAAAAGCTTTGATTCTTGTAGCACTAGGGTGACATTTTGCCGCAATGCGATCGCAGGAATTTGCTTATATTCTTGATTTTCGAGATAAATTGCACCCGTTGCCGGTTCACTCAGTCGATTTAGTAGTCGTAAGAGGGTAGATTTTCCGGCACCGGAAGGGCCGACAATTGTAACGCGATCGCCTCTTTTTACGTCAAAGGAAATATCTTCTAGTAAATACTTGGAAGCTAAAGGTGCAATTACACTAACTTTTTTGACCTGCAATTGAGGAAAGCTTTCCTCAATTAACGGTGAAGTAGAAATTCCTGAAAAATTAGCCATTATATAAAGAAGGGGCTAGGGGCTAGGGGCTAGGGACTAGGGGAAGAGAGGGGGAGAGCAGGGGAGATGGGAAGATGGGTAATTAGCCATTAGCAATTATAGGACTTACGCTCAGGGCTCCAGAAACCGGGTTTTTGAGAGAATCTGCGGGTAAAAACGAAGTATTTTCGTCAAAAAACCCGGTTTCTTTGGTTGGGTGCGTAACTCCTGAATTAGCCATTACCAATTACCAATTACCAATTAGCCATTACCAATTACCAATTACCAATTAGCAATTACCAATTACCAATTACCAATTACCAATTACCAATTACCAATTACCAAACAATATTATTCTTCTACCCGATAGCCTAATTCTGCCAATCGGGTGCGGGACTGCCGCCATTTGGGTTGTACTTTGACAAATAATTCTAGATGTACTTTACCGTCAATTAACTTTTGAATTTGCTGGCGTGCGGCAGTGCCAATTTCTTTAAGCATACTGCCGCCTTTACCAATGACAATACCTTTTTGGGAGTCGCGCTCGACGTTGATAGTGGCGAGTACGCGGGTAATGGTTGGTGCTTCTTCTACAATGTCGATCGCGATCGCTACTGAGTGGGGTATTTCTTCACGGGTAAGCAGCAAAATTTGCTCTCGGATTAGTTCCCCCATAATGAAGCGTTCGGGTTGGTCAGTGACCAAATCGGGGGGATAGTAATAGGGGCCAGGTTCTAAGTGTTGGATTAATATTTGTTGCAGTGCTTCGACTCCCTCGCCGGTGAGGGCAGAAAATTTGACTATCGGCCACTGTTTGGCTTCAATTAGCTGAGTATAGGTATTATCAAGCTGTGCTTGGGATTCTGGGGGTTGTTGGTCTGATTTGTTGAGGCCGAGGATAACTGGGGTTTGGGTATTGACAAGGAGATCGACGATATAGCGATCGCCACCACCAGCGGGTACAGAAGCATCTACCACAAACAGCAGTACATCAACGGAGTGAATGGCTAGTTGAGCATTGTGTACCAATACCTTACCTAGTTGATGGTGTGGCTTGTGAATGCCAGGGGTATCGACAAAAATGATCTGCGCTTCTTCCGTTGTCAAAATTCCCCGCAGTCGGTTGCGAGTTGTCTGAGCCACTGGAGAAGTAATCGCAATTTTCTGCCCCACCAGTTGATTCATCAAAGTCGATTTGCCGACATTTGGCCGTCCGATAATGCCTGCAAAGCCTGATTTGTAGCCCGCAGGAGCGGCGGGAATCATCGTACTTAACAAATCTATGCCTGTGCTGTCTTCCACTGCAATCACCAAATTTCCAAGCCGGTTCTCTCTCTATTGTCGCTTGAGAAGGCCAAGAGTGGTAATTTACAAGGATTGTGTCTTGTTCGCCGGGTAGAATCACAGGCTCTTAAACGGTAAGTTAACTGCGATCGCTACTTTTCGCTAACTCTGGGTACAGAAAGCTTGATATCTGGGAGAAAATTTGATAAGGTTCCCAAGGACATCTTTTGGAAATAAATCAATCTTGTCAAGCCCAAAACCTGATGTTGCGATCGTTTCGGATGATAGAATCTCAAGATCAACTGAGGCGATTCTACAGTTTTGGGTTGAAGTTGGTTTTAAAATTTCTGGGGATGTCTGATATAAGTTTAGGTAGGTTAGAATCGACCTCAAAGGCTCAAAAGTATCAGACGTTTCTTTAATGGAAGCTAAATGACTTTTCTGTGCCTAAATACAAACGTGCAAATTCTATAAAGAGGAGACGAGTATTGTGAAATCAAAATTCTTTTGGGGTTGCTGCACCGTTCTATTAGCCAGTATACCCCTGCCAGCTTTGGCACAATCAAATTTTGACTACAAGGGCGGCTCGATGAAGTATCAGGCGCTACCAGGTAAATTACCTAACAGAACGTTGCCAAAAGCCTTTGATTTTCCGGTGATTACGAATGTTGCGACTGATACAACTGTAACTACGGATCACCCGATTACGGATATGTTTCGTCCGCCTGCAATTCCTCAAGGGTTGACTGCTGATGATATTCCCCGCATTAGATCGGAATATACCGCAGCGCTTTCTGCTTGGGGTGAATCTGTGAGAGCCTGCTTGAAGAAACAACCTCGCTTGATCCGAGTGAGTACGGGCAATCCTGTACAGATTAATGGCGCTGTGGGTACGATTGTGAGAAATGCTAATAATCGTGCAGTTTGCAGATAGGTGATTTGTCGGTTTGACTTTTTTGTAGGGGTAATTGCCTGAAGAGGTTCGTGATACTAAATCAGGTTTATTACCCCTTTTTTTGTAGTCTGCTTAGGCGGAATTTGTTTTTGTAGCAGCTATTTATAATCTATATCTCTCAAATCAATAAAGTACATCTATGAAAAATAATGACGGTTCAATTGGAGGTAAATCTTTTTATCAATCAGAACCTTTAATCGCTCGTCTTAGGGGAATTATCCGAGACTATCCTGAAGGAGTGGGCATCATCAAAGAGTTAATTCAAAATGCCGATGATGCTAAAGCAACTAGAGTTGAAATTACCCTCGACTGGCGATATCATCAAGGGGGAATGCTACCTGACGAACGCATGACACAAATCATGGGGCCGGCAATTCTGGTTTACAACAATCAAGTTTTTACAGACAAAGATTTTGATAGCATTCGCAGTTTAGGACAGAGTGAAAAAGCCCAAGATTTACATAAAACTGGTAGATTTGGTGTGGGTTTTAATGCTATTTATCATGTTACAGATTATCCCAGTTTTGTGTCGCGCGATCGCATCATATTTTTTGACCCTCATGGTGCAGCTATTCCTGGCACTTCCAAACAAGAACCAGGACGAGAATGGAATTTAGTAACTGGTAAATGGTACGAAAAATATCCTGATTTTATGAAGGTTTATGAATCAGGAGGATTACTCTTTGGAGATACAAACTTTCAAGGCACACTTTTTCGCCTACCTTTGCGAACACCAATACACGCACAAAAGAGCGAGATTCGTCAACAGCCTTTTACTGAATCAAACATTAGGGAACTATTGGCTGAATTGATTCAGTCAGGGGAAGAAATGCTGCTATTTTTGAAGTCAGTTCAGGAAATTTATGTTTATGAAATTCCCGCAACTGAACACAAAAGGCAGGAGATTTTAAAGATTGTTACCAAGAATCATCAAGAAGTCGCTGAGGCGCGGCAAAAAGTTCTGAATGCGATTCCTGATAACCCAGAAACTTTGGTGAAATTGTGCCGCAATAATCCTGATGCACTCGCTTCAGTTTCTTACCGCCATGAAATAGAAACCATTAGCCAAGAAAGGAGAATAAAATCAACTTGGCGAGTGGTTGGTATCATTCGTATTGATGAAGGTGATGAATTAGCAAAAGTGATAGAAGCTATGCACCAAAGCCGTGAAAAAGTGTTGCCTTGGGCGGGTGCGGCTGCTAGAATTAGTATTTCTAGTACAGAGGAAAATTGTCAGCCAGTTGCAGGAAAAGTTTACTGTTTTTTACCGCTTCCCATTGAAATTGGCTTACCAATTCATATCAACGGCTTTTTCAACTTAAATAGTTCGCGGGATAACCTCAGTAGTGACAGCGGACAAACCGGAAAAGACAGGCATAGAGCTATTTGGAATCAATTACTTGTGCGCCATGTTTTGTCCCATGCTTATGTTAACTTGATTGTTGATTTAGTGCAAGATATCGGTCAGTTTCAACCCGAAGACTTTTACAATTTTTGGCCGCTTAGTCAGATTACTGTTAGCAAAGCTCTCGAAGAATTGCATCGCTTTGTAATTGAGTTATTGTACAATAAAAAAGTTGTACGCTCCGCTGTAGAAAACCCTGTAATCGATCCTCAATTCAGTAATACTGTCATATTATCTACTAGGTGGATAACTCCCCAAGAAATCAAAATTTTACCCTCGAAAAAGTGGTGGGAAGAGTTAGTAGAACCTCTTAGTGCAGATAATATTGACATTTCCGATCCGCATTTGCCTGAATCAATTCAGTCAGCTTTCAAGGATGCTAATTGTCAAATTGAAACCTTTACACCACATAAGTTACGCCAGCACTTATCCGAAAATAAAGCATTGGGTATAAGTTTAAATAATGCACCTAAAGCTAGTTTGCGTAATCGGCAATCGATTGTGAATATGCTTCGGTATTGTATCAGCGATAAACATAATGATTTGCGAGGTTTACCGTTAGCTATTCTGGCAAATAATACCTTACAAGTTTTTGGTTATAACCCCATAGGAACTATCTACATTGCTGATGATAAACAGAGGCAAATTTTTGCTAGTTATCTAGAGTGGTTTTTGCACCCTGACTTATTTAATCAAGTACCTGAAATCGCCTCTAAAATTGGCGTTTTACAAATGAATGCTACAGAAGTAGCCAAAAAATTAGTTAATATTATCAGTGTACTTGAACCCGTCGGATATACTTGGCAACCAGAGGCAGTAACGCCACCTAATGCAGAGTGGTTAACTTTGATATACAATTATTTTAGGAATATCTATCGCAAGTATTTTTATCAGGAAATAATAGATGAATTAAAAAAAGTACCCCTAGTTCCGGGAGATGATGGTAAGCTGTATAAGGGTGGATTTCTTTCTACACCTTTGCTGGTTGGCGATAAGATTGATGAGGAAACTATTGCAGCCTTAAAATATTTTAAGGTGACTTTTGTTAAAGCACCAGCAAAACTTGAAGAGGCGATCGCAAATTTTGCCAACTATCACGGTTTACTAATTTACTTTATCACAGGTTCAGATGTTTTAGATACAATATATTGGCGATTTCCTCAAGATTTGCCACCATACAACCAAGCGCATTATAACTCTCTTCTCAATTTTTTCGCTCATCCAGACCAAAGAAATTACACAGAAAATCAGCATGATAAGCTGCGTAAACTACGAATTTATCCAACAACTTCCAATGAAATTGTCAGCTTAGATGATGAAAATGTCTATATTCCCGGCGACGGATACCAACCGCCAGAAATAGCAGGAACTTTAAGGCTTTTACAGATAGGAATAACCAAAGAATGGTTGCCATTATTCCACCTTTTAAAAGTTCCCGTACTCAATCGCGCTCGATTAATTCGCGATTGCTTACTAGCAGATTATCCTGCATTTGCTCCCGAAGAACAATTAATAGCATTAGCATGGATTCGAGATAACCTGGAGAAAGCTAGTCAAGAAATAAAAGAAAGTGGCGAGGATACCAATGCACTTAAACAAGAAATAAAAAAAGCACGTTTAGTACGTTGCAATGATAGAAGATTACGAGCCGCAGATTTAACATACAGTCCTGAAAGTGAAGTAGTCCGCAGTATTTTAGGGAATTTAGCCGCGATTCCAGATATGCAGTTTTACTCTGAGGAATCTGAACTTTGGCTAAAGTTTTTTGCTGAATTGGGAATGAAAAAAACTCCTAGTCCCGATGACTTATTAGCCTGCATAGAAAATCTAATTCAAACAGCAAATGTGTCTGGAGTTGATGCTGTTTCCGGTTCCTGCATTGCCATTTTTAACTACATTGTAGACCATTGGGTTTTACTGGAATATCATAGACTTAGTAACAATCAAACTCTAGCAGAAGCATTAAAAGATAAACCTTGGCTACCTGTGGAGTACAATCTGGAAATACTTAGCCAGTATCCCGCCGCTATCATTCCTGAATCCAGGCTATATCGCGCTAAGGATGTATGCTTTAAAAAAGATGCTTACTTGGTTGCCAGTCAAAAACCCATCTTTGATTTTCGAGGGAAATCAATTAAGGTAGAAATTCAAAGGATTCTTGGCTTTCAACCTGTGGAGACAAATATGATTCTCGACCATTTCGATACACTTATTACAACATGGGAAAATGATGATTGAAGCAGCTACATCCGAAATTGAAAAACCAGAAATAGAATCAGTAAAAGCGATTTATCGGTATCTGGAAGAAAAATTTATTAAAGGTGGCGCAACTGATCAAGAAAAGCAACAGATTAAACACCGTTTCTTTCATCGTCCCTGCCTTTGGGATAAGGCTACAGCGAAATTCTGGAAACCCAAACACGCTTTTTTTGAACCTGTCTCTTTCTTCGGCAATCGTCGCGTTAGTATCCCTACCTCTCACCCATATTGGGAAGTTTATCAACTATTAGGGCAAAATCACTCTCCCCTGGTACAAGATTATTTATGCTTTCTCCAAGAGTTAGCCACAGAATATAAAGATTTACCCCTAAATGAAGAGGACAAAGCCTCTTTAATCCGGGTTTTTAACCGTTTGGAAGCACAGTTATCTTTAGAAGGCGGATCGATTAAAAATATACCAATTCTTACCGCAAACGATGGACTATATCTAGCTAATAAAATCTTTATTCCTGATGCTTCTTGGCGAAAAGATTATATTGACTCAAGCTTAATACTGCATCCACGAGTTTCAGCTAAACTTGCTAAAAATGCTGGTGCTTTATCTTTAATTAAAGATGTAATAGAAAAACCTGTCGATGTTACTAAAGGTATTTCTATTGCTCAAGATGAGTGGTGTCAAACATGGCAAAAAGCTATCAATTCTCCTGAATTTCAAACTGGCTTAAAAAGGCTGATATTCCACGAGTCTGATTCAGAACCTATTATAGATATGATGTGGTTGAAAACTGTGAAAGTCTCACCTTGTCGGCAAATAAAAGTAGATTTATTCTGGAAAGATGAAACTAAAATTGCCTCGGCAATCCCAGGAACTTACTACTTCGATGAATTTTCTAGAATTTTTCATATTATATCTAGTAAAAGCAAATTTATCATGTTATCCTATCTTGCCGAAAGCCTAAATAATCAACTAGGCGAATATGCAGTACAAAATCTATTACCGTTGGCTAGTATTATTGATGCAGAACCGCAAAATATTAATAATCTACTCAATGAATTACGAATCAGAGTTTTACTAGATGATGGGGAAAAAAGTAGTGAAGAATTGACACAAAAATCTGATATTATTGACCATGATGAAGTAATTAGATTGTTTGTTGAAAGAGTAGAAAGAGAATCTGCCCAGTGGAATTATCCCTAAGAATTATCCCTAATTATAATAATGAATTTTTATCCTCAATTTGGCCAAATATTTCTCTTGAACAAACAAAAAAACCGGCTTTATTAACAAAAGTCCGGTTTATGTACAAACTATATACCAAGTCCGCATTTATTCCCTCTTTCTTCTAGTCCGCCTTGGCGAACTTGGTATGTGTAACAGCGAATTCCATTCGCCAAAACTTGTTGACAATATTGCAAAATATCAACTTGATATCAAGCCGTTGCTAGCCAATCAAAGATTTTATCTAATTGTTCTAGCGTCACTAAACCATACTGCCAGAGAATCATTGGCAAAGAGCTCGGATCTTGCTTGTGATTCCTACAATGATTGCCACCAGCGCGTTCGGCGACAGCAATAGAAGCAGGAGAAATAGCTAAATCTTCTTGTAAAAAGCTAATTAATCGAGAATAAGTAGCGGGTGCCATCGTGACTTACACCTCCCTGTGTTAGACACCATTGTGTGAGATAAATTTGATATGTTTGAGTGCGGATTGGACAGTTTTTATTTTGTCTATTAACCGCTGAAACATCTGCTCAGCTTTTGGTCAAGATTTAAGCCGCTTTGCGATCGCAATTGCAGCTATAACCAAGATAAATTTTTCTTCTTAAACCCACTCAAACAGGTTTAGCGATTAACTTCATCTGTCAAACTACAGAATCCGTAAAATTTTACCTATAGGACTTAGGCATTTTATCGATACCACAACCCCCTTAAAAAGGAGGCTTTTCGGATTCTCCGTTTAAAAATCGGGGAAATTTCAAATTTTCCGTTTTTAAGGGGAATTTAGGATGGATCTCTGTGTCAGTCCTGACCTATTTAGTAGAACGACTGTTCCACTCAAACCCCAACCTGCTAACTTAACCAAACTTTGCTCCATCGCTCCTACTTCAGACAAATTTAGTCGTAGCAGAAGAAAATTCGGGGCTTTTGCTTAGAATTGCTGTTGCTCACTCCGCTAACTATCGGCCGCGAAACGCGCCTAAAGTTAGCACTGGCTCGTTGACTCGTCTCTCACACCTAGGAAAAAACCAACTTTTGAGGAAAACAAGCTTACCGTTATTAAGGCTAGGATTGATAGATTAGCAAGTTTTTATGCTTCTGTCTAGACTTCAACATTAGAATTCTAACAATTTTGATGAATTTTTGTAAAGTTATTTTAAGGATTTGGCTTGGCGGGGGAATCTGGGCCCAAAAACTGGATAGAAATGCGATCGCCCACCTTAACGCCGAGTTCAGCAGCGCGACCACCCCGCAGTTCAATCACTTGATCTACAGAGGCTTTCGAGTCATAGGTAGGACAAGGCTCAGCAGTACAGGGAGGTGACTTAGGCGCGATCGCTCTCACCACCCCATCTCGTAGGAAAATCATATCCAGAGATATCTTGCAATTTTTCATCCAAAAAGCAACTCGTCGCGACGGATTAAATGAGAACAACATCCCCCGATCGTCGGCCAAAGAAGTCCTGTACATTAAACCCATAGCCTGTTCTTCAGGAGTCTTAGTCACTTCCAGATTAATCGCACTACCAGCTATATTAGCCTTGGCTGTAATTGGCAGCATTTGACCCAAATTTGTCTCCCGCGGAGTTGGAGACTTAGAAGTGTCCGCTAGGGTACTTGAAACACCTACAGACGAACAAGAGATTAATAATACGCTCAATCCAAGACTCAGTAATCTGATTAGATAATTCATATAAATTGGTTAGTGGTTAGTTGTTAGTTCAAGACTTAACGCATTACTTACGTAACGCCGCCATCTTGGCGGTAAGAATACC
>NZ_JARFTR010000043.1 GCF_029167235.1 Kamptonema sp. UHCC 0994 | reverse complement strand
AATCGCCTAGTCTCTGCGATTGCTTCGCGGAGCTCGCAATGACAAAATTGCGTTAGTGTGGATAAGTCATGAACAGTTAACAGTTAACAGTTAACAATTAACAATTAACAACTGGAGTTCTAAAAATGCCTGCCAAATTAGCGACTCCTGCTATTAACTGAGCTGGCTCAACCGGCTTAGATAAGTGCATCTGGAAACCAGCTTGTAAGACTTGCCGGCGCTCTTCAACTCTCGCGTAAGCAGTCAGTGCGATCGCAGGCAAATTTCCTCCCCGCAGCGCTTCCATTTCTCTCACCCGCGCGATCAACTGATAGCCGTCTGCTTCCGGCATTCCAATATCGCTCAACAGCAAGTCCGGCCAAGAGTTTTCCAGTGCTGCTATGGCCCCCGCCACCGATGCTGCCGATCGCACCTGAGCTCCGTGCTCTTCCAGTACAGCAATCAAAAACTCGCGAGTGTCATCATCATCATCCACCACTAGCAAATGCAAATTCGCCAGAGTTGGGATAGCGATCGCATCTCCCGCACCTTCGAGTTCAGACATTCCCTCCCTTGCACCTCGATCGATCTCGAAAATCGCGATCGGCAGAGAAACCGTAAATTTCGCCCCGACACCACCGTTATTGTTTTCTGCACCCACTTTACCACCGTGCAGTTCCACCAAATGGCGGACGATCGCCAGTCCCAATCCTAAACCACCATAAGACCTAGTTGTAGTGCTATCAGCTTGGCGAAAGCGATCGAAAACATAAGGCAAAAAATCAGCAGCAATACCAATTCCCGTATCTACAATCTGAATTTCCACCGAGGAACCAACTAACTCCAACAGCACCTCCACTTTACCACCTTCAGGAGTAAACTTAATCGCATTTGATAGCAAATTCCAGACAACTTGCTGCAAGCGATCGCTATCACCTATAACTTGACCAATATCCGATTTACACACCAACTCTATAACAATTGATTTTGCCTCAGCCAAAGGTCGCAGACCATCAATTGCCACCTCAACCACATATTCCAAATGAATTGGATGCAGATTGAGATTTAGCTTACCCCGCAGAATCCGCGAAACATCTAGAATATCTTCAATTAATTGTGCTTGAGACTTAGCATTCCGCTCAATTGTTTCTAAAGCTTTATCAATAGTTTGCTGGTCAAATTTTTTAGTCCGAAGCAGCTTAGACCAGCCCAGAATTGCATTTAAAGGTGTGCGGAGTTCGTGAGAGAGAATAGCAAGAAACTCATCCTTCATCCGGTTAGCTCTCTCAGCTTCCTGCCTCGCCACCTGCTCGCGAATTAGCCTCCCTCGCTCTTCCTCTGCTTGCTTGCGATCGGTGATATCTATAACTGTACCGACGTGACCGATCAGTTTACCCAAATCCGAAAACATTGGCGATGACTGTACGTGAACCCAACGCACATTTTCCTTAAAACCTAATCGAAACTCGTGAGAATATTCTTTACCTGTTTCAATCCAGGCTAACCAATCTGCTACTACGCGATCGCGATCTTCTGGATGAACCGAGCGCTGCCAAACCTCTATCAAACCTTCTTCCAAATTTAACCCACAAATCCCTTGACAGCGAGGATTAATATAAGTACACCGACCTTCTACATCAGCGAGGTAAATTCCTAGCGGCGAACAAGCACTCAAAGTCCGAAACCGTTCTTCACTTTTACTCAGTTCAGCATTAACAGCCGCAAGTTGTGTTGCTTGGCGCTTCACCTCAACTGTTTTTTTGAATAATTCAACAAATACCCCTACTTTCGATGTCAATATTTCCGGTTCAATAGGTTTAAAAAGGTAATCCACCGCACCCAGAGAATAACCTGTAAACACTTGATTATCATTACTGGTAAATGCCGTGATAAAAATAATCGGAGTTGAACGCGATCGCTCCCTAGAGCGAATCAATGTTGCTGTCTCAAATCCATCCATTTCCGGCATCTGCACGTCCAGCAAAATTACTGCAAAATCTTGATTAAGCAGACATCTCAGAGCCTCCGTACCTGAATTAGCTTTTACTAGATGATAAGAGGAGCTATTGAGAATAGCTTCTAGAGCCAGCAAATTTTCTGGGTGATCGTCAACTAGAAGCACATTTACTTTATCTTCATACTGGATATTCATAGTTTTTTTAATCTTTAATTGTTAGCAGGTTGACTAAGCAGCGAGCGATTTTCGATAGAGGTAAAATCCAATCTACTTCAACAGCCGCGATCGCGGCAGCCGGCATGATTCGGCATTCAGCCGAATCTGGTTCCTGTACAAATGTCAATCCTCCTTTAGCTTTAATTTTTGCCAGTCCTTTACTGCCATCAGAGCTCGCTCCCGTTAAAATTATGCCAATAACTTTCTCCCCCAAAGCATCAGCAGCCGACTCAAACAACACATCAATTGACGGCCTTGCATGACAAACAGGAGCCTCAGTTGAGAGCGCAAATGTAGGAGCACCGCGATTTAGGATTTCGGCTTTGTCCAAAACAGGAGCGATCGCTACTTTAAAATTGCTTTCGTGTATGCTAAAGTCACTGTAACATGGCGATTCAATTAGTAAGTGATAGTCAGCCGGAGCTAAGTAAACTCGTCCCGGTGCGATCGCCTCTTTGTCTTCAGCTTCCGTAACTGGGAGAGAGATTTGCTGCTGTAAATAATCGCTGAGAATATTGTTAGAATTCTTGTGGCGATGTTGGACAATTACTACAGGCAGCGGAAAGCTTTCTGGCAAATCTCCCAACAGAGTTGTCAAGGCCTGTAGCCCTCCCAAAGAAGTGCCGATAACTACTATTTCAAAATTTATTTTATTTAATTCTCCGGTATAGTTTTTCACGACTTTCTATTTCCTCATAGTGTTTCTCATAAGGGGTAAACTTGAGAGACTCCTGATGTCCTAGTCCCAACACTCCAAACATTGCGAGGCTCTCATGAAAAAGTTTGTGTACCCGATCTTGAAGGGCTGAATTGAAATAAATTAGCACGTTACGGCACAAGATTACATTAAATTCATTAAACGAGCTATCCGTTGCTAAGTTGTGATGAGAAAAGATAATATTTTCTTTAAGCGAAGTCCGAAAAATTGCATTATCATAGGCAGCCGTATAATACTCTGAAAACGATTTTTTCCCACCAGCTTGTTGGTATAGCTGCGTATATTCTTGCATTTGTTTGAGCGGAAAAATACCAGCCTTGGCTTTTTTCAAAACTACTTCATTCATGTCAGTAGCATAAATCCGACAACGATTATAAAGTCCTTCTTCTTTAAGTAAAATTGCCATAGAATAGACTTCTTCCCCCGTTGAACATCCAGCGTGCCAGATGCGAATAAAAGGATAGGTACGTAGCAGAGGAACAACTTTATTTCTGAAAGTAATGTAAAAACTAGGATCTCGAAACATCGCCGTGACATTAACAGAAAAATCCAGCAGTAACCTGTCTAGGTAAGCGGGATTATGGAGTACCTTTTCCTGAAGTCCAGAGACGCTATTGAGCTTTTCCGAGTGGATAGTCTTCCAAATCCGGCGCTTGATAGAAGCAAAAGCGTAATTGCGAAAATCGAATCCGTAATAGCGAAACATCCCCTCTAGCAGGAGCTGAATTTCGATGGTTTCAAGTTCATGGCCATTGTTCATTGTTTATTGTTTATTGTTCATTGTTAGTTGTTAGTTATCGATAAAGCCAAACACGCAACAACGAGATTAACTGTTCCGTATCGACAGGTTTAGTAATGTAGTCAGACGCACCAGCTTCGATACACTTTTCGCGATCGCCTTTCATCGCTTTCGCAGTCAGAGCGATCATCGGCAGCAAACTAAATTGAGGCATATTGCGAATAGCTTGCATTGTCTCATAACCATCCATTTCGGGCATCATTACATCCATCAGCACAATATCAATATCCGGCGCATTTTGCAAAGCAGTAATCCCATCTCGACCATTTTCTGCATTCATAACTTGCATTTGATGGCGCTCCAACATACTCGTGAGAGCAAAAATATTTCGCATATCGTCATCAACAATCAAGACTTTTTTACCAATCAGAGTAGAGTCAGTTTGATACAATTGCTCTAGCATTTGGCGCTTCGGTTCCGGCAGATTTGCCTGGACTCGGTGCAGGAATAGAGCAGTTTCATCTAACAAGCGCTCTGGCGATCGCACATCTTTAATGATGATAGTTTCCGCCATCCGCTTGAGTTGAGTTTCTTCTGCTCTACTCAACTCTTTTCCGGTATAAATAATAATCGGCAAAGTCTTCAAATTTGCATCTTGCTTAATCAGCTCAATGAGTTCAAACCCAGTCATATCTGGCAGTCCTAAATCCATAACTATACAGTCAAAATGTCCAGAATTCAAAATTGCTAGTGCCTCTGTACCAGTCCCGACTGCCGTTGTATAAACGTCGCGATTGCCAATTAAATCGACGATGCTAAAGCGCTGCGTTTCGTCATCTTCTACAACTAGCAAATTCTTCACTTGGCGCTCCACAAAACCCTTAATATCAGTCAAGGCTTTACTCAACGCTTCGCTGCTAACAGGTTTTTGTAGGTAGGCGATCGCGCCTAACTGCAAACCCCGCTGCCGCCCTTCTTCAACTGATACAATATGAACCGGAATGTGGCGCGTATTCGCATCATGCTTCAAGCGATCTAGCACTGTCCAGCCATCCATCACAGGCAAATTTAGATCCAGCATAATCGCAGTTGGTTTGAACTCTCGCGCCATCGCCAAACCGATATCGCTCCGCAAAGCAACTAAACCTTTAAAACCCTGTTCCCGCGCCATATCCAAAAGAATGCGAGCAAAATTTACATCATCTTCAACAATCAAAAGTATGCGATCGCCCGACTCAATATTTTCTCGATCATCTGAGATTAAAGGCGACGGGTAAGGCGCGATCGGCAATTGGAAATTTGGCGAAGTAACTGGGGAAGAAATAACAGGCGACAATGAATAATTAGCAGGTGTTAATTGATCTGTTTGCCTGTCAGTTATTCCCGATGTCCTGTTATTGATCATCCGCGATTCTTGGTAAGTTTGCGGCAGAAAAAGCGTGAACGTACTACCCTCACCAGGACGACTCGTTAATTGAATTTCTCCGCCTAATAGATTAGCGATTTCTCTGCTAATTGACAAACCTAAACCCGTTCCGCCATATTTGCGGCTAGTGCTGCCATCAGCTTGTTGGAAGGCCTCAAAAATAACCCTGTGTTTTTCAGCAGAAATCCCAATTCCCGTATCGCTGACAGAGAAAGCCAAAACCGTAGCAGAACTCGTCAAAGTTTCTATCTCTAAACTCCACCCTTCTTGCGCTACTTCAACACTTAATTTTACCTCACCGCGCTCTGTAAACTTAAACGCATTTGAGAGCAGATTCTTCAAAACTTGTTGCAAGCGTTTTGCATCAGTATAAAGACCTTTTGGCAACCCAACCTCAAGCTCTATTTGAAAGCTCAACTTCTTATCCTGTGCAATTTGGCGGAAAGTTCGATCCAAATGCTCTCGCAAGTCCCCAAACAATACTTGCTCAATTTCTACTGACATCGTACCCGATTCAATCTTAGCCAGATCCAGAATATCATTAATTAGTCCTAGCAAATCTGTTCCCGCCGAGTAAATTGTCCGGGTGTATTCAACTTGCTTAAGAGTCAAATTGCCGTCAGTATTGTCAGAAAGTAATCGAGCTAGAATCAACAGCGAATTCAGCGGAGTTCGCAACTCGTGAGACATATTTGCCAGAAACTCTGACTTGTATTTGGAAGTAAGAGCCAACTGTTCGGCTTTTTCTTCCAGCGATCTCCTGGCCTGTTCAATTTCTCTGTTTTTCCGCTCAACTTCTTGATTTTGGAGTGCTAGCAATTCGGCTTTTTCTTCTAGTTCCTCATTCGTCTGCTGCAACTCTTCTTGCTGACTCTTGAGTAGTTCCTCAGATGCGCGTAATGACTGCGCTTGCTGTTCTAACCGCTTGTTAGTTTCTGTGAGTTCCTTTTGCTGAGCTTGTAACTCTTCTGCTAAAGATTGTGACTGTTTCAGCAACTCTTCCGTCCGCATACTCGCCGCAATTGTATTTAAAACAATGGCAATACTTTCTGTGAGTTGGTCGAGAAATGTTAAGTGAATTTCGCTGAAGCGACGGAACGAAGCTAGCTCAATTACTGCTGTTACTTGTCCTTCAAATAGTACAGGTAAAACCACAACATTCAGCGGCGTAGATTCTCCCAGTCCCGAACTGATTTTAACATAATTTTCTGGGACTTCTGTTAATAGTATTCGTTCCTTTTCCAGAGCACACTGTCCAACTAAACCTTCGCCTAAATTGAATTTATTTCCTAAATGTTTGCGTTCGCGGTAGGCGTAGGTACTTAACAATTTGAGGAAGGGATCGTGCTCGACAGCTTCCATCATAAAGAAGACCCCATGCTGAGCCGAAACCAGAGGTGTTAATTCCGATAGAATTAGTTTAGAAACAGTTTCTAAATCCCTCTGACCTTGCAACATTCGAGTGAACTTAGCGAGGTTTGTTTTCAGCCAATCTTGCTCAGTATTTTTCTGAGTTGTCTCCCGGAGATTGGCGATCATTTGGTTAATGTTATCTTTAACAATGGCAACTTCTCCTTCAGCGGCGACGGAAATTGACCTCGTTAAATCGCCTTTTGTTACCGCAATTGCCACTTCTGCGATCGCGCGCACCTGAGTAGTCAAATTCGCCGCCAATTCATTCACGTTATCCGTCAAATCTCGCCACGTCCCCGCCGCACCCGGAACCTTCGCTTGACCGCCTAATTTCCCTTCAATTCCCACTTCCCGCGCGACCGTTGTAACTTGATCCGCAAACGTCGCCAGCGTATCAATCATCTCATTGATCGTATCTGCCAAAGTCGCAATTTCTCCCTTAGCTTCTAGCATTAATTTCCGCTTCAAATCCCCATTCGCCACCGCCGTCACAACTTTTGCAATTCCCCGCACTTGCGCTGTCAAATTCCCCGCCATTGAGTTTACGTTGTCGGTTAAATCTTTCCACGTTCCCGCCACTCCTTTCACCTCAGCTTGACCGCCCAATTTCCCCTCAGTTCCCACCTCCCGCGCCACCCGCGTTACCTCAGATGCGAAGGAATTTAACTGGTCAACCATCACGTTAATAGTATCTTTCAACTCCAGAATTTCGCCTTTAACATCTACAGTAATTTTCTTCGATAAATCCCCATTTGCCACCGCTTTTGTCACTTCCGCAATATTCCGCACCTGCGCCGTCAAATTCCCCGCCATCAAGTTAACATTATCCGTTAAATCCTTCCAAGTTCCCCCTACACCCCGCACGTAAGCCTGCACGCCTAATTTACCTTCCGTTCCCACTTCTCTTGCAACTCTAGTTACCTCCGATGCGAAGGAACTTAACTGATCCACCATGATGTTAATAGTGTTTTTCAACTCCAGAATTTCGCCTTTAACATCTACAGTAATTTTCTTAGATAAATCGCCATTTGCCACAGCAGTTGTTACTTCGGCAATGTTCCGTACTTGTGCTGTTAAATTCCCCGCCATTGAGTTAACTGAATCCGTTAAATCTTTCCAGGTTCCGGCCACTCCTCGGACTTCAGCTTGCACGCCTAATTTCCCTTCAGTTCCTACTTCCCGCGCCACCCGCGTTACTTCCGAAGCAAAGGAATTTAACTGGTCTACCATTGTGTTAACGGTATTTTTTAATTCCAGAATTTCACCCTTAACATCTACGGTAATTTTCTTAGACAAATCGCCATTTGCCACAGCAGTTGTAACAGCAGCAATATTCCGTACTTGTTCCGTCAAACTACCTGCCATAAAATTAACTGAATCCGTTAAATCCTTCCAGGTTCCTGCTACGCCTCGGACATCTGCTTGACCGCCCAGCTTACCTTCGGAACCTACTTCTCTCGCCACCCGCGTCACCTCAGATGCAAAGGAATTAAGCTGATCCACCATCACGTTAATCGTGTTTTTCAGTTCTAAAATTTCCCCTTTAACTTGGACAGTAATTTTCTTAGATAAATCGCCATTTGCCACAGCAGTTGTCACTTCCGCAATGTTCCGTACTTGTGCTGTTAAATTCCCTGCCATTGAGTTAACTGAATCCGTTAAATCTTTCCAGGTTCCTGCTACTTCTTGTACTTCAGCTTGTACGCCTAACTTCCCTTCCGTTCCTACTTCTCTAGCCACCCGCGTTACTTCTGAAGCGAAAGAATTTAACTGGTCAACCATCGTGTTAACGGTATTTTTTAACTCCAGAATTTCGCCTTTAACATCGACAGTAATTTTCTTAGATAAATCGCCCTTTGCCACAGCAGTTGTCACTTCGGCAATGTTGCGGACTTGTGCTGTTAAACTGCCTGCCATAAAGTTAACACTATCAGTTAAATCCTTCCAAGTTCCGGCAACTCCCTTAACTTCTGCTTGGCCGCCGAGTTTACCTTCAGAACCTACTTCTCTCGCCACCCGCGTTACTTCCGATGCAAAGGAATTCAACTGATCTACCATGATATTAATAGTGTTTTTTAACTCCAGAATTTCCCCTTTCACATCGACAGTAATTTTCTTTGATAAGTCACCATTTGCTACAGCCGTCGTCACATCAGCAATGTTCCGCACTTGTGCTGTTAAATTCCCCGCCATTGAGTTAACTGAATCCGTTAAATCTTTCCAGGTTCCTGCTACTCCTCGCACTTCAGCTTGCACGCCTAATTTACCTTCCGTTCCCACTTCCCGCGCCACTCTAGTTACTTCCGAAGCAAAGGAACTTAACTGATCCACCATGATATTAATAGTGTTTTTCAGTTCCAGAATTTCCCCTTTCACATCGACAGTAATTTTCTTAGATAAATCGCCATTTGCCACAGCGGTTGTTACTTCCGCAATGTTCCGCACTTGTGCTGTTAAATTCCCCGCCATCGAGTTAACTGAATCCGTTAAATCTTTCCAGGTTCCGGCCACTCCTCGGACTTCAGCTTGCACGCCTAATTTCCCTTCAGTTCCTACTTCCCGCGCCACCCGCGTTACTTCCGAAGCGAAAGAACTCAACTGGTCTACCATTGTGTTAACAATTTGGGCAGTTTGGAGAAATTCTCCTTTGAGGGGTCTGTCTTCTATTTCTAAGGCTATAGTTTGCGATAAATCTCCTTTTGCTACAGCGCGAATTACTCTGGCAGTTTCAGAGGTTGGTTGCACTAAATCTGTAATTAGAGTATTGACAGAATCAACGCTAGCTGACCACGAACCCTCCGCGCTGCCGATGGTGGCCCGCTGGGCGATTTTGCCTTCTTTACCTACAACTGTGCCGATCCGGTCGAGTTCGGCTGCCATTCTCTCATTGAGTTCAATAATGTCATTGAGGGCATCGGAAATTTTCCCAGACAGACCAGTCTGATCTATGGGCATCCGAACTGAAAAGTCCCCTTTTTTGACAGCTACTAAGGTTCTGAGTAACTGTTTGGCATAACCATTATTTGAATTAGGGCTTGTGAGTTGTGCAGTTGACATGACCGTTACCTTTGGCGATTTAGAAGGGGGTTTTCCGGCGCTGAAAGTTGATGATTTGCAGTGCGGGTGATGGCGGCAATAACCCTAGCTCTAATGAGTTTTTGGGGATGATATTATTTCTATTATCTGACTAAAGCACTAGCTAGTTGCTTCTGTCAAAAGGTGGATGACAAGTTCTCGTCATTAGTATTATTAAATTAAGTTTTCCCCCATCGGCCATCTTCCCCCCCATCTCCCTTACCTTTCCTCTCCCCTTCCCCTTCATAAAAAGTGGACTATTGCAATTACCCTCTTGAGCATTGAAGTTTGAGTCTGTAATAATCAGAGACACAACAGGCAAGTCAACAAACCTTGTTAAACCATATTGGACTGTCGGAAGCGCGGAGTGCGCCTGTCGCTTCCGATCTCCTTTCCTAGCTGCTAGGAAGGGTTTTTTTGTAGGGGCTAGGGGCTAGGGGCTAGGTTAAGAAGGGGCTAGGGGCTAGGGGCTGAAGAAGGGGCTAGGGGCTGGGTAAGAAGGGGTTAGGGTTAGAGGTAAGAAGGGGTTAGGAAGCGTGATGCGATCGCCAAATCTATAGAATTTACCCACTGCTTACGTAACGCCGCCCTCTGGGCGGTATCTTTACCGCCCAGAGGGCGG
>NZ_JARFTR010000072.1 GCF_029167235.1 Kamptonema sp. UHCC 0994 | reverse complement strand
AACGCCGCCTTCTAGGCGGTAAAGAAACCGCCTAGAAGGCGGCGTTACTATGATTTTGCGTAAGTCCTGTAATTGGTAATTGGTTAACCGTTAACCGTTAACCGTTAACATTCTAAGGTTCTACTATTACTGGCGTTCCTACTTCTACCTTTTCAAATAAAGCTTGAGCATCTTTATCATACATCCTGACGCAACCGTGAGAAGCAGGTCTGCCGATAGATTCGGGATTAGGTGTTCCGTGAAAACCAATCACATTTTTACCATCAGTCCAAAAACCAATCCACCTAGTCCCTAATGGATTGTCTGGGCCTGGAGGAACAACCTCTCCTGTCCAAGGATGTTCCCAACTTGGTTCTCTAATCATTTGCATAACTTTAAAATTCCCTGTAGGAGTTTCCCAACCATCTTTTCCCACAGCCACAGGGAAACTTGTTTGCAACTCATTTTTGCGGTAAACATAAACGCGGCGTTCCCTTAATCTTAGCACTAAACGGACTTCCTGTAAAGGATTAACTGGGGGAGTTTGAAAGAGAGGAAGAAAATTATTTTTATCTCCAAGAGGAGGCAATTCTAGTTTCGCAATCGTCCGCGAACTCTGGGGAATGGCTATCTTTTTTGGAGCGGCTTTTTTCTGGATAGAATGAGTAGAATTATTGGCCGTCGCGGCCGTCGCTTGTTGTATGCCGCTCATTAACAGGGCTGAACTTAAGCCCATCGCCATCAGATTCTTAGATAAATATCTACTTTTCGTCATTGCTTGTTTCTCTCACTTCCTCACTAACAGTATTTTACAAGATTAGCCTGTTTAAATCCGAAACCCATTATTTTTTTTAGTTTAACCTCTGATTAGTCTTAACTTTTGACCTTTGAATTGCAACATTTACTTCTTAACATTTCTTCCTCGATCCCTGCCATCAATAAGATCCCCCTCTCGGTAGAGTTATTTTCAAATTAGCTACAGTTATATTTTGAAGAAAGCCGATCTCTATGATATCAGTGTATCCCCCGATCGCGGGTGGTAGGGAGCCGATTAGAGATTTTTGGTAAGTTGCCACAGCAACTCAGGACTGATGTTAGTTAGGGAATTGGGTTAGGCGATCGCAGTTAACTTAGCTAACTGACCATCTACCCAACTGTCAAAATGATGCTGTGGAACTCCTGACGGAGAATAGAGTCTATGAATAGTGGTTAGATAATCTTTACCTAATGATTGTCTAAAGTCTCCATTCCGGTGAGTAAACTAGATTAGGTGTAAACGTTAGGGTGGTTTCTTATCAATCAAAGCAACCCGATCCCAAATATAGTCAAAAGTGAGGAAACAATGCGTCTTCAAAAGATTACATTACTGACAGGTACAGCCCTATCGCTGTTAGTTTCAGCAGGAACGGTGCATCCAGCGATGGCAAACCCTGAGAGTAAATTAGCTCAAGCAGGCATGAGTACGATGGCAAACATGGAAACCATCACAGGCATTGTCAAAAGCATTGTCGGTGAAGTGGTGACAGTTGATGTCGAGGGCGGTACTTACAGAACTTTGCTAATTGAACGGCGGGTACTGGGAACTATGGGGCTGGTACCGGGAACCCGTGTCAGAGCGACTGTGGCGCGTGGTGGTTCTCTCGTGCAAAGTGTGCTGGTGATCCCAAATGTGAAGGTGACGGCGAGTACGGCAACTCGCATGACGACCACAACAACTCGGACTCAGACTCAAACTCAGACGACTCCGGCACCAATGCCAATGCGTCCCGCAGCCCCGATGCGTCCCGCTGCACCCCCAGCTCGGCCTCAAGTGGCTCCTGTTCGTCAGGCACCGATGGCTCCTGCTCCGATGATGCAACCGGCGGCTCCTGTTAGAGGACTTTGGTAAGGTTACGATCGCGATCGCAACTTTTGTTAAGTAACTAGACCTTTTCCAAAAATATCCCGGCGATTAAAATCGCGACTACACAAAGAAAGTCCGCCTACGCGGACTAATGAGATCGACTTTTGCAAGTAAGAGGTCTACTGATGTCACCGCACTTTTGCGGTGGCTTCATCAGATTTTAGATTTTGGATTTTTCTAAGGCTGGGGGTGTCAAATGCGCTTTTTATTTCTAATTTTGGTGTTGCTGTCGATAACTGCGTGCGATCGCGAAAAGCAGGCGATCGCTCCAGTCAATTCTAGCAATCAGGAATCGCCACAAGCTAGCCCAGTGCTGCAAAATACCTCACCAGTAGCCCAGACAAATGTAACAGCACCCAGCCAGATATTACGCACCGAAACGTTCTCGCCACAGCCAATCCGCATTACAGTTGCCAATTTACCGCAACCCTACGCCACTCAAAGCGCCTCGAAATCCCCTCAAGTAGTACCGCCTAGTCAAGGTGGAGCCCTGCGCGTTCCTCCCGGCTTCACTGTGAACATCTTTGCTGACAATTTAGATGCTCCTCGGTGGCTGGCACTCACTCCCACCGGCGATGTTTTGGTGACTGAAACGCGACAAAACCGGATTCGCCTGTTGCGGGATACCAACGGCGACGGCGTTGCTGATGTCCGCGAAACCTTCGCTACTAGGGCAAATGGGTTAAATATTCCCTTTGGGATGGCCTTTAGCGATCGCTATTTTTTCCTAGGTAATAGTGCCGAAGTCCGTAGATTTCCCTACAATCAAGGCCAGCAACAACTAACTGGAACTGGTGAAAAAATTGCTGACTTGCCGGGAGGTGGTTATAACCAACACTGGACGCGAAATGTTGTCACCTCCCCAGATAAAAATCAGCTTTATGTCTCCATTGGTTCGGCATCAAATGCCAGTGTAGAAGAGTTACCCAGAGCATCAGTGCAGGTGATGAATTTAGACGGCCAGAATCAAAAAACCTTTGCTTATGGATTGCGAAATCCCGTAGGATTAGATTTTCATCCGCAAACTGGGGAACTTTACACCACAGTTAACGAACGCGATGGTTTAGGGGACGATTTAGTGCCCGATTACTTGACGCGAATTCAGCAAGGTCAGTTTTACGGTTGGCCTTATGCTTATTTTACAGCGAATCGTTTAGATCCGCGCCACGCGCAAAATGGCATCAGCGAGCGCCCAGATTTAGCTGCTAAGACTCTTACCCCAGACGTACTTTTTCAAGCGCATTCAGCAGCTTTAGGACTTCAGTTTTATGATGGGAAAACATTTCCTGAAAAATATCGGAATGGAGCCTTTGTAGCGTTTCGCGGCAGTTGGAATCGCAACGCTGGAACGGGATACAAAATTGTGTTTGTACCATTTAATAACGTTGGCCGTCCTCAAGGTTATTATGAAGATTTTTTGAAGGGTTTTCTGATCGATCCATCAGGGCCTAAAACTTGGGGTCGTCCAGTTGGTTTGCTAGTTTTACCTGATGGGAGTTTGTTGTTTACTGAAGAAGGTAATAACATAATTTATCGCGTGCAGTATCGTGGATAATTGTTAGTTGTTAGTTATTGGTTGGTTGTTGGTTAGTTGTTAGTTGGTTGTTGGTTAGTTGTTAGTTGGTTGTTAGAACGTTTGGCGGTTGAAACCGCTGCTACACAAACAAAGTCCGCCTACGCGGACTAAAAAATTAACGAAGACTTGGTATTAATTAGCAATTAGCAATTAGCAATTAGCCATTTTCTATTAATAAAAATCTACTTCTTCTTAGAATCAAACTTCTGTTTAGCTTGCTCGTAAACTTCAGCATTGATTTGATTTATCCCTAATTCTTGAGCAAACTTCTCAATCTTTTTACGAGCAGCCGGTCGGACAAAAAAGGGAATTTCCTTGAGTCTTGCCTCAGCTTCTGCTGTCCATTCTAATGGTATACTCATTATCCAATTACTCCCGATATTAAGTACAAATGCTATAAATTCATAGTTTACAGCATAAACGGCTTGATGGCAAAATCCCCCAGAGTGACAGTAAAACTCTGTTGCTCTTTATTAGCCGCAAAATTAATAATAACTTCACAGGCAACTGCAACAGTCAGCATCACCAAATTTCGGGCCAAAGGGTAATCGCAAATATCATCATTTGCGGGTGAAGGAACCCGATAGCCTTGATTCCAAATCACTTCCGCATAATCAGTAGCTAAACCGACATGGAGACAGGGAATACCCGCACTCTCACAGCCATCTTTCACTGCTTGCCGACCTACACTATTATCAAAAGTATCAATTACTAATGCACTATTAGCAAGTAGTACAGCGGCATTTGCTGCTGTTAGTTCTTTTGACTGTGGATCGACCTTAACGCCTAAAGCACGGTAAAGGTTATTGGCGAGAATTTTTGCTTTGAATGCGCCCACATCTGAACGATAATAGGGTTGGGTAGATAAGTTACGTTCCTCAATGCGATCGCGGTCAATTACCTTTAAGTTTTCAAAGCCAGAACGTGCCAAATTCTCAGTAATATTAGCACCCAAAGCACCAGCGCCACATACCGTTACTGGCAACTTTTTCAAGATTGACATTACTGCTGGTGTTCGATACAGTTGTTCGTGAAATAAAGTTGACATAATTGGTAATTGGTAATGGCTAATGGCTAATTGCTAATTGCTAATTGCTAATGGCTAATTACCCATCTCCCTCATCTCCCCCATCTCCCCCATCCTCCCCCCCTCTCTTCCTCTTTCCCTAGTCCCTAGCCCCTAGCCCCTAGCCCCTAGCCCCTAACCGCTGAAAGCGGTTGCTATATCTAGCTTCGACAACTCCAACTAATGATTGTAAATCAAAGTTGCTATCTAGTCCGCTTAGACAGATGCCAGCACTAACCACAGTCAGGTCATTTTTAGCGATCGCACTGGTGTGGCGATCGCCATTTCCAGCAGTCCACTCGATTAGCCAATAGTCGTCGCGATCGCGAAACTCTCGCAACTCTCCCCCACCCATTTGTAGCGCCTCCTGCAAGCGCTTTTCATCCCGTCGCTGTTGGAACTTTTGACTAAATTCCTCAGTCTGCTGTGCTACTAACTCGTAGACAGTACGCATCTCCGGTGTCATCCCCTTAAAGCGGACTTCTTGAGGAGAAATCACCTTTTTTAACGCCGATCTTAGTTCCTCAGATGATAACGGATCGGCGCGGCGATCGATATCCTCAAACCACCAAGATTTACCATCCCATCTAGCAATAATTGGCTCAAAAGTAGCGCCTTCAGTTACTAAATGTATGGGAAATGGTTTGGCAACGCCAATGCGTTGTCTAGCATCAGATTCATTAACAGGATAAGCCAGCCAAGTTTGTCCTTGCAAAGCATAAGCCAGTTGCAATCGAATGGGAGTCAGCAGTTGCAAATAGTCTGTCAATTGTGGCAAACTGGGTTCATCAACTACTTGAGCAACTTTTTCATTAACTGGCTGAAAAATACCCCATCCTTCAAAATTACGCGGCTTTGGCTTGAAGGTATAAACAATGCCAGCGACCCTTGTCCGTACCCGTCCCCCGCGAGTGCAAGGCGCGAGAAACTGAGTGTCGCACAACTGCGTTTCTTGTGCAGCCAGTTTGCTCAGAAGATTGCGGATATCTGCCACTGTATTTACCTCCAAAATTTATTAAATATTTTCCTGAAACCTTGATGATATAGAAGTTATATGTTATTAATGTTAACACTAAAAACATTTAGTTTTAAGGATGAATTGCATAATGTAACAATTAAACTATTGCTTTCAGCCGATTCTTGTGTTAGGCTCGAATTTCAAATCCTAGAAGTAGGACAAATTATCCAAAAACAATGCAAAGACATACTATGATGACTCCGAAATTCTTAAAAGTCGCAGTTGCAACCGCAGGTGCAGCTTTGAGCTTAGTATCTATTCTCGCTAATCCAACTAAAGCGGAAGAATACAAATTTACAGTTCAGAACAACACCGATACAGCGATTAGTCAGGTATTGGTATCTGAAGATGGCAAGACTTGGGGATACTTTTCTCTTGAAAGTAACATTGCTCCCAAAAGTGAAGGAGAAATGGTTTGGGGAGAACATACTAATCACGAAGCTTGCAATCAGTGGATCAAAGTAGGATTTGAAGATGGGAGTATGTCAGAGGCGGAGAAGTTTGATTTCTGTGCAAATCCTTCTTTGGTTATTGACTAAGAATTAAGCGGCGATGCAGTTTTAAAACGCAGTGTATAAATCAGGGTATATCCTCTGTATTTTGTGTCAAATAGGCTGGAGTCAAGTGACTTCAGCTTCTTTGTTGGAAAGTCTATCTTATAATTAAATGTAGTATAATTTTGGGAATCTGACCGAGTTGTTTAGGTAAAAAAATGGACTGGCAAAAATATATTCATACCGATCCTAACATTCTAGTTGGGAAACCAGTTGTTAAAGGAACTCGCCTATCTTTAGAATTTATATTAGGTCTTTTTGCGGCTGGATGGACAGAGAAACAGATATTAGAAAACTATCCGATGCTAACACCTGAAGGATTGCAAGCTGTTTTTGCGTTTGCTGCTGAATGTATCTGTATATAAAAGTGCTAATTGATGCGATAATTCCAGGTTTTGATAGCTAAGTCTATAAACCATCCTAAATTAGTGGGTGTTTCCTTTGAGTAAGATTTCCACCAATCCATAGTAGTGTTATCAAGAGGTGGAGTGATACCTTTCAGGAGATTAAGAAGTAACCAAAAAGTATTATTAGAACCACCTGCTGTAGCTTGCAACAAATACATACTAGGCTTACACCATTTTAACATTCCCTCCCTAGTCATTCCTGAATATGTATTAGGTTTAGGTTCCTCATTTAAGTTGATAGTATCTTTGGTACAAACAACCCATTCTATAGAAGAATTATGAGAAAAAGGGTTGCCTCCTTTTTTCAAAACAAATCCAAATCGAGTTATAGGTGTTTTGGTATTTTTATTAATTGCTGTTGGCAACCAAAGAAATAAAAAAATTCCGTTAGTAGTGTTAGTTATTTCGGCCAGTTTTTTGTGGTTCACTCCATCCCCAGTTCCATATAATATCTTTCTGTAACTGCTACTAACCATTTCTTTTACTTTTGGTTGAGACAAAAACAAAGTTCGCAACTTTAAAAAATCTGTATGATAGTCTAGGTAAAGTCTATCTACAAAATTGGTAGTAAAAGCAGGTAAACTCCTCCGATCTAAATTAGGGGAGATTTCAGGCAAACCAAATATAGGATAAGAAATATTATAAGTTTGACTTAATAGGTTAAATTGACCTGAATTATTATGATTTTTGACGGAAAATTCCCAAAAAGCAAAATCCTCTTCAAATTTTGAAGCTTCTTTATCTGTGTAATTATCTTCGTGAAAACTAGGTGCGATCGCTATCATTTTAACTGGTAATGAATAGTCAATCTTATCATCAAAAGATTTATTACTTAAGATTGCTTTTCTATACCTAGTTAACTGAGAAACCAATCCTCTGTATTCTTCATTTTTTATCTCAATAATTACAGGCTGTCTTTCGGATTTTGTGCAGCATAATAAATCACATCGCTGCATTTTTATAGTGTACTGCCTTTTGATTTTTATTAACGATGGGAATATCTCATCAAAATTATCGTCTATATAATCTTCCAAATCCATCTCGGATTGAAAGCGGATTTCACCACCGAGATAAATTAACTTGCGATTAGCATTTTTTGATTTTTCATTAAACCTTTTACCTTGCGTTGATAGATGTTTTGCTTTGAGGTATGGCACAGTAACTTTCCTATAAAATTAGCATTGCCCACCAGCAGAACTGATGAGCAACACCATTTTATCACTTATCATTCCTCACAGGCAAAGCCACATCCAGAATTTCCATCAGCAACTCCAACCGCGAAGGACGAGAAAGCATCGGCACCAAATTCGGCAATGAATAGTAATCACCAGCAAATGTAAAGGTTTCCACAGGCACTTGCTTCTGCTTCAATTGACCCTCAACATAATTAGAATGAGAACCAACTCGCACGATCACTACATTCGGCATCACCCCTAAATCGCGGCAATAAGTAGTATAAGCATCGGCAAATAAAGGCGTAGAATTATCACCTTCATCTGTCACCAAAATAAACTGCTCAACCACCTGCTTTTTCTTCCGCATCACTTCCACAGCGCAACCGCAGCTAGTACCACCATTCGCCTGAAGATGCTTAAAAGCACGCTCCCAGTCCGTCAATTCCTTACCTTTTGCCTCTACAAAATAGGGCATCGTGTCAAAAGCATAGACGAACAAATCGGCATCGGAAATACCAGAAATTAACGCTGCAAGACGTTTACCAACTTCGATCGCATTCGTCATCGAACCTGACTTATCTACTAGCAAACCAGTAGATTTAGCGATTTTCCCGCGCTTTTTTACCTGCTCATTTGTCACCGCTTCCAACTTCGCTGTCGTTGCTGCATCAAATTGAGCGCCATCACCGGCAACACTGGCTTTAAAAGCAGAAACTCGGTCGCTTTTCGCCGCTTTATCTAACTTCCCATCAATCAATTTCTTGACTTCTGGGTGATCCATTGCACCACGATTTTGAATGGATTTCAAGTTATTAATCACTTCCTGTGGCGACATCGAATCGATTAACGCTACCAACACAGTTGGTGTTAGTTGCTTCACCGCGCCGACTGCGATCGCATAAGGAATCTTGTACTCCACAATCAACATCGCCTGATCAGCAGGAGTCGCCGCCTTCGCCAACTGCTTGAGTACAAACGCCAAACTATCCTCTGGCGGATTATCTTTAAACAGCACAGAATCAGCGCGATCGCTTGGTTTAATATGCAAACTCGCATACAAATGCTTCATCGCCTTGCGTCCCCGGATTGCGGCGCGATCGAAAAACTGCGGATTCTTTTCCCGCGATTTCAGATAGCGAGTCACAGCAGTACGCGCCGATCGCGGCACTTTTCCCTGGTGAACCTTCATAAAGTCCACAATCCGTGAAACCTCATAAGGTGGGAACTCTTGCAACATCACAAAACCAGCATCTCTGTGCTCAGTTAAGTTACTTGTTAGCAAATTTCCGACAAAAACTTCCTTATGATCGCGCACGTCCCCATTGTGTTGATACCACACCGCTAAATGACCGTAAAAAATCGGATCGATTTCCACAATTAACTTGTGAATTTCCGTTACCTTTTCTAATTGGCGGTGAGGTGTAGTTAGCAAACTATTAAGCATTTCTAAGCGCAAATCGCGTTCGGCTGTATTCATATTCATAAATATCACCTCTGTGGAATTAATAGATGAGAAAAAAGTTACTTCGCGCAAGTCAAAAAAGCCATTTGTTCATACGCAGGGATTGAACCTGCATAATCTTGAACCTAAATCAAGCGCCTTTACCAATTTGGCTAGTATGTAAGCTTTCCCAGTTAGGGCGCGAAGTAAATATTAAACCTTGCTAAGTTCCTGCATAATAAACTTAATTTGTTTCTTACTACACTGCTGTTTACTAACAGCATAAACAGCCTTACCATACTCCCGCAAACCACCATCGCGAGTCAGCTTAGTTTTCAAAACAACATCAGCACCCAAACTCAGAAAAGCAATATCTGCCAGCGTAACTAGATACCAAATATCATCGATCTTACGGTAATGATGGTAAGCATCGATTCTCAAAAAATCTTTCGGTTTTTCAGGAGGCTTGTATGGGATTTTCTTAGCTAAACAGAGAATGCCAGAATCTGGGTGAATATACAGTTTTTCTTGGGAATAACCAATGGGATTTGGCTGCCAATGATAGATAGAGCTTTTATGGTAAGGAACCCCGTCAATCATCACAACATTTCGTTCTACATAACTCCAAACATGAGAAAGAAGATGTTGACCCGATAAGGTAGTGATATCAACCAACTGGGACATTTCCCTATAAACATCATCCCAGAGTTTCCCTACTTTTGAACGCAGCCAACGGTACAGCGGGCCAAGACAATCAGAGAAGAATTTTGTCTTGTTTCTCGGCTTAATCAAGTAAGGGCTAAGTAGTCCATCTGTACTTGCTTCTTCAGTAATCTTTGTTAGGTGTTTTTTGTACCCAGTCACCTTTTTTAAGCTGATTCTTAACCCTCCACGAGGGCGCTCAATCACATTTTCACCTAAGCGGTGTTCGCTCATAAATACCCTTAATTTGAGAGTATAAAGCAGGATAAACCTATTGCAGAAATCGATCGCTCTCATTAGTCCGCGTAGGCGGACTTTGTTTGTGTAGGCGCGATTTCAATCGCCGGGATATTATTGAGGTAAAATACTCCGCACAAGTCGAAAAAGCTTTAAAATTAGTAAAGTTTGTAGGCTTCATCAGTCAGGGTGCGAAGTGAAACCCTCAATTTTTAACAGCTAACGTCTATTTTAAAGCAGTTAAAATCACCTCGCGCAAGTTAAGAAAGCCTTGGGTACATATACGGGAGTTGAACCCGTGACCTTTTCTTTAGAGAGAAATGCTCAACCATGAGCTAGTATGTAAGCTTCCTTAGTTAGGGCGCGAAGTGAAAATTTATGGAACTTGAAAATAGTGCAATAATTAAGAGGCGCACAAGTCAGAAAAGCTATTTTTTTGCCACCTCTCCAAATAGCGGAGAGGGTAGGAGTCGAACCTACAATCGATTTGCACCGATGTTACCAATAGCGTTTGTAAGCTTCTTTAGTTAGGGTGCGCCTTTAATTACAGAACTTACGCAAAAGTATCCGTAACGCCGCCATCTTGGCGGTCAAGTCAC
>NZ_JARFTR010000165.1 GCF_029167235.1 Kamptonema sp. UHCC 0994 | reverse complement strand
GGTATCATTACCGCCCAGAGGGCGGCGTTACAACACTGGTATAGCAACCCCTAAGACTGTTAGGACACTCGCTCATAGCTTCCACAATAGATTCTATTCCCCTCTTTCCCTAGCCCTGAGCATCGTAGCCCCTAGTCCCTAGCTATAACTAATTTTTAATTCTGTAGAGCGGCTAAAAGGCATAATAAGAATGCCTCTGTCCACTCAACAACAGCACCGTAGGTATCGCCAGTATGACCTCCTAAACGGTGATTAAACCAGGCTCCTGTGAAAATAGCGATCGCACCTCCACCTAATGCCATTCCTGCCGCCAAAAGCCAGCGATCGCGGTCTAAAATAATTTGTAAACCGCTCAGACCTAACAATAAAAATAGTCCGGGTAAAAAATGCAGAGGCGAGTAAAGAGTATCTTTATGAAAAGCTCCTTTGCCAGTAGCTTTCAGATAGGGATAACGCGCGATCGCCACTAATTGCCCCCATCTACCCCAACCAGCAGCCGCCATCAAAGCCAACCAGCGATCGCCATTTAACTCACTCAGGGCCGTAGTTTTCAACAACACGATCGCGATCGCAGCCATCCCCCCAAAAGCACCCGTCGCACTATCCGCCATCACCTCCAACCGTCGCTGCGGATCGCCAACAGCCAAACCGTCAGCCGTATCCATCGCTCCATCTAAGTGTAAACCGCCCGTGACCGTAATTCCACTGAGAACCACCAGGGCCGATCGCGTAAGTACAGGCATCCCCAAAAACTGCAATCCAATATCAGCTACACCCAATATACCGCCTATCATTAAGCCGATTATAGGAGCCAAACGCGCAATACCACGAAATTCCAAAGTCCAAGAGATCGGTACAGGCAAACAAGTGTAGAAAGCAATGGCAGCCGCTATTCCTGCTCCCTGCGTCCTGAAATACTTACTTAGAGAGCGAACCCATTTATTATCTACCATAGGATATAAATTTTCAGTATTTTAAGGGAGTTGTGAATCCACTAGGGTATGCCAGAATTGGATCGTTAATACTCCTTCGGGCCTTGGGTAAGACAGCACTCCCGCTTAGTCCATTTCCCAAGAAACCGATCGGGGCCGCGAACCCGAAAATCTCGATCTCAGTAGCGGCTAATCTCAATTTATCCCCTTCTTCCTCCCCAGAATGCTAGCGGGTTCCTTAATTTCCGCAACGCGAACACAACTACACCAGAGGCTTTTGTTCCATGAGTCACAATCAATTTAATAACAGGGTAGCTGCTCCTTGTATCGTCGATACGGGAATCGTTGTTAACAAGCGGGATCTACAAAGATTGCTTGTTGATTTGGGCCGTGTCCGCTACATCCACATTCAGGATGGTACAATTCGCAGCGAAGGAGAAGGTTACGTGCTGGAGGTCTTTGCCGATCCCACTCGTTCCACTCTGATTGCGAATCACGCGCTCTATTTGAATGTTTATAGTTTTGATTACCTAGAACTGAAACAGTCGCCGGAAGAGGGGTCTTATTTCGACTTGATGCAAGATGGCCGCCAGTTACGGCTGATTCCCCTATCAAATCCTCTCCAAGAGCAAGTTACAAGGAACTTAAACGCGGCTGCTTTGGATGCAGTGGTGGATCAAGTGCTCTCAGCTAACTGGGATGTCCAACTCGATGACGATGATTGCCCGTTTTAATTTCACTGGCAGCGTTTGGGAATTATGGCATTAGGCTAATTGCTAATGGCTAATTGCTAATGGCTAATTGCTAATGGCTAATTGCTAATGGCAAACTGAAAAAATCTCTCAAAGCTCCCATTACCTCATGCCCGATGCCGGATAATTTTTCTTTTCAATCTCAGGCTAAATGTAGCCAAACGCAAGCGCGTGCAGGTATTTTTACAACTCCTCACGGTTCAGTAGAAACACCTAGATTTATGCCAGTGGGGACGCTGGCTAATGTCAAAACTCTCACACCTGCACATTTGGAGGCGGCGGGTGCTCAGATGGTGTTGGCGAATACTTACCATTTGCATCTGCAACCGGGGGAGGGAATTGTGGCTGGTGCTGGCGGATTGCACAAGTTTATGGCTTGGAAAGGCCCGATTTTGACTGATTCTGGTGGATTTCAGGTATTCAGTTTGAGCGAGATTCGCACGATTGGGGAGGATGGGGTGAAGTTTCGCTCTCCCCGTGATGGGATGATGATTCACATGACACCGGAACTTTCGATCCAAATTCAAAATGATTTGGGTGCGGATGTGATTATGGCTTTTGATGAGTGCCCGCCTTATCCCGCGTCACGGGAAGATGTGGCGGCGGCGACGGATCGCACTTACCGCTGGCTGAAACGCTGTATTGCTAGTCACCAGCGATCGGATCAGGCTTTGTTTGGTATTGTTCAAGGTGGGGTTTATCCAGATTTGCGATCGCGTGCGGCTAATCAGTTGGTAGATTTGGATTTACCTGGTTATGCGATCGGCGGGGTGAGTGTGGGTGAACCGGGGGAAATGATCGAAGACATTGTAAAGGTGACTGCACCGCTTTTACCTCCAGAAAAACCTCGTTATTTGATGGGAATTGGAACTTACCGGGAGATGGCAGTAGCGATCGCCGCTGGTGTAGATTTGTTTGATTGCGTGATTCCTACTCGCTTGGCGCGTCACGGGGCGGTTTTGGTAGGAGGGGAGCGCTGGAATCTCAAAAATGCTCAGTTTCGAGAGGATTATGGCCCTGTCGATCAAAATTGCCCCTGCTATACTTGCCAAACTTTCAGCCGTGCTTATTTGAGCCACTTAGTCCGGGCTCACGAAGCTCTAGGTCATACTCTGCTGTCGATTCACAACGTTACGGAGTTAATTCGCTTTACTGTGCGGATTAGGGAAGCGATTCTGAGCGATCGCTTTACTGAAGAATTTGCTCATTGGCTTGCACCAAGTACCAGATCCTCTGCGAACGCCTCATGTTAAGATGTACGACAATTATTAAAATTGTGTTGGAGAGGTTCATTAATTCATGGAAGCTGCACTGCTGTTAGCAAAGCTGCCCGAAGCTTACTCAATCTTTAACCCCTTGGTTGACGTTTTGCCCGTGATTCCCGTGTTTTTCTTGTTACTAGCCTTTGTTTGGCAGGCTGCGGTTGGTTTCAGATAATTTTATTCTGAGGTCAAATCGTTAACTGATAACGGTTAACGGTTAACGGTTAATGGTTAACCGTTATCAGTTAACTGTTATCAGTTATTTGCCTGGGCCGATCGCTTTTTTAAATGCCGGTCGCTCTGATATACGCTTGATGTAGTCGAAAACTGCGGGATAAGGGGTAAAGTCGAATTGCATTACCATCGGAATGTAAGCCAAAATCGAACCGACGGCTACATCTACGACGCTGAATTCATCTCCCATTAAGAACGGTTGCTGCTCTAAGATTTGATTGAGTGGGGTTAATAAACGAGGGGTTTCGCGATCGCTATTCGTTTCTAGCAAAATCCCTGGCCCCAAAGTTGCATTGCCAAATAAGACCCACTGCCCAACTTCAGCTTGCTTCTCCAAAGATTCAGGCATTTTACCATATTTGTGAGCTAGATATAGCAGAATCGCGCCCGATTCCCAAAGTTTAAAATCTCCATCTGCGATCGCAGGAACTTTCCCAAAAGGGTTAATTGCCAAAAAATCTGGTTGTAAATGAGCTCCTGCTTGCATATCTAGCAACACAAACTCATAAGGTATTTCTATTTCCTCTAAGTACCACTGAACGATCGAGGCCCGGCTGCGGGCTCCTCCATAAAGTTTTAGCATGGTATTTCCCTCCTTTAAATCAATTTTTCAATTTTTAGCCAACAACTTTAGTTTAACTTAAATTGGTAATTTGTGATTGGCAGAACTGTTGTGTGTGGCTACAAAACTAAAAAATTCCATGTTATTGAGTCTTTATAAAGAATAAAAGCAAACCCACTACATTACAGATAATACCCATTAAAATTATAGAATATCCAGGGGGTTCTTTGACTGATAGACTTAACTGCTTGGGATTTTGTAAAAAGGTATTAATCTCAGATACCATTTCTTGCTTTCCTTGGGCATAATTAGTGGATAGGGAGCCAAATGTTAATACTTCCTTCTCTGTTACTAAAATACAAACCGTTATTTTAGAACGTGAAGACTGTTGGACTCTAGCTTCTTTAAGCTGACTCAATGGGAATTGCTTAACACTTGTTCCCGAAAGGGTAAAGTGAGAAATTTCACAGGTATTGGCAGCTTTTTTAGTTCGATTACAAGCGAGTGAATATACCTGAAATCCTTCTGAAATTAGAAATAATCCCACTATCAGCGCGAGCGCGGCAAACAGCCATTTTTTAAAAGGAAGAGAAAAAATAAAAATCATCATTTTTGTAATCAATGTTTTCTGTTTTTATATTTATAATTAAAAGAAGTTTTTAGTAACTTTATTTTCAACTATTCAGCGCATCTGGAGACGACACATCGAGAGCCTTCCTCCTAAAAATCATGTAAACTAATATGAAAAGTAGAGACTCTTTGGTAGAGATTTTGGTAACAAGCGGATTTATCTATGAACCTGATGCTCAATAGCCAGTATGACTTCGTACCTCGCTACTTCCGACTCGCTCTAGCCAACGTCCTATCAAATATTATGGTGCCACTGGCAAATTTAGTCAGCGTCATCTTCTTAGGTCATCTGGAAGGAATCGAACACTTAGCAGGAGTTGCCTTAGCTGGAAACCTGCTTAATTTTCTTTACGAGATTTTTCTGTTTTTACGCATGGGTACTACTGGGGTAACGGCTCAAGCGGTGGGACGAAATGACCGAGAAGGCGTGCTGTTAGTGGGACTGCGTAATGGTTTAATTGCTCTGGTACTGGGTATCGCGATCGCACTATTGCAGTACCCTTTAGGAGAACTAGGGTTTGCCTTCCTAGATGTCGCACCAGAAGTTAAAGCTTCAGGTCTAGCCTATTTCAATACCCAAATTTGGGGAGCACCCGCCATTTTGCTCAATTTTGTCTTAATTGGTTGGTTTTTAGGACAGGAAAAAAATGCCTTAGTTGTGGTGGTGTCTGTCGTTGGCAATGCTGCCAAAGTTGCACTCGACTACCTGTTGATTATCCGGTGGGGTTGGGAAAGTACGGGGGCTGGAGTGTCCTATGCTATAAGCCAATATCTGTGCCTATTCGTGGGATTGATTTTTTTGTACCAAGAAATCCAATGGCAAGAGGTAAGAGCCGTCGCTAAAAAAATTTGGCATCCCTCAGCGATAAGAGCTACCTTGACTCTTAATGGAAACATCTTTGTCAGCAATTTAATTTTTATCTTTACCTCCTTAACGTTTAACTATCAGGGGGCACAGATGGGGACGATTATCTACGCTCAAAATGCCTTGCTCTTACAGATATGCAATTTCAGTATCTATTTTGTTGAAGGATTGGGATTCGGCACGGAAACTCTGGTCGGAAACTTTAAAGGTAAAGGATCTTCAGAACAGTTAGTACCTCTGGCTGGTGTTTCTCTAGGAACGGCTCTGCTGGTGGGACTTTCTTTCGGCGGAGTGTGTTGGCTATTTCCCGATACGGTTTTTGGGTTGTTAACCAATCACACCGAAGTCACCTCTAACATTGATATTTTTGTTCCCTGGTTGGTACTCGTCCTGGTATGTAGTTCAATAAGCTTCATGCTGGATGGGTACTTCTTGGGTTTGGCTCAAGGGCATACCCTCCGAAATGTTAGCTTAGTTGCTCTTGCCGTGGGATTTTTACCGGCGGATGTAGCCGCCATTTACTTTGAGAGTAACCATATCTTGTGGTTGGCTATCTCTTTGTTCCTCGCCATCAAAATGGTGATGCTTGGGGTACAGTTGCCCAGGACATTTGCTCGTGATGTTGAGGATGGTGGTGTCTCTCCTTTGCATCTAGAAGAATCTCGCGACTTGACTGTGGCTATAGAAGAAAACCGTCTACAGATGGGACGCGAAAAATTGGAGGTTGGTTCGGATGAGAAGCAATTGATAAACTAATCGTTAACTTTTTTGCAACTAAGGTGTATCTGCCAAATTTTGTAGCCTGTCCGACAAGATTATCTCCTTGGAGAGCTGTTAGGACATTTATACCTTTCCCATGCGGACTCCACGATTTCATCAATCAGCTTTACATACGACAGTCCAGCCCACTCCGCCATAATTGGCAGCGGTGAGAACACAGGGTTTAGTCCTGGCAGTGGGTTCATCTCCAGGAAATAGAGAACGCCAGCCGCGTCGCAGCGCAGATCCAGACGAGCGACATCACGACAGCTGAGGGTGTAGTAAGCTACTAACGCTAGCTGCCGTGCCTGGGCTGCTAAAGGTTCCTCATCTGTTACCTGGCGATAGAATATCCTTTCCCGATTCCCTTCCATTTTCTTTCCCTTTTCAAGTGTAGTAAAGGCAGCAAATTCTGCTTTGTCGGTAAAAAATATTTCCGTTACTCCTACTACCCGTGCTGTACTGCCGTTGCCGATGATGCCCACTGTCACTTCCTTTCCTGGGAGAAAAGTCTCCACGAGTACAGGCTGGTGGAACTGTTTGAGCAATTCTCGGCATACAGCGACAAGCTCCTCGCGTTCTTTAACCAGGGAACGCCCCGTTACCCCTTTAGAGCTGCCCTCCGCCACAGGCTTGAGGAACAGTGGCATGGGGAGCGACACAGCCGCTGCCTCCTCCAGCGTACTCACCACCTCAAACGGTGCTGTTGGCAAGCCGCGATCGCGCACCACCCTCTTAGCCAGCGCTTTGTCTAGGGTAAGGGCGCAGGTGAGGGGGTCGGAAAAGGTATAGGGTTGAGCGAATAATTCACAAACTGCCGGGACTTGCGCTTCCCGAGAACGACCCTTTATCCCTTCGGCAATATTAAAAACCAAATCCCAGCGATCGCCCTTTGCCAACCTTCGAGCAAGTGCTCTACCATTACCGATGCGCTCAACCTGATGACCTAACTGAAATAATGCATCTTCCAGCCCGATGATGGTTTCTTCATCGTCGAACTCCATCACCTCAGCAGCGCTGAAACCAGCCTTAAGGTAGTCTGCCTTAAGGTCATAACACAGACCAATCAATAACCCCATAACCCTATGACTCTCAGTGAGAAAGCTTTCGTTATTAGCTTTAATGTACAACAAATCAGGTGTCTTAATTGACAGCTACAACTTAGATAAGAATCGTTTTTCAGAAGGATTTCCCAAGAAAACTTTTCTGAACCGACAAAATACATCAGTTCCGAGTTCGCGAACTCTCTTTCTAATGTCGTCAAGCAGAGATGAATTGGCGTCAATGTACTCGCAAGCCGTACAGCATGTAGTTGCAACACGAAATTCTAGATTTTCTGGCTCTGTGCCGTAGATATGTACGGGCCACCAAAAGCACTCGGATGGTTTTACGCCTTCTAGATGCAGCCTGCATAGATTCTTTTCGGTTAGGAACTGACAGCAATCTTTTTGATCGTATAGGTAGAATCTGTCATGCTTAACACATCGGGACTCGAACTCATCAAGTTCACTTGGTGAGTTGTCAGTTAGCCATGAAACAATTGCTTTATATTCGTCTTCAGGCAAGAACAACATACCCTTTTTGCAGCAGCTAGCTTCAGCTTGCTGACAGGCACTAGATAGTCTGGAGTTTACAGGATTAGTAGGTGTTTTCATCTATCACTTCAATAAATATAGGAATATAGAAAAACTCACACAGTACTCATGAACCAGCAGTCCCTGGTTCATGAGTACTAATCGCTTATCTTCCGAAGCCCTGTGACAGTTTAGGGCGCGGAATGTGGGATAAAAGGTGTCAGCCCTGCTCCACTGGATCTACATAAGTATACATCTTGCCTTCCCAATTGCGCACAACAGCTTTGCCATTCTCGTAAGCAAGTAGGGTTTCGGCTTGAACTGGCACTTTGCCACCACCACCAGGAGCATCAATCACATAGGTTGGCACGGCGTACCCAGTCGTGTGACCCCGCAGTTTAGATATCAAATCGATGCCTGTTTGGACGCTCGTCCGTAAATGGGCAGTACCAACAACTGGGTCGCACTGATATAGATAGTAGGGTCGCACGCGCAACTTCAGCAAACCGTGAAACAGCTCCTTGAGCGCCTGTTCGGAGTCATTCACACCCTTGAGCAGCACAGTCTGACTGCCTAAAGGAATGCCACCATCAGCCAGCAGATCGCAGGCGTGTGCCACTTCCGGGGTAAGTTCCCGCACATGACAAAAGTGCAACGACAGCCACACGCGATGCTTGCGAAGCACGGCAACAAGTTCCGGCGTGATTCGCTGCGGCAAGAAACTCGGTATGCGGGAACCGATACGCACAAATTCAATGTGAGGAATGGCACGCAGCCTTCCGAGTAAGTTGTCTAAAGGTTCATCAGACATTAACAGTGGATCGCCACCGGAAATTAGCACGTCCCGCACTTCGGTGTGTTCCTCTAGGTAGGCGATAATGGCATCCAACCGCCGCGTCACCGGGTACATCTCACCTTGGCTGACCAAACGCGATCGCGTGCAGTAACGACAGTAGGCGGCGCAAGTGTCTAGGGCAAGTAGTAACACCCGATCGGGGTAGCGGTGTACGAGTCCGGGTACTGGGCTATCGTGGTCTTCGCCGCATGGGTCTACCATATCTGCGGGATCGATTGTAAGTTCTTCCTCTTTTGGAACCACCTGCAACCGCAGGGGGCAAAGGGGATCTTCCGGGTCAAGCAGCGATGCAAAGTGCGGTGTCACAGCTACAGCAAACTTTTCTGGGGCGATCGAAAGTCCTCGTTGTTCGGCGGAAGTGAGCTTTAGCAAACCTTGAAAGTGTTCCAGCTTACTCAACCGATGTCGCATTTGCCAGTGCCAATTATTCCAGCGATCGGGGTCGTAAGTTTCCCCAAATATCTGACAAATTTCCTCACGCCGAAACCTCTTTATCATAGGTTTAGCAAGGACTTTGTTTTGTTTCATATTTTGTAATTTTTATTTCTTGTCTACCCAACTCTGTCAATCCTAGCATAATGCCAAACCTGTCTGTAGAAGAAGTTGGTAATTGCTAATTGGTAATTGATAATTGGGATACACAGATTTTACAGATTCCTCTGCTTTCACAGACTAAAGGATCGTGACTCTAACTAATCCGTGTAATCCGTGTAATCGGTAAAATCCGCGATCGTAATTGGTAATTGGTAATTACTAATTGCTAATTCAGGACTTACGTACCCAACCAAAGAAACCGGGTTTCGACTTTCGCTCAACCAGCAGTTTTTTTGACGAAAATATAGCAACCGCCACAACGGTTAGGACATTCTCAATCGCCCAAACTCTTTCTCCGATTGCATTTTCCTCCTGCCTCCTGCGTGACCCACATACGATCTCAGAAACCCGGTTTCTGGACGACCTGCGTAAGTTCTATATAATTAACAGTTGACAGTTAAAAAAGTAAGTTGTTGAGCTTCAGCGTTCTTAAAAGTGTTGAAGCACAATAACTTACCTAAATGAAGTAGTTATTTAATTTCTGTTCCGAGCTAGAGGATTTTTCGCATTCAATCAACCCTCTTCGGTGGGCAGAGATCGCCCTATATTCTAGATTTCTATAAAACTTTATGAGTATGTGAATGCTGTTTCACATTGTCTTCTATGCTGACAATCCGAGCAGAATTGAGTACGCGCTTGCGCTCTAAAGAGTAGTTAAAATCTTGTCGGACTGTGCCGACGGGGATATGAGATTGAGCTTGGGGGCGAATTTTGTAAGTCCTCGCGGCCGCGATCGCTCTAAAGCTAAACTCATCACTAAACTGAGCATCAGCGGGAAAATCTGCTGGTAGTTGCAGGGTTTCGCCGTCTAAAACTGCTCCCAAAGTTGTACCGCAAGCCATTTGATAAGAAGTAGGAATACCCTTGACAATAGCTTCTAAAGCTGCTGAGGGAATAGCTTCCACAACTTTGACTTGGTAAACTTCATTATCTTCTTTGATGAAGCAGGTAGCTAAGCCGAGTGCCACATAGTCATCAGTACAGAGATCGGGAGCATTGGCATAAACAGTTGCAGTAGTCATAAGTTGAAGGAAGAAGGAAGAAGGAAGAAGGAAGAAGGAAGAAGGTTAGACCTATCGGTTGATAGTATCATTTCCTGAAGCCATTAAGCTAAATGGCGGATAATTCGGCAAGGATTGCCGGCGGCGACAACATTTGCGGGGATATCTTTGACAACAACGCTGCCAGCACCGATAGTCGTATTGTCGCCAATAGTTACTCCGGGACAAATGATACTACCGCCGCCAATCCAAACATTATTACCAATATAAATCGGTGCGGCGAGTTCTTTACCAGAAAGACGAATTTCTGGGTCAGTAGGATGATAGGCGGTGTAAATTTGTACGTTGGGGCCGCAGAGTAAATTTTCGCCAATATTAACGATATTGCAGTCGAGAATTATGCAGCCAAAGTTCATATATAAACCATTGCCAGCATAAATGTTACTACCGTAATCGCAGAAAAAAGGCGGCTCAATCTCAACTTTTGGGCCGACTGAGGCGAATAATTCTTGGATAATTTCTAATCGTTTTTCGGGTTCTTCTTCGGTGGTAGAGTTGTAGATTCTGGCAAGGCGGCGAGCTCGCTTGCGATCGCGCATTAATTCCTCATCACTGGCCAAATATAATTGGCCTGCTAACATTTTTTGCTTTTCTGTTGTTTCCATAACTTGAATACAAAATAACAGGAGTTACCACCCTCTGACGTAACGCCGCCCTCTGGG